>NZ_JAVDQF010000001.1:2863919-3182132 GCF_031454135.1 Arthrobacter russicus
TGGCGCCGACGGTGCCCTTCGTCCCTGCGTGGTTGATGAAGCGGCCGGCAACCGAAGCGCTTTCGATCGAAATGAAATCGTTCGGTTTCGCGATGTCGTAGCGAGCTTTGCCGACGACGGCAGGCGTCCAGTTCTGTTTCGCAGCGAACTGGGTGCTCTCCAAGGTTGCTGGCCGGATGTTGTTCTCGTTCACACTGTTGTTGGTCAGGAACAGACCGTTGGCGACATTGCGGACCCTGGTGACGTCTTTGCCGAGTGCCAAGAACTGCCACTGCTGGGCGGCGTTGACCGAGTCGCAATTCTGTTGGCTCAGACTCTGTCCTTCGCCTGCTCCGGCGAGGCAGAGATCGGAGAGCACGTTGCGGATTGCGAAAGTGTTCGGGCTCTTGTCGATCTCAACGAGTTCCCATTTTTTCGAAATGTACGGTCCGGTGCAGATTTCATTGCGGACCTCGGCTCCGGCGGCTTTCGACAGACTCTTGAGCGCGATGCAGGCGTAACCGTTTTTCGGGTCAGTCGCAGCTGTTTCGCGGATCTCGATGAAGGCGTTGTTTTCGAGGCCTGCGACCGCACGGCCGTTGTTGATGACGCCTTGGATCCAGGGGGTGATGTCGTCGGTGCGGGTGGCGTAGGCGCCGTCGTTGGTGGTTTGGGTGGTGCCGATGCAGTTTTTCTGCCAGGAGCGGGAGTTGATGGCGGCGAGTTCTTGGCCGTTGGTTGTGGTGCGGATGCCGGGGGCTCCGGAGTCGCCGAGGCAGAGGCTGGTGTTGGCTGGGTTGTAGCCGGTGATGGTGAGTTCTTTGGCGTCTACGGTGTTGATGTTGAAGGAGCCGATTTTCTTTTCGGTGGGGATCCATTCGGTTTTGGTTCGTCCCCAGCCGATGAAGTCGAGTTTCTCGTCTTTGGTTGGGGCGGTGGTGGCCAGTTTCATGGGTGTGGTGTTCAGGGCCGGGGTGGCGAGTTTGGCCAGGACGATGTCGCGTTTGTCGGCGCCGGTGTAGAGGGCGAGTTCGGCGATGGGAATACCGGTGTTTTCTTTGCGTGCGGCGTCGGTGCCGAAGAGTGCCCGGGCGCCCAGGAGCGGGTCGGTGGTTTTCAGGTTGGCGTATTCGGCCGGGTTTTGCGTGAAGCAGGAAGCGACGGTGGCGATCCATTGGGCGTCGACGAGGACGCCGGTGCAGGTGCCGTAGCCGGTGACGATTTTGGCGACGTTGAGGTTTTCGCTGTTGCCGGGTGTGGTGCCGTTGCTGATGGCGGAAGCTGGGATGGCGCTCAGGCCGGTGATCGCGATGATCGCGATTCCGGCGCTGGCGACGAGTTTAGAGGCCCGTCGTTTGAACATGGTGTGGGTTCTTTCTCTCAAAGAAAACTCGAAGAAGTTGCTGGAGGCGAAGCTGGAATTGGCGAGGGCTTACTGGGGGTTGACGCGTAGTTCGACTACCGTGACGGTTGCTCCGGCAGAGCGGATTGGTCGGTTTTCGCCTTTGGGGACTTCGGTCAGGATTTCCCGATTTTGCACATCGGTGGCCTTGACCGAGAGATTTTTGTCTTCTGTGGCCCGGGCAATGTAGGAGCCGGTAATCTCCATCTTTAGCCAGCCGGTCGGTCCACTGAGATTGAAGCAGAACATCAGATCTGCGGCGACTACGCTGCGGATGTTGATCTGATTCGGTGCGGAGCCGCATTCAGCGAGCATGATCTGCCCGTCGCCGTCTTTGAGTAGGATCTTTTTCTGCGCGGCGATCTTGTCGGCTCCGGGATAGGTTCCGGGTTCAATCGTGTAAGCGGCTTCGAACGGGTCGCCGACTGGCTCCACGGTGTATCCGGCGCCTTCCGCGGTGTTCGGGTCCGCGGCTTGAGCAGCCGGGATCGTGAACGAGGTCACGGTGATGGCTGTGGCGGCGATGGACAGGGCGAGTAGTCTTCGCCTTTTTCTGATCGGTTTGATCATGGTTTCCCCCTTTTCAAGGCAGAGCTCATCCAGGAATGAGAATCATTGTCATATGTATGCAAGAGGCGGCTCGACGGCGTCTAGATAGCCATTGTGAGTTGACCATGCTGCGGCAAAGCATAGCATCGTGCAAATTGATTGTATATTTGATGGCAAAAATATTCTTCCGAAGGTATGATCCATGTTGGGCGACCCACTTCTGGGCAGAATCCATTCGCCCCGCCGCAAGCTTTGAGTGCCTTGAGAATGATTCTAATTCGTATGTATGTTTGATAGGAGATCTGCGTGAACCGTCCAAGAAAAACTGAGCTTAGAATGATGCCGAGAATATTCAGTAGCATTCTTCTTGCGCTTGCTCTTGCTGTCGGGGTCCTTCAGGTCCCTGAGTTGACTCTGCCCATGGCCCGGGCCGAGTCAACTCAGGTCTCGAGCCCCTCGGATCCAATCAAGCCGGCTACTGACTTGGCCGGCGTGTTGCAACTTTGGCGCTTAGGCGGCTCGGCTACCAAGGACGCAGCCAAGGCGGTTCTCGTTGGAGATTCTGCCCAGCTGCAGGAGTTCATCACGACCGGGCAGTACGTGGCGCTCCGCCAGGACTACCAGACGATTGCAATCCAGCTGGCCACGGTTGGCAGGTCAACCACTCGCGCAGCTGCTGATGCGGCGTTGTCTGACGGTACGTGGCAGGTTTTGCGTGATTTCGTCTCCTCAGGATGGAAAAAGTCTTGGCTTGTCGATGATCAGCAGGAGATCGCTGGATTGATTCCATCCGCCGGGCAGGAGACCAAGAAGGCAGCCCAGAAAGCCCTGGATGGCGGCGACGGCGCTGTCCGGTCGTTTGTTGTTTCAGGTCGGGACCGGGCCGAGCGGATTGACAAAGAAAACCAGATTGCAGACCTCTTGGGTGGTTCGCCAAACGTTTCAAAGGCCGCCAGTGCTGCTCTTGATGCCAACACGATCACGGCTTTTGATGATTTTTTGCGCTATGGCCAATTTGTTGCAGCTGCGCGGGATGCCGAGACTGCGACCGTCGCTCAACTAGCTGGTCAAGCGAAGAGCGCCAGCATTCAGGCCGTAGAACTGAGTGGCCGAGCGCACGAGTATTCACAGCAGGCCGTCGATGCAGCCAGGCTCGCGAAAGAAGCCGCCCAACGAGCTGCCGATGAGGCGGCTGGGGCCCAAGGCGCTGCCGCAAAAGCGGGGGCGGCGGCCATGCGAGCTGGTTCGTTGGCAGAACAGGCTGCTGTCGCAGCCGAAGTTGCGGTGAACTCGGCAGAACAGGCGCGGCAGGCTTTGGCACAGGCAGTCAGTGCATCGGCAAATGCTGCTGCTGCTGCAGTGCGGGCGCAAGGGGCCGCGGCCAATGCGCAAGGTGCTGCGGCCGCTGCAGCGGCCGATGCTGGCAAGGCGTCCGCTGCCAGAGTTGCTGCTCAAGGTGCCAGGGACGCTGCAGCGGGAGCTAGGATGGCGGCTGAAGCTGCGGGGAAAGCTGCGCAAGCAACCAGCGCATCCAAGGAGGCCGCCAACGCATCGGCTTCTTCTGGGCGTTATGCGGCTGCGGCAGCTTATTCTGCTGCTGCAGCGGCCAAGCAGTCGGGTGTGTCTAGCGCCGAGGCGGCTCGGGCCGAAGCTGCTTCCGTGAGGGCCAATACCGCAGCGCGGCGGGCAGCTTCGGCATCGGCGCAGGTCAACTCGTTGGCCGATCAAGTTGCGCAGAGCGCCCAGATTGCTCGAACGTCCGCATACGAAGCGGCGCAGTACGCCGATCGTGCGGCGGCGAATGCCGACGAGGCCGCCATCCAGGCGCAGAACGCCGGCACTTCAGCAGAGAAATCAAAACAATACGCAGGTGCGGCAATCGAAGCAGCAAACGCCGCTACGGACGCAGTCGATAAAGCACAACAGGTTTACAAAGCAGCACGCGAAGCCGATGCGCAACGGCTAGAGGCCGAGCGGCAATTCAACATGGAGCGGGCTACTCAAGCACGTCTTGACGAGCAGCAGAGACGGAATTCTGCAGCTGAAAACGCGACCTTGGCCAAACAGACCGCTCAGAAGACTCAGGAATTGATCGCGAAGCTCCAGGCCAGTGATGGCGAAGTAGGAGATCAACTACCTCAAGTCAAAGAAGCCATCTTGGGTGTCGCGGTAACAGGCGGGCCATGGCAGCGGCCGGCAGCAGAGCAGGCATTGGTCGGCGGATCTGAGGCGATGAAGGAGTTCATCACGAAAACTCTCCCGATTGTGCAAAGTCAAGACGGTTGGGACCAGGTCTACGAGTTGTCGAAGACCGGCCCCGAATCGGTTAGACCGTCTGCGACAACCGCCCTGGGTACCAATCAGGGTGTCCGAGATTTTCTTGCCACCGGCCAATGGTCGGCGGTAAGGGCAGATTTCGAAAATCTTGTCGCAGACGCGCTTTCGACTGGCGGGTCCATGGTCAAAGAGGCTGCAAACGCCGCCTTGGACAAGAACACGATTGAGGCACTCTACGGTTTCCTATCTGACGGTGTAGTCCGGGCTACTATCACTGATATGCGTACAAGTGTGGCTGAGATGATCACGACAGCGTCGCCCGAGGTGAAGGCGGGTGCCAATGTGGCGGTAGAAGGCTCCGACATCGCGCTGGCTGAATTTTACTATTTCGGTCAGTATCAGGCGGCCAAAAGGGACCAAGACTCTGCGGCGCACGCGGCAATGATCGAGAAAATGATTGCTGGGGCTTCAGCCGATGCTGCCGCGGCAAGGGCTCAAGCAGCTAAGGCTCAAGAAGCGGCAGCCACAGCCGAGCGGGCGTTTGACAAGGCAAAAGGCTATGCGGAACAAGCCGCCGGGCAGGCCAGTGCGGCTAAGGGATTTGCTACTCGGGCAGCTGAATTCGCCACTGCGGCTGAACAAGCAACAGTGCGTGCTCAGCAGTCGGTGGTCATTGCGAGCAAAGCCACGAAAGCTGCTGGCGAGAGTGCCAATCAGGCTCTGGGTCAGGCGATTAAGGCGGCCTCTTCGGCTTCTTGGGCGAAATCCTCGGCTTTTACTGCAGCGGCGGCGGCCAGTGAGGCACGCGCATCCCAATTAGCAGCAAACAACGACGCCGCACAAGCTGCCCAGGCCGCGACAGGCGCCTGGGCAGCTCAAGCAGCGAAGCAACGCGCAGAATCGGCCCAACAGCAGCGCGAACAGCAACGAGACCGAGATTCGAGCAGCCTGGTAAGCAATCCGCCCCGGGCTCAGATCATCACGGCAAGTAATGTTTTCAACACAACAAACAAGGCGCTTACCCAAGCGACCGATACAACAGATCCCAAACCAGTAAAATGTAGCGAGGCAGAAAGTGCTGCATACATGAATAGCACAGCTGGTAATGGCGCGGCGATTGGTGGATTTTTAGGCGGAGTGGTCGGTGGGATTATCGGCGCCGTTGTTGGGATTCCCACGGGACCAGGAGCAATATTGACCGGCTGGGGCGGGGCCGCGGCTGGGATAACCGTTGGGGTCGCGGCTGGGGCTGCTGTAGGCGCAATTCTAGGTTTTCTAAGTGGTTCTGCTCGAACGGTCCAAACAGACAGTAGGTTGTGTCGATAATGAAGAAAGCATATAAAGTTTTCATTGTAATTTTTAGTGTTGGCTTCTTCGGAACTCTTGGCATAATGAGCTTACTGGCTCAAATTGGGACTTTGTTCAGTTCGCGACCGATCGGCTTTGCCGTCGCCGGAATGGGTTTTAACCTCTTAATGCTTCTTGGGATGATATTTGCGTTTCTTGCTGTCAAAAGAAATGTTTCGCTTGAAGCTTGGCCTACCCTGCCTGGAAGATGGGCTGTTCTCGTCTCCCTTCCCTGGGGGTCAATTTTTGGAAGCATCGTATTTAATTTATCGAGCTATTTACTCGATGTAAAAAATGAACAAAATGGAATTTCATTTGATTTAACGGAGTTTTTTTCTAGAATCACTATTCAATTTTTAATTTTCATTCCAGCATATGCGGCGATTGCCTTTTTTATCGGTAATTCAACTACTGGGAAGCTGTCGAATCTGAAGAGCTGATTCTCGAAAGTTCGATTTGAGGACCCTATGTGGTTATTTGTTTGGGGCTGCACTGGCTAATCCCGATATCGTTGAGGTGGTGCGCTGAGTGCTACTTCAACAACAATTAGGGACAGTGATCGCTGAAGCGGCACCCTGTGGGGGTAGTAACGTTGAGCGATGTCCACCTAAGCGGATGGGCAGTCGCGAGCGGATGGGTGAGCCAGGTGGGGGAGCGGAGCCAGCAGCGGCGTGAGGAAACCAGGACCTCAACTAGTAACAGCCTCAACAGCAGCCCGGTTTCAGCCCAGCTCATCAGGACGAACGATTTCACCCTAGCAAGTCAGAAGATTCTCACCCAGAATTCGGGTCCTGCGAGTACATCAAGCTCGGGAGACGATTTCGGTAAGGATTTCCGGACCGGAATAGCGCCCGTTCTTGCTTCTGGTGTTATTGGGGCCTTTGGTTTCATTCTTGGAAAAGTAATCACTTCCACTCCTTGGGGAATTGCTGCTTCGGCGGTAATAGGTTGTCTCAGCAACATCGTAGGGACGAGGGTAAGCGACAATATGACTGGAAATCAGTCAGGAGCGGGGGCGTACGTCGGCGCGTGTGCTGGTGGCGCCGTTACCGGCGTAGTGGACGGAATCGGGGGAGTTCTGTGGAAAAATGCGATGGTGCCTAAATGATTATTTTCGGAATATTTCTCTGCATTTTCTTGGTTGCAGCAATGGTGATTCCAATTTATGCCGTGTTTCATAAACCGACGATTAAATTGGACGATGGAAATCATGGAGTTCTATATTCATTATTTTGGACATTTACGATCATAGCTATCTTGTTTGCTGTTTTGTTTATGCTGGATCGATTTGTTTGGAACTGATGACTTTCAACTCAGGGTGTGCATTGTAAATCTCTAGAGAGTCTATTGGGCCACTCGATCGCCTAGCGAGGCTGGTACCTTTCAAACTTCTTCTCGGCTGAGCCAATGCGGAGGTGAATGCCAAAGGTCTACCGATATCGTTGGGGTAGTGCACCAAGCGCTACCCCAACGATCCAAAGGCGACGATGGCCGAAGCAGCACCTTCCGAAGACACGGCGGACGAGATGGAGTCCGCAGAACAGGCCGCCGGACTCTGGCTGGAACGCGCGTACATCGCCGCGGCCCTGCTGCACGATCCGGAACAGGCCGCCGAAGCAGCCCGCAGCGCCGTCGAACTCGCCGATGACCCGCTCGGCCGCGCCAAAGCCGGTGCGGTGCTGATCGGCACCTTGGTGGAACTCGGCCGCGACGCCGAAGCAAGCGAAGCGCTCAAAGCCCGGGGCCAGGCGCTCATCAGACTCGGCAAAGGCCAGCTCGCCGAAACCGAGCGGCGGCTCGGCTTCCTGCTCTTCGGCCGCGCGGACTTCGGCAACCCGCAGCACCTGGAATTGCTCCGCACCGAACTGGCCCGGGCGCAGAAGTTCGGCGATCCGGAAACCGTGACCGTGGTCGGTGCCGCATTGGCCGGGCAGGTCTGGGCCGCGGCGACTCCGGAAAAACCCGGCCAGCTCGAAGAAGCCGTCGCGTTGGTCAGACTCAGCATCGCGGCAGCCCAAGGACTCAGCGACCCGCAGCAAACCCACAGCGTCATCGCCTGGGCCGGCTGCTTGTTCTCCGCCATCGATGATCCCGCTTTCAGCCGGGAATCCGCGCAACTGCTGGACACGGCACTTAACTACATCCTCGACGGCGATTCCGGCCTGCCGATCTCCTACCTGGCCGCCGCACTGCAGGCCCGGGCGCAACTGCACGGCCGGGCCGGCGAGTTCGCCGAAGCCGTCGAATTGGCCGACGAACGCGCACAACTCTGCCTGGACGTCGGCGCCGCTCTCGAAGCCTTCGAAGCCTTGATCTTTTCGGCTGCACTGCACAGCAAGATCGATCAGGACGCGGTGGCGGTGCAACGGGCCGCCCAGGCCCTCAGTTTGACCGGCAAAGCCGTCATCGAGCCGCAGCGCGCGATCACGACCCACTTTAACCTGGGCCAATACCAACTGTGGTCCGGGGACCCGCAGAGCGCACTCGCCACCCTGCAGGCGGTCAGCGGGCAGGAAACCGCCTTCGGCCTGCCAGCCGGAGCCCGGGCGGAAACGCTGATTTGGCGGGGACGGGCGGCTAACGCCTGTCAGGACGAAGATCAGGCCAAGGGCTGCTGGGCCCAAGCCATGCAACTGGCGGAGCAAGCCCAGCTTCCGGAAGCCACGGCGATGGCCGGGATCGACTTGGCCCAAGCGTTGCTCGCTGCCCAGGACCAAACGGTGCTGCCCGTCGTCGAACGTGCCCTGGCCGCAGCTCGACAGGCCGGGGTGCCGCAATTCCTGGTGCACGCGCTGGACGTCTCCGGCCGGGCGAAAGCCGAGTTTGGCGACGTTGCCGGCCTGCAGGATCTCGATGAAGCTGCGGAATTCGCAGCCAGCCACGGCGCCGAATGGAACGTGGCCGACGTGTTGGATTCCAAAGGCCGGGCGCTGCTGCGACTGCTCCGGGTAACCGAGGCGGCCCAAACGCTCGACGCCGCAGCGGGCAGATTCGCCGCCGTGGGCGATGGCTTGTCGGCCGCGATGGCCCAACTCGCCCGGGCCCGCGGCCTCGCCGTGGCAGAAGAATTCGAACCGGCCTACTCGGCTTACGCGGCCTCGGTCGAACAGCTTGCCGGGCTGGGCGAGCCGGCAGCGATGCAGCATCAGGCGGTCAGTCTCGAATTCGCGCAGCTCCTCGACGAACAGGGCTTCGGCGAGGCTGCCCAAGCGGTCCGTCGCGGAGCGCTCCGCTGAGCCGGATGGTGGCTGAGCGGAACCATGGCAGATCAGGGTCACGGGGCGGCAGAACCGTTGCCCGGGAGGGCAGGCAACCGGCCCGTTGATCCCAGCACCATCGTTTGGAGCTATCGTGTGAACTGACGATCGATCGCAACAACCGAGGATCCAGAGAGGGCCGGATGAACCAGGACTCCGTTGCACGGCCTTTCCAGGTGGATCTCCGCGGAGTGGTCGACCTGCTCAGCCGGCACATCTACTCCTCACCCCAGGTGTTCCTGCGCGAATTGCTGCAAAACGGCGTCGATGCGGTGGCCGCGCGCAAAATGCAGGACCCGGCAGCTCCCGAGGGCCGGTTGGAGATCGACAGCGACGGCGAGCTGCTGACCGTCAGGGACAACGGCGTCGGGCTCACCCTGGACGAAGCCACCCAATTGCTCGCCACCGTGGGCCGCAGCTCCAAGCGGGACAGCGTGCTGAACTTGCGCCGGGAGGACTTCCTGGGCCAATTCGGCATCGGTTTGCTCAGCTGCTTCCTGATCGCCGATGAAATCCGGGTGGTCTCGCGCAGCGCCTCCGGAAGCCGGCCAGTGGAGTGGATCGGTTCCACCGAAGGATCCTTCACGCTGCGCAGCCTGGATGATCCGGCGCCGGACGGAAAAATCGGAGACCGCGCCGTGCTGCCAGTCGGCACCACGGTCTATTTGCGGCCGCGACCCACCGAAGCGGCGATCATCGAACCGGGCAACATCCGCCGGCTGGCCGCGCATTTCGGCGAATACTTGGCATTGCGGATCAGCGTCGCCGGGGAACCGATCAACAAAGCAGCCAGTTTCTTGGACCCGGCCGGCCCGCCCGAGGAGATCCTCGCGCTGGGCGCCGATCTCCTCGGGGCCACGCCGTTGGACTGGATTCCGCTCGATATCCCGGGCACCGGTACCCGGGGCATCGCGTATTTGCTGCCCACCGCGCCGCCGCCGTCCGCCCACCAGGCGAACCGGGTGTACTTGGGCCGGATGCTGCTCGGCGAACGAGTCGATTCGCTGCTTCCGGACTGGGCCTTCTTCGTCCGCTGCATCCTGGACACCGACGGATTGCAGCCCACTGCCTCGCGGGAGCAGCTCGTCGAGGACGCTTCCTTGGAGTTCACCAGGGAAGAACTCGGCAAAACCCTCAAGCGGTGGATTGTGCAGTTGGCCACCACGCAGCAACGCCGGTTCGACCAGTTCCTTTCCGTGCACCAGCTCTCGCTGCGCGCCCTGTCCCTCCACGACGACGAGCTCGCCGCAGTGATCGTGCCCTGGCTCAGCGTGGAGACCGCGGCCGGCCGGATGCCGATCCGTGCCCTGCTGGAATCCGGCGGCACCCTGCGGTACACCGAAACCACCGACGAGTTCCGGCAGATCGCGGCGGTGGTGCCGCCCGGAATGCCGGTGCTCAACGGCGGCTACGCCTATGAATCCGAGCTGATCCGTCGACTCCCGGAGTTGAGTCCGCAGATCCAGGTGGAACGGATCCGGGTAGCCGAGGTGCTCGACGAACTGGCCGCGCCGGCGCTCGCCGACCGGGACGCCACGGCCGAACTGGAACGGCGTGCCGAGCGAGCGCTGGCCGAGGCCGCCTGCAAAGTTTCGGTCCGGAATTTCAACCCCGAGCACTTGCCGGCGCTGTACGTCGCGGACCCGGAAGTACTCCGTCGGATCGAGCGGAGCAAAGCCAGCGACGTCGCGCCGAGTTTCTGGGCCGGGATCATGGCCAATGTCGACGAGCAATTGGGCTCGAACGGCAAAAAGCCCGACGACGATCGGCTGCGCAGCCGGTTGTGCCTCAACTGGGCCAACCCGTTGACCCGGGAACTCGCCGGAGTCGACGATGGGCTGGTCTTCGAACGCACGGTCCGGCTGCTCTACGTCCAGGCGATGCTGGAAGGACACCGGCCGCTGGCCGCGGTAGACCGTAAACTGCTCAGCGGCTCGCTCAGCGATCTGATTCACCTTTCGGTCAGCCCGGATTTCGGCTCGATCCGCTGAACTTCCCATTCGCCTTGCCATGACAGCCCACGAGGAGAAACCGTGAGTAGCCGCCAAGAAGCACAAGACCTGTTGGATCAGAGCGCAGCGCTGCCCTACGGTCCGGAAGAGATCGCGTTGGTGCAATCCGCGGTCTCGGCAGCGGACGCGGCCGGTGCCGAGGACCTGGCCTACCTGAGCAGATTGCACCTCATCGCCTCGGCCTCGATGGTGGGGGACACCGAAGCCGGGCTGACGGCCTTCACCTGGTGCCTGGGCAAGCACGACGCCGATCCGGCACAGTTCCCGTACCGCGTGGACGGCTACGACCTGCTGTGGTACTTCAAGCACATGGCCGGGCATCTGAGCGCCAACCCGGCGTTCTCCCTGGCCCAATTGGACCAGATGCTCCAGGAGATGGAAGCCCGGTACCAAGCTGCCGGCGTCGGGCTTTCCGGGGTCTGGCAAGCCAAATTCTCTGCCGCGACGACCACCGGTCAATTGGCTCAGGCCGCGGAATTCCGGAATCAGCGTGAGGCCATCCCGCGGGACGACTACAGTCACTGCGAGGCCTGCGTGCGGTCCGAGGACGTCGAGTTCTTCGCTGCCACCGGCCGCGCGCCAGAGGCCTTGGCGCGTTACGACGAAATCATCGAACAAAACCTCAGTTGCGCCGACGAGCCCGAATTCTGCGAGTCGAACTCGTTGCTCAGGCTGCTCCGGGCAGGTCGCCTGGACGATGCCAAAACCGCGCATTTGCGCGCCTACCGGATGGCGATGCGGGGTCCGGACAGTTTCCCGATGCTCTGGCACCATCAGGTGTTCTGCGCGGTGACCGGGAACGAGGCCCGTGGCCTGAGTATCTTGGAACGCTCGATCCACTTGTTGCCGGAGGATCCGCTGGACTTGGGCCGACGGTTCAACGCCCTGTTGGGCTACGGAGCGCTGCTCGACGCGGTCGCCGCAGCCGGGCACGCCGAGCTTCCGGTGCGCGCCGCCGACGCCAAGAGCCTGCAGCCGATCCTGGGTGGCCAGGATGGCGGCTTCACGGTCTCCGGACTGGCGGCGGCGAGCTGGGCTGCGGCCGAGAAGCTCGCGGAGGCTTTCGACCAGCGCAACGGCAACCTGCATTATGCCGGGCAAGTGGCCGCGATGCGTGCCGCGGGTACCGAGCACTACCCGGTGCCTTTGGACGGGCAGACTTTCGTGGCGGCGAGCTTGCCCGAGGTCACCGAACCCACAACGGCCGAAGAATGGTTGGAACGGGCCTATATCGCTTCCGGTCTGCTGGATGATCCGGAAGCGGCGATCTCCGCAGCGGAAGCCGCTATCGGACTGGCCGAAACCGACCGAATCAGGGCCAGTGCTGCCACACTGCTGATCTCGAACCTGGTAAACCTGGATCGGGACGTGGCAGCGGTCTATGCGGTGGCTAGGCGCGGGGAGTTCCTCCGAGCGGAGGGTCGGGACTACCTTGCCGACGTCGAACAACGCCTGGGTCTATTGCTTTTTGGTCGAGCCGGGCTTGAACAGGATGAAAGCCTGCTGCTCGCTGAATTCGAGGCGGCGAAACAACAGGGCGATGCTGACGCCATCGTGGCGCTAGGCTGCCGCTTGGCGATCATGTGGTGGGGCGTGGTTCGGGTTGAAGAAGCGATTTCGGTAAGCAAAATCATTTTGGCAGCGGTTCCGGCCATGACGCACGAGGTCCACCGGCCGGAGATTCTGGCGATGTTCGGCAGCCTCTATTCAGTCGCCAGTGACACGGATCTGCTGGCCCAGGCAGCGGAACTTTTGGACAATGCTCTGGCCTCGGGCCAGTTGCCGACGCCTTATGCGGCAGCGGCGTTGCGCGCCCGGGCCCGCTTGCACGGCCGTCAGGGCGAATTCCAGGCGGGCACCGCACTCGCCGACCAGCGGGCGGATCTTTGCCTGAAGGCAGGGGCCCGGAACAGCGTCATCGATTCCCTGATGCTCGCCGCCGCGTTGTACAGCGACGCCGGACAGGACGATGTTGCGGCGCAACGCGCGCAACAGGCTGCCCGGCACGCGGCGCTGGCCGAATCGGAACCCGGTCAACGTGCCGCGATCGATTTCAAGTTGGCGCAGTACCAGCTGTGGAATGGCCAGAGCGAGTTCGCGATGGAGACTTTCGACGGCGTCCGGGAGCGCGAGGAGGCGGCCGGCGAGGACCCCGGCTCGATCGCGATGACCCTGCTCTGGCACGGCCGTGCGGCCAATGCCGCCGGGCTCGGCGGCGAGGCGTATCGGAGCTGGAGCACCGCGATGCAGCTTGCCGGCTCGGTCGGGAACTCCGATGTGCTGGCGATGGCCGGCATCGATCTGGCCCAGTTGTTGATCGGCGCCCGGGACGAGGAGGTTTTGGAAGTCGCCCAGATCGCGGTGGCGGCGGCCCGGGAGTCCGGGGTTCCGCAGTTGGTGGTGCAGGCACTGGATATTTCGGCCCGGGCCAAATCCAGGTTCGGCGACCCGGCCGGCCTGGCCGAGTTCGACGAAGCAATCGGCTTGGCCGGCGCGCAAGAAGCCGAGTGGAATGTCGCCGACCTGCATGATTCGAAAGGCCGCGGGCTGCTGTCGCTGCGCCGGATCACCGAAGGCGTGGCCGAATTGCTGTCTGCGGCTGACGCCTTCGCCGCACTCGGCGACGGGCAGGCTGCGGCGATGTCCGAACTGGCGGTCGGCCGGGTGCTCGCTGAAGAATCCCGTTTGGCGGATTCCTTCACCGCCTTCCGTGCCGCGCTGGAGCGGCTGCCGGAAGGCAGCCCGGCGCACAGCGGGATCAGCGTCGAATTCGCCGATCTGCTCGAATCCGCAGGTCGCCGCGAAGAAGCCGAAGCGGTCCGGGCCGGCGTCAGGCTCTGAAAGCACCGTGCTGCGCTGCCGCATCAGCCCCGCCCCCGCCCCCGGCATCCGGCCCGCCCGTCCAATCAGGGGTTTCAGTGGGCAGGGACGTCTGAGCCCACCGAACCTGCGAATTGGACGGGCGGGGGACGGGGCAAGGACACTTGTCCGGCCGAGAAGTTGTCAGGCAATCAGCAGGTAACTCGCTTGATTAAGTCCTTGCGCAAGCGGCAGTCCGGGGCGTACTCTGATGGGCTGGACATATTTGGAAGCATCAGCTATTCTTAATATTCGCATCTTCCCTGTTTACCCTCAGCCTTCATATAGCGGTGGGCTCGCCACGCAGTCGTCTTCGGCAGCGTGTGCAGTGCGGTAGCGCCGGTTCTCCGGCCGCAGGGAGACGCAGAAAAGCCTGAAGGTCTGTGGAAGGATCCCTCTTGGTCGCCTCAAGCGCCTCTAATAACGAAACCGCTAACAACGCTGACAGCACGGATGGTGCAACCCGGCGTATTTCATTCGCAAAGATTCACGAGCCGCTTGACGTGCCGAATCTGCTTGCCCTGCAAACCGAGAGCTTCGATTGGCTCGTCGGCAACCAGCGCTGGCAGGAACGGATGCGCAAAGCGGTCGACGCCGGAGATGAGAGTGTAGCCACTACCTCCGGTCTGTCGGACATCTTCGAAGAGATCTCCCCGATCGAGGATTTCCAGGGCACCATGTCCCTGAGCTTCTCGGAGCCGGAGTTCGCCGATCCGAAGTACACGATGGCCGAGTGCAAGGACCGCGACGCGACGTTCGCGGCTCCGCTGTACGTCAAGGCCGAGTTCATGAACAACAACACCGGTGAAATCAAGCAGCAGACCGTGTTCATGGGCGACTTCCCGTTGATGACCGAAAAGGGCACCTTCGTGATCAACGGCACCGAGCGTGTCGTGGTGTCCCAGTTGGTCCGCTCGCCGGGCGCATACTTCGAGCGCACCGCGGACAAGACCAGCGACAAGGACATCTTCACCGCGAAGATCATCCCGTCCCGCGGTGCTTGGTTCGAGCTCGAGATCGACAAGCGCGATCAGGTCGGCGTGCGCCTCGACCGCAAGCGCAAGCAGTCCGTCACGGTGCTGCTGAAGGCGCTCGGCTGGACCGAGAGCCAGATCCTCGAAGAGTTCGGCCAGTACGACTCGATGCGGGCCACCTTGGAGAAGGACGGGACCGCTACCCGCGAGGACGCCTTGCTGGATATCTACCGCAAGCTCCGTCCGGGCGAGCCGCCGACCGTCGAAGCCGCGCAGACGCTGCTCGACAACCTCTACTTCAACCCGAAGCGCTACGATCTGGCCAAGGTCGGCCGTTACAAGATCAACCGCAAGCTGGGCATCGACAAAGCGCTCTCCGCGCCGGGTGCTTCGGTTCTGGACATCGACGACATCGTCGCGATGATCAAGTTCCTGGTTGCCTTGCACGCCGGTGAGAAGACCTTGATGGCCAAGCGCGACGGCAAGGAGCACGAGCTCCGCGTCGAGGTCGACGACATCGACCACTTCGGCAACCGTCGGATCCGCGCCGTGGGCGAGCTCATCGAAAACCAGGTCCGCACTGGCCTGTCCCGGATGGAGCGCGTGGTCCGCGAGCGGATGACCACTCAGGACGTCGAAGCGATTACGCCGCAGACCCTGATTAACATCCGTCCGGTCGTCGCTGCGATTAAGGAGTTCTTCGGAACCTCCCAGCTTTCGCAGTTCATGGACCAGAACAACCCGCTGGCCGGTTTGACGCACAAGCGTCGTCTCTCCGCGCTGGGCCCGGGCGGTCTGTCCCGTGACCGTGCCGGCATGGAAGTCCGTGACGTGCACCCTTCGCACTACGGCCGCATGTGCCCGATCGAAACCCCTGAAGGCCCGAACATCGGTCTGATCGGTTCCTTGGCTTCCTACGGGCGGATCAACCCGTTCGGCTTCATCGAGACCCCGTACCGCAAGGTTTCCAAGGGTCACGTGTCGGACGAGGTCGACTACCTGACCGCGGACGACGAGGTCGAGGTCGTGATCGCCCAGGCCAACGCTCCGCTGGACGCCAAGAGCAACTTCATCGAAGACCAAGTGTTGGTCCGCCAGCGCGGCGGTGGCGGCGAACCCGTGCTGATCCCGGCCGACGAGGTCGAGTACATGGACGTCTCCCCGCGCCAGATGGTGTCGGTCGCTACCGCGCTGATCCCGTTCCTGGAGCACGACGACGCCAACCGCGCGCTCATGGGTGCCAACATGCAGCGTCAGGCTGTGCCGTTGGTCCGTTCCGAGGCTCCCGTTGTGGGCACCGGCATGGAGCGCGCTGCTGCAGTTGATGCGGGCGACGTCGTGATTGCCAAGAAGGCCGGTGTGGTCACCGAAGTTTCGGCCGACCTGGTCGTCATGCTCAATGACGACGGCACCGAGACCAACTACCGGATCGCCAAGTACAACCGCTCGAACCAGGGCACCGCCTACAACCAACGCGTGCTGGTTGCCGAAGGCGCCCGGCTTGAGGTCGGCGGCATCATCGCCGACGGCCCGGCCACGGATCAAGGCGAATTGGCGCTCGGCAAGAACTTGCTCGTCGCGTTCATGTCCTGGGAAGGCCACAACTTCGAGGATGCGATCATCCTCTCGCAGCGCCTGGTCTCCGAAGACGTGCTCTCCTCGATCCACATCGAAGAGCACGAAATCGACGCCCGGGACACCAAGCTCGGTGCTGAAGAGATCACCCGGGACATCCCGAACGTCTCCGAAGAAATCCTGGCTGGCCTGGACGAACGCGGCATCATCCACATCGGTGCCGAGGTCGACGCCGGCGACATCCTGGTCGGCAAGGTCACCCCGAAGGGCGAGACCGAGCTGACTCCGGAAGAACGCCTGCTGCGCGCGATCTTCGGCGAGAAGTCCCGGGAAGTCCGCGACACCTCGCTCAAGGTTCCGCACGGCGAGTCCGGAACCGTCATCGGCGTCCGGGTCTTCGACCGCGACAACGACGACGAGCTGGCCCCCGGTGTGAACCAGTTGGTCCGGATCTACGTCGCGGCCAAGCGCAAGATCACCAATGGCGACAAGCTCGCCGGCCGCCACGGCAACAAGGGCGTCATCTCCAAGATCCTGCCGATCGAAGACATGCCGTTCCTCGCCGATGGCACTCCGGTGGACATCGTGCTGAACCCCTTGGGTGTGCCGGGCCGAATGAACGTCGGCCAGGTGTTGGAATTGCACCTCGGCTGGATCGCGAAGACCGGTTGGAAGATCGAAGGCGAGCCGGACTGGGTCAAGAACCTGCCGAACATGCCTCGGGAAGCCCCGCGCAACCAGACGCTGGCCACCCCGGTGTTCGACGGTGCACGCGAGGAAGAGATCTCCGGCTTGCTGGACTCGACCAATGTGACCCGCGACGGCGATCGGCTGATCGACCGCTCCGGCAAGACCCGGTTGTTCGACGGCCGCTCCGGCGAACCGTTCCCGGACCCGATCTCGGTGGGCTACATGTACATCTTGAAGCTCCACCACTTGGTGGACGACAAGATCCACGCCCGTTCCACCGGCCCGTACTCGATGATCACCCAGCAGCCGTTGGGCGGTAAGGCGCAGTTCGGCGGCCAGCGCTTCGGTGAAATGGAAGTGTGGGCGCTGGAAGCATACGGCGCCGCGTACACCCTGCAGGAGCTGTTGACCATCAAGTCGGATGACATCCACGGTCGGGTGAAGGTCTACGAGGCGATCGTCAAGGGCGAGAACATCCCGGAACCGGGCATCCCGGAATCCTTCAAGGTTCTGATCAAGGAAATGCAGTCGCTCTGCCTGAACGTGGAAGTCCTTTCCACCGAAGGCAACACGATTGAGATGCGTGACTCGGATGAAGAAGTCTTCCGGGCCGCGGAGGAACTCGGCATCGACCTGTCAAGGGCCGAGCCGAACTCCGTCGAAGAAGTGTAGCTAGGCCACCGAACTGGTGGACCTCGGGGAAAGCCGGATATTAGCTGGCACAGGTCGCCCGGCGACCGAAGCCAGGTCGTTCCGGCGGCCCGAGGGCCCATCAGTTCGGACCAGCCGCCAACACTTTTCGTAAGACTTCAGATTCAAGATGAGAGAGATAGGACCCTATGTCCAGCGAAGCTACCTTCGGCCTCATGCAGATCGGCCTGGCCACCGCGAGTGATATTCGCGATTGGTCCTTCGGCGAGGTCAAGAAGCCGGAAACCATCAACTACCGCACGCTCAAGCCTGAGAAGGACGGCCTCTTCTGCGAGAAGATCTTCGGCCCGTCCCGGGATTGGGAGTGCTACTGCGGCAAATACAAGCGCGTGCGCTTCAAGGGCATCATCTGTGAGCGCTGCGGCGTCGAGGTGACCCGTGCCAAGGTCCGCCGCGAACGGATGGGCCACATCGAGCTCGCCGCTCCGGTGACCCACATCTGGTACTTCAAGGGCGTTCCGTCGCGCTTGGGCTACTTGCTCGATTTGGCTCCGAAGGACCTGGAAAAGGTCATCTACTTCGCGGCCTACATGATCACCAGCGTGGACGAGGAAATGCGCCACGCCGATCTGCCGAACCTGCAGGCCGAGCACGACCTGGAGAAGAAGCAGCTCGTCGACACCCGCGATGCCGACATCGCCGGCATCGCCCGCGACCTCGAAGGCGAGCTGACCAAGCTCGAAGGCGAGGGCGCGAAAGCTGCCGACAAGAAGAAGGCCCGCGATTCGGCCGACCGCCAGATGGCGAACATCCGCAAGCGTGCCGATGCCGACATCGAGCGTCTCGAGCAGGTCTGGGACCGCTTCAAGAACCTCAAGGTCACCGACCTGGAAGGCGACGAGGCGCTGTACCGCGAACTGCGCGACCGTTACGGCCTGTACTTCGAAGGTTCCATGGGCGCCGAGGCGATCAAGAAGCGCCTGGAGAACTTCGACATGGAAGCCGAGTCGGAGTCGCTGCGCGACACCATCCAGAACGGCAAGGGCCAGCGCAAGACCCGCGCCCTGAAGCGTCTGAAGGTCGTCAATGCGTTCCTGACCACCAACAACAGCCCGCTCGGCATGGTGCTTGACGCCGTCCCGGTGATCCCGCCGGAATTGCGCCCGATGGTCCAGCTCGACGGTGGCCGGTTCGCCACCTCGGACTTGAACGACCTCTACCGCCGCGTGATCAACCGGAACAACCGGCTCAAGCGCCTGCTTGATCTGGGTGCGCCGGAGATCATCGTCAACAACGAAAAGCGGATGCTGCAGGAAGCCGTCGACTCCTTGTTCGACAACGGTCGTCGTGGCCGTCCGGTCACCGGGCCGGGCAACCGCCCGCTGAAGTCCCTGAGCGACATGCTCAAGGGCAAGCAGGGTCGTTTCCGGCAGAACCTGCTCGGCAAGCGCGTCGACTACTCGGGCCGTTCGGTCATCGTCGTCGGCCCGCAGCTGAAGCTGCACCAGTGCGGTCTGCCCAAGCAGATGGCGTTGGAGCTCTTCAAGCCGTTCGTGATGAAGCGCTTGGTTGACCTCAACCACGCGCAGAACATCAAGAGCGCCAAGCGGATGGTCGAGCGTTACCGCCCGCAGGTCTGGGACGTGCTCGAAGAGATCATCACCGAACACCCGGTGCTGCTCAACCGCGCACCAACCCTGCACCGTTTGGGCATCCAGGCGTTCGAGCCGCAGTTGGTCGAAGGCAAGGCAATCCAGCTGCACCCGCTGGTCTGTGGCGCCTTCAACGCCGACTTCGACGGCGACCAGATGGCCGTGCACCTGCCGCTGAGCCCCGAGGCCCAGGCCGAGGCGCGCATCTTGATGCTCTCCTCGAACAACATCCTGAAGCCGTCCGACGGCCGTCCGGTCACCCTGCCTTCGCAGGATATGATCATCGGCCTGTACCACTTGACCACCAAGCGGGTCGGTTCGGCTGGCGAAGGCCGCATCTTCACCTCGCCGTCCGAAGCGATCATGGCCCACGACGCCGGTGTGCTGCACCTGAACTCGAAGGTCAAGATCCGGCTGGACGACTTCGTGCCGTACGAGGGCTGGGAAGCTCCGGAAGGCTGGGAACCCGGTCAGCCGGCCTTGGTCGAGACCTCGCTCGGACAGGTCATCTTCAACGACACTTTGCCGGCGGATTACCCGTGGGTGGAGAAAGTCGCGGACAAGGGCCAGCTCTCCGAGATCGTCAACGATCTGGCCGAGCGCTACCCGAAGGTCGTCGTGGCGGCAACGCTGGACAACTTGAAGGATGCCGGTTTCTACTGGGCTACCCGCTCGGGCGTCACCGTCGCGATCTCGGACATCGAGGTGCCGGCTGCCAAGCCGGCGATCCTCGAAGGCTACGAGGTCAAGGCCGCCAAGGTGCAGTCCCAGTTCGAAAAGGGCCTGATCGCCGACGACGAGCGCCGTCAGGAACTCATCGACATCTGGAACCAGGCGACCAACGACGTGGCCGACGCGATGCGCAAGAGCCTCTCCGCTTCCAACACGATCAACCGGATGGTTTCCTCCGGTGCTCGTGGCAACTGGATGCAGGTTCGGCAGATTGCCGGTATCCGTGGTCTGGTGGCCAACCCGAAGGGCGAGATCATCCCGCGTCCGATCAAGTCTTCGTACCGCGAAGGCCTGTCGGTCTTGGAATACTTCATCGCCACGCACGGTGCCCGTAAGGGTCTGGCCGATACCGCGCTGCGTACCGCCAACTCGGGGTACCTGACCCGTCGCCTGGTGGACGTTTCGCAGGACGTCATCGTTCGCGAAGACGACTGCGGCACCGAGCGCGGCTTGACCCTGCCGATCGCCGTCGCTGACGCGAACGGCGAGCTGACCATGCACGAAGAGGTCGAGAACTCGGTGTACGCCCGTACCCTGGCGACCGAGGTCACCGACGCCAAGGGCAAGGTGCTGGCCGAGGCCGGGGCCGACGTCGGCGATGTGCTGATCGACGAGCTCTTCAAGGCCGGCGTCACCGAAGTCAAGGTCCGTTCGGTGCTCACCTGTGAGTCCGCGGTCGGAACCTGCGCCCAGTGCTACGGCCGTTCCTTGGCCACCGGCAAGCTCGTGGACATCGGTGAGGCCGTCGGCATCATCGCCGCGCAGTCGATCGGTGAGCCCGGTACTCAGCTGACCATGCGTACCTTCCACACCGGTGGTGCGGTTTCCGCCGGCCGTGGCGAGGACATCACCCAGGGTCTGCCGCGTATCCAGGAGCTCTTCGAAGCCCGTACCCCGAAGGGTGTCGCTCCGATCGCCGAGGCCGCTGGCCGCATCACGATCGAAGAGACCGAGCGGCAGATGCGTCTGGTGCTCACCCCGGACGACGGCTCCGAGGAACTGGCGTACCCGATTCTGCGCCGGGCCCGTCTGCTGGTTGCCGATGGCGATCACGTAGAGGTCGGCCAGAAGATGATCGTCGGTGCCGTGGATCCGAAGCAGGTGCTCCGAGTGCTCGGCCCGCGTGCCGCGCAGAAGCACCTCGTGGAGGAAGTCCAGGGCGTGTACCGCAGCCAGGGCGTAGGCATCCACGACAAGCACGTCGAGGTCATCGTCCGGCAGATGCTCCGTCGCGTGACGGTCATCGAGTCCGGCGACTCGAACCTGCTGCCGGGCGAGCTTGCTGAGCGCGGCCGCTTCGAGACGGAAAACCGTCGCGTGGTGTCCGAGGGCCAGAAGCCCGCTTCGGGACGTAACGAGCTGATGGGTATCACCAAGGCTTCGTTGGCTACCGAGTCCTGGCTCTCCGCGGCATCCTTCCAGGAGACCACCCGCGTCTTGACGCAGGCGGCCATGGAAGGCAAGAGCGATCCGTTGCTCGGCCTGAAGGAGAACGTGATCATCGGTAAGCTGATCCCGGCCGGAACCGGTCTGCCGCGCTACACCGATATCACGGTGGAGCCGACGGAAGAGGCCAAGGCGAACCTGTTCACCGCGCCGAGCGCGTTCAGCGACTTCGATTACGCGGGAGTCGGTGGCGATCTGGCCCCCGAGTTCCACGCAATCCCGCTGGACGACTACGATCTGGGTTCAGAGTACCGCTGAGCACAGACTGAATAGCTAGAAGGTATGTCCCACTGAGCCATGGTGCTCGGTGGGACATACTTGTTTCTGCCCACTGAGCAACCCGGCCCAGTAGGAGGAGCTCGCGCGTGGCGGACGTTGCGGGCAACTCGATGCAGACATGCTGGACGCTTTGTCCGTAGGATGGCCTAACGAGTTGTCCGAGTCAGGGAGTGCTGTGAGCAACGACTTCGTCCCCCAGGAGGGGGCGCCAGAGACGCCGGTGGACCCGACGGTGCCATGGAACGGGGAGCTGCCGGTGAACCCGGGGCAAAGTCCCTATCAGCAGCCGTATTTCGCGGCACAGACACCGGCCCCGGCGCCGCCGAAGCGACCGCGGCGGGCTTTGCTGCTCGGCTTACTCGCCAGTGGTCTGGTGCTGGCGCTTCTGGTGGTCGCTGGTGGAATTTGGCTGTTCAACGCCGGCGAGCGGAATGCACCGGCGAAGCAGGTGGCTTCCTTCCTGACCGCCTTGGTCGAGGGCCGGGCCGAAGATGCAATGCGGCTCAGCGGCAATGTGCTCCAGGATCAGGACAAGACGCTGATCAACGATGCCGTTTACCAGAACGCGTCGAACAAAATCAGCGGATTCAGTATCGGGCAGACCCGGATCGCCAATGGCAAGGCCACCGTGAGCGCCGAAATTTCCCAAGGCGGCGAAAGCTATGCCGAAGAGTTCGCGCTCTCACTCGATGGGAAAGAGCTCTTCATCGACAAGTGGCGGCTGGATCCGATCGTGCTGCCCACGATGACGGTCCAGCTCGCCGGCCCGGCTTCACTGGGTCTGACGGTGGCCGGCGTCGGCCTGAAACCGGATCTGGTGCCGGCGACCGCGACCCAGCCGGAATCGCTCAAAAAACTCAGCGTCAAAGCACTGCCGGCGGACTACCCAGTGGCTGCGGCCAACTCAGATCCTGATCTGACCACCAATCAGGCGACGGCGAAGGTCCGGGGGTTCAACAGTGCGAAGCCGCAGAACGCGGTGGTGGCCGCAACCCTGAACGAAGCTGGAAAGGCTTCGATCACGGCGGCGGTGAACCAGTATTTAGACGCTTGCGCGGCGCAGCGCACGGCGGTGCTCAAAGACTGCCCGTTCAGCGGCAAAGCGGATGATCCGCTGCTCTCGCAGTACCAGGTCAGCAACGCCCGGTGGAGCATCGTCACCAGGCCCACCCTGAGCATTGCGGAGTGGAGCCCGTCGATCGGCTGGCTGGTGTTGAGCACGGCTCCCGGGACTGCGAGTTTCGCGGCCGATCTTTCGAACAGCGTCAGCAGCGGCACCGCGAGCATCGACGCGATGACATTTTCCTTGGGCGGCCAAGTCCTCGGCTTCAAGGACGGTGTGGCGCAGTTCAGCCGGCCGACGCCCGGTACGCAGAGCTGAGCCGCAGCCCCGAAGCCCCTGACTGGCCCCGCCCAGGGTGGTTGGGCGCGGGGTGGTTGGGCGAGGGGTGGTGTGGTTCAGCCGTGGTCGATGTGGCCGAGTGCTTGGTTGAGGAATTCCTGTACGTGCTGGTCGAACAGCGAATAGATCACCTGGCGCCCGTCGCGGTGCCCGCTGACCAGATTCAAGTGCCGAAGGATCCGCAGGTGGTTCGAGATGGTCGCCTGCGCCATCCCGCAATCTTCCACCAGCGTGCTCACGGAGCAGGGGCCGTCGTCGAGCCGGGCCATGATCAAAAGCCGCCCGGGGGAGGAGAGTGCCTGCATGACTTGGGCCAAGTCTTCGGCGTGCTCGTTGCTGAGTTTCACG
The DNA here is from genome assembly GCF_031454135.1 of Arthrobacter russicus. NCBI lineage: Bacteria > Bacillati > Actinomycetota > Actinomycetes > Micrococcales > Micrococcaceae > Arthrobacter > Arthrobacter russicus. The sequence continues at coordinate 2,887,351 of NZ_JAVDQF010000001.1, forward strand.
GTTCCATCTTCACCTAGCGTTTGCTGAATCTGATAATCATTAGCAACAACTTCAAATATTTACATATGTCGATATCTAAATGTATACTGTAGTCATGACGATTACCGAAACCAAGCCTCATGTCCACAAGGAAGGCGCGCACGATCACGGGGGGAGCCCGAAGCTGGAGATGGGCTTCGCGATCGCCTCCGGCGTGACCTTCTTGATCGGCACCGCATTCGAATACTGGATCCCGGGGATGAGTTCCTATGCTCTGCCCTTCTTCCTGGCAACCTACTTCTTCGGCGGGTTCTTCACCTTCAGCTCGGCGATCCGCTCGATCCGCCGCGGCCGTTTCGAAGTCGATTTCCTGATGTTGGTGGCCGCCATCGGTGCCGCCACCGTAGGCCGCTTCGCTGAAGGCGCGGTGCTGCTGTTCTTGTTCAGCCTCGGCCACGCGCTCGAGGAATACGCCATGGGCCGGGCCAAGCGCTCCATCGAAGCGCTTGCCGAACTCGCACCGCCGACGGCACTCGTTCGCACCGCTACTGGCGAGATCGAGGAACGCCCCACGGAGGAACTGGTCCCGGGCGAAGTGGTCCTGGTCAAGCCGAACTCCCGGATCCCGGCCGACGGCTTCGTTGTGCTCGGCAATTCCGCGGTCGACCAATCGTCGATCACCGGAGAGAGCATCCCGGTGGAGAAGAGCGCGGTGTCCCGTGCCGCGATCAACAACCCCTCCACCATCGACGATTCCGGCAAGGTCTTCGCCGGCACGGTGAATGGCTCAGGTCCGCTGGAGATCGTGGTCAGCGTGGCTTCCAAGGACAACACCCTGTCCCGCGTGGTGGCCATGGTCCGGGATGCGGATTCGACCAAGTCGAACACCCAGCGGTTCATCGACCGCTTCCAGCGCTTCTACGTGCCGGCCGTGATCGCCGTAGTCGCGATCGTCTTCCTGGTTGGCTGGTTGTTCCTCAACGAGCCGATCGCGGACAGCTTCTACCGGGCGATGCTGGTGCTGGTCGCCGCAAGCCCCTGTGCTTTGGCGATTGCGACGCCGGCTGCGGTGCTTGCCGGAGTGGCCCGGGCGGCCAAGGCCGGCTTGCTGGTCAAGGGCGGCGCTGCACTGGAGAACCTGGGCCGGGTCAACGCCATGGCGTTCGACAAGACCGGCACGCTCACCTGGGGTCAGCCGCGGTTGACCGACGTCGTGGCGCTGCCCGGCGTGGACCGTGCCGAGCTGTCTCGTTTGGCGCTGGCGCTCGAATCGGTCAGCGACCACCCGTTGGCCGGAGCGATCACCCGCGGCCTGGACAGTGAAGTTCCCGCAGACCGCAGGGCTGAAGCGTTGGACCTGCAGGCGGTCACCGGGCGCGGTGTCCAAGCGTATGTGGACAACGAGCTGGTGCAGATCGGCAGCCTGCGGCTTTTCGAAGAGTCCGGGGCGGCGATCGAGGGTGAGTTGCTGACCGCGGTCCAGCAATTGCAGGGCACCGGGCGGACCACCATGGTGGTCAAGTCCGGGGACCGGTTCCTGGGCGTGCTCGGGGTCATGGATGCGCCTCGCCAAGAGGCCAAAGACGTGCTCGATTCGCTGCGGCAGAATGGCGTCCAGCAACTGGTGATGATCTCCGGAGACAACCAGCGGGTTGCCGATGCGGTCGGCAAGCAGGTCGGCGTGGACACCGCCCACGGCGAGCTGATGCCGGAGGACAAAGTCGCTGCGATCGGCAAGATGGGCGGCCAGGGCCGCTACACCGCAATGGTGGGCGACGGCGTCAATGACGCTCCGGCGATGGCCAACGCCACCGTGGGCATCGCGATGGGCGCTGCCGGATCCGCCGTGGCCTTGGAAACCGCCGACGTCGCTTTGATGAGCGACGATCTGGGCCGAGTCCCGTTCCTGATCAAATTGAGCCGGGCCAGCAGCAACATCATCCGGCAGAACTTGATCGCCTCCTTGGTGATCGTGGCGTTCCTGATCCCGGCGAGCTTGCTCGGCATGGAAATGGGCCCGGTGGTGTTCATCCACGAAGGTTCGTCGTTGCTGGTGGTCTTCAACGCGCTGCGCCTGCTCCGGTTCGGCCTGGGCAAGGAGCACGCGGGGATCACCCACGAAACCCGCCCGGTCAACGCCTGACCGGGGTCAGGCGGGCTGGGTTTCCCGCAGCGTGGGAACGTCGGCGGCGCTGGAGAGCACGTAGTCCGGTGCCGCCGACGCGAAGTCCTCGGCGGTCAGCGAGCCGGTGAGCACGCCGACGCTCAGTACGCCGCCCTGATTCGCGGCCTGGACGTCGACCAGGGTGTCGCCCGCGGAGAGCACCGCCCGGACGTCCTGGGCACCGGTGCGTTCCATCGCGCGATGGATCATGTAGGGAGCCGGGCGCCCCGCCCGGACGTCAGTCGTGGTGACCACGGTGTCCAACAGCCCGTCCGGGCCCAGCGACCAGCCCAGCGAATCAAGCAGCGGGTAGGCGACCTCGTCGTCGAAACCGGTGGTGAGCGCGATTTTGATGCCGCGTCCGCGCAGCGTCTGCAAAGCCGATTCTGCGCCGGGGAGCGCTATTGGGGGCCTCCCGGCGTAGAAATCGGCCAACAGGGCCCGGAACCGGGCAAAGGCGGCATGCACGGCCTCGCCGGCCGGCTCCACGCCGCCCAAGCGCATCAAGGCGTTGATTGCGGTCACTTTGTCGGTGCCCATCCACAATTGCAGGTCGGCTTGCGCCACTGAAGCGCCGGTTTCTTCGACGCAGCCGCGCAGGGCTTGGTACACCAGCCCGTGATCGTCGATGGTGGTTCCGGCCATATCGAACACTGCTAACTCGATCATTCTTCTCCTGAGCTTTCGGACCCGGTGCTTTCCGGGTGGCGCGCCGCGCGTTGTTCCGGGTTGTCGATCCTGGCCAGCGGGGTGCGGTTGGCCAAAGTGTTGTCGATCATGAAGCTGGTCAGCTCCGGGCGGTAGCGGTCTTCGCCGTACTCGAGCCGGGAGCCGTCGTCGCTGAAGCTGATCCGGCGTTCCCGCAGCAGCGGGGCGCCGGGCTCGATGCCCAGATAGTGCGCATCTTCATCGGTCGCCGCCACCGCATCGATGATGTGCCGGGCCGAGCTGAGTTCCACGCCGTTTTCGCGCAGGTAGCGGAAAGTGGAACCGCTGTCGGTATCGAAGTTGAACAACGGGTTCCCGGCTTCGGTCACGTAATGGGAGCGTTCCAGCATCGTGGGGGAGCCGTCCAGGAAGCGCAGCCTGAAGACCGCGACGACGGAATCCTCGGCATCGATGCCCAACTGTTCCGCCACGTATTCACCGGCCGGCCGCCGGGCGATTTCGAGTGTCTTCTGGCCCGGCACCCGATTGATGCTTTCGGCCCACTGGGTGAATGACATGAAGGTACCGAAGGACTGCGAAGGCACATCGCCGCGGACCATCGGGGAGCGGCCGCGGCCGCCGGTGATGCTGCCGTCCTGGCGCAACGCCGCAAGCGCCTGCCGTACCGGGCCGCGGGAGACAGAGAATTCTGCGCAGAGTTGCGCCTCGGAGGGCACCAGCGATCCTTGCGGCCAGACGCCGGAATGGATCCGTTTTCTGAATTCCTCGCTGAGCTTGAGGTGAAGCGGGGTTGTCATCACCTCAGCATAACTTCCGCAATGGGCGTGCTGAACGGCTTTGCAGGGCTGCAAAATGAACATTTGGCAAACATGTCTATACAAGTATGCTTTCAACTTGAGCCAGTCGGACGCAGCCCGCAGAGTAGCTGCATGAACACATTTATCGCCGAGGCGGATCTGCTCGTCGTCGGAGCCGGCATCATCGGCTTGGCGCACGCCTTCGAAGCCCAGCAACGCGGCCTCAAAGTCGTCGTACTGGAACGCGACCACCACGCCGTCGGCGCCTCGATCCGGAACTTCGGCCACTGCTGCATCACCGCGCAAGACGGCGATCTGCTCGACCTCGCGGTCGCGGGCCGGCCGCGCTGGCTGGCCGCTGCCCGGAACGCCGGCTTCTTCGCCGTTGAATCGGGTGCGCTCGCGGTGGCCCGCAGCAACACCGAACTGGAACTGCTCGGACAGCTCGCGCAGAGCCGGCCGATGGGGCAGATCCAGCTCCGCTCCGCGGACCAGGTCCGGGAAACGCTTTCCGGCGGCCAACCGGAGATCGTCGGCGGTGCCTGGCTGCGCGACGATCTGCGGGTGGACCCGCGGGAAGCCGTCGGAAGCTTGGCGCAATGGCTGGCCGGGCAGGGCGTGCAATTCTTCTGGAACACCAGCTTCTTGGGACTCACCGCCGCTGGTGCGACGACCAGCCGGGGTGAAATTTCCGCCGGTCATACGCTGATTTGCGCCGGCCACGATCTGGATTACCTGTTTCCCGAACTGGCTGCCGAGCGGGAAGTTTTCCGTTGCGCTTTGCAGATGATCCGGGTGGCTGCTCCGGATGGATTCGAAGTGGCACCCGCGGTGCTGACCACGACGTCGATGCTGCGCTACCCCGCGTTCACGGCGATGCCGGCAGCACGGCGGCTGCGCCAGGAGCTGGCCGAAGCGGATCCGGTGTTGTTGGAGATCGATGCGAACGTGATGTTCACCCAGCGCCCGGACGGCAGTTTGCTGGTCGGTGACTCGCATGTGCTCGGCAAGTCGCAAGCGCCGTTCCAGACCGAGGCCACGAGCGAGGTGCTGTTGGACCGGGCCAGTGCAGTGATCGGACGTGGACCTTTGACGGTCCTGGAGCGTTGGCAAGGGGTTTACGCGGCGAGTCCGCAACAGCCCTATCTGATCGCACCGGTCGGGGAACGGGCGACGGCGGTCAGCGTCACCAGTGGCATCGGCATGACGATCTCCTTCGGTTTGGCGCAAAAGGTGCTCGCAGGGCTGTCCTAAGGGGCAGTGCGGCCGGGCTGCCTCGGGACCAGAATGGGAAGATGAACCGAGGACCACGACGGCAGGCCGGGTGAAGCTCAACCAGGCGGCGGAGCACCAAGCGCCAGTGACCGCCGCGCCCGCCGCCCGGCGTCGTGCCGAGCCGCCGGTGATCGCGACGCTCGGTTCGGAAAACCTGCTCGCTCTGCAGCGCAGTGCCGGCAACGGCGCCACCGCGGAGCTGCTCCGGACACCTGCCGTGGCCCAGCGGAGTGCTGCGGATCCAGTGTTGCAAAGGGCCGGCGGGCACTCCGGCGGAGTCGGTCCGAAAGGCAGCTATGAAATCGAACTGAGCAAAAGCGACTTCTTGAAGGATTCCTTCGTCAAGGGGTCGCTCAAGACCAAATTCGAGTTCACGGTCGAAGCTGCCATTGCCGCTGCCTCGATCAGCGCGGCCGGTTCGGATTTCGGTTCACCGGGCAAGCGCAATGCCGGGGCCAAAGCCGAGATCACCCTGCTCAAGGAGAAACTCCATCAGGAGCTTTGGCTGCTCACCGTGGTCGAACGCAAGGTCAAGCTCGGTTTTGAACTGTCCCGGAAGAAGTTCGACCTCTCCGCCGGCGTGGATTTCAAGGCAGCAACGCCCTTGAAGTGGTTCGACCTCTCCGGCAGCGGCAAGCTGACCGCGGTCGGCGTGGACTGGGAGAAAATGCAGAAAAACCCCGACGACGTGACGCTCGCAGAGCTCAAGTTCGGGGTCAGCGGAGTCCCCAACTTCGTCGTCGAGCTGGGTGGCAGCCGGGTCAAAGTGCAAGGCAAGCTCACCGCGGAAGTCGGGTTCAAGCCGAATTGGCCCAGGATCGTCCAAGAAGTGCTGCTCCGGCAAGCCCAGACTGCCGGTGAAGTGGTTTCCGGCACCGCAGAAACCGCAATGGCCGGCGGGGCTGCGGAAGGCGCTGCGGCGACGGGCGCGGCGGTCGGCGAGGGGGCAATCGGCGTCGGCGCCACCGCTTACATCGGGGCAGCCGCGGCAATCGGGCTGCCGTTGTTGTCGGTGGCCGCCTTGGGCTACGCTTTCAGCCGGATCGACGCGGACATCCAGGCCACCGTCGACGGCGCGATCGCCGGGCAGGACGGCAGGCGTGCCGCCGCGGGCTACGCTGCGGACTACGCGACCGTGATGTCCGGCTACAAATCCGGGTCCGGGCCGGGAGCGGTCGAGGCCGAGCAGCATCTGGACCAGGCGATGGCGAAACTTGCCCGGGAGAACCCGGGCAAGGAGATTTCCCGCCAGGAACTGTGCCGGGAGATCCTGAACCGGCACGGCGGTTATCAGCAATTGGTGAAGGAACTCGAAAAGGCCTTCAAGGAGAAGTACTTCGCGAACACCGTGCAGAACTGGGAAGCCGCGCACCGGCCGGACTTCAGCTGGCTGGAGAATCTCGGCGAAGGCTGGGGCCGCCGCGGGATCTTCGCCCGGAACCTGAGATCGGCGCTCTACGCATACTGAGCGGCTCGCCCTGCGCGGAGAGTGCTCGCAGGATTGCCCCAAAGGGCGGGCGTCTATCCCGGGTCCGGGCCAGGATGGATGCATGAGGACAGCGTTGCGTTTCCGGACGGCCGGATGAAACTCGATCGGGTCGCGCAACAACAGCCAGCCGGGGAGCGGAAGCCGGCGCCGGTTGCCCGGGCAGGACGCCCGGCTGCCCCGCCGATGGCCAAGCTCGGCCCGGAATACGCACTTGCACTGCAGCCCAGCGTCGGGAACTCGGCGGTCGCCTCGTCGATGGTGCAGCGTGAGCCCGAGTCTCCCGCCATGAAGATCGCGCCCAAGGGCTCGCTCGCCACGCCTCCGGTCAAAGGGGAGTTCGACTGGGGCAAGGTCAAAGGGGAGTGGGAGATCAAGGCGGAAGGCTCAGTCGAGAAAACCGGCGCGGAGAACACCTTGGGCGTCGGGTTTGCTCCGGACAAGGACGTACGGGAACAAGGCGTGAAGTTCGAAGCGGAACAGCTCAAGATCGAGATCGCGAAGAGCCTGGGCGGCGTCGAGTTCAAAGAAGGCACCTTCAAATTGGCGGCCGAGGCCTCGGCCAAGGAACTCAAACTGGGCGGCAGCGGCGAGGTCGAAGTCGGGGTGCCCTCGCTCAGCCTGGCCGGCGGCAAGGTCGGTGGGACCTTCGGCGTCGAGGTCGCAGCGATCAGTCTCGAGTGGAAGAAATTCGCCAAGAATCCGAAAGAGTTCGACGTCGCGATCGGCAAGTTGACCGGCGCGATGACCGGCACCTGGGAATACACCCGTGACGGTGAGCCCAGGAAGGCCCAGGTCAAAGTGGGCATCGAAGTCACTTTCAAACCGAATTGGACCGCGATCATCGCTGACCTGCTCGCGAAACGGGCCGCTTCCGCAGCCGCCCAGGCTGCAGCAGAGGCTGCCCTGGCCGCTTCCGAGGGTGCCGGTAGCGGGATCGCCGCGGTGGGCGGCGCGGCGGCCATCGCGCCGCTGGGCGGCATCGCGCTGGCCACCGGAGTCGCGTTGTTCCCGTTGAGCCGAATCGACGGCAACACCGATGCCGGGAAGCAGGGACTGCATCTGGGCAACCAAGGCAGCCGGGACGCGGACCGGTATGCCGACGAGTACTGCCGGGTCCTGGAAAACGGCGCCGCGGGGAGCAGCCAAGGTGGAATGAAGGCGCTGGCCGATCTGCAGACCGCGTTGGCGCAAGCTGCAGCCGCCGTACCGACCAGCGCGGCCGACCCGGATTTCGCCGGGCGGGTGAAGCAGGCGCTCATCCGGGACCAGGGCGGCGTGGACCAGATCCGGCGCAATGTGGTTGGTCGGTACAAGAAGGACTTCTACCAAGCGGCCATGAAGCAGTGGGATGCGGACCATTCCGGGTTCTGGAACAAGGTCTTCGATTGGGACAAGCGGGAATTCTTCGAACGGCACCTGCGGATGTCTTTGTGACCGGTCGGCCGGCTGGCGGGCCAAGCCCCGCCCTGGCATTTCTGGGCAAGTTCACGGCTGCTGCATAGCGGGAGGCCAGCTGAACCGCGTTTTGAGCGGGTAGCCTCGATTTGGTCTGCTCAGGCAACGATGCCGGCGGAAGATCACGATTTTTGGGGGAACCACGTGTCGGCTGGCAGCATCCAATTGCTTCTCATTGCGCTCGGCGGAGTCGTCGTCCTCGTGCTGCTGATCGTCAGCAAGCTCAAATTGCATCCTTTGCTCGCCCTGATGGGGGTCTCGATCCTGGTCGGCATGGCGGCGGGGATGGATCTGGGCAAAATCGCCGATGCGATCGAAAAGGGTGCCGGCGAAACGCTCGGCAATGTCGGGATCGTGATTGCGCTCGGCGCGATCCTCGGCAAGATCCTCTCCGATTCGGGGGCGACTGAACGGCTGGCGAATGCGATTCTCGACCGGTCATCGGCGCGGGCGCTGCCGTGGGCGATGAGCGGTGCCGCCTTCGTCATCGGGATACCGATGTTCTTCGAAGTCGGTCTGGTGATGCTGTTGCCTTTGATTTTCAGCGTGGCCAAGAAGCTGGAGGAACGCGGCGGACTCAAGGGCTCGCCGTACATCTGGGTCGGGGTGCCGGCGATAGCCGCCTTGGCCGCGATGCACGGCATGGTGCCGCCGCATCCGGGGCCGTTGACGGCGATTGCGACACTGCGCACCGACGTCGGCCCGACCTTGCTCTACGGGATCGTCGCCGGAGTGCCGGCGATCATCTTGGCCGGCCCGGTGTACGCCCGGCTCATCGCGCCGAAGATGCGGGTCCGGCCGGATGCCGCGCTCCTGGCGCAATACACCAGCGCTCCGGTCGGCCAGAGCGCCGGGGGGCTGCAGCGCAATCCGGAAAAGCCCGGCCCGGGCCTGGCGATTTCCCTGCTGGCGGTCCTGCTGCCCGCCCTGTTGATGCTTTTCCGGACCGCCGGCGAGGCCGCATTCCCGCTCGACTCGGCCGCCGGGAAGATCACGGTTTTCCTCGGCGAACCGGTGATCGCGATGTTCGTCGGGGTGGTTTTCGCAGTCGTGGTGCTGGCGTACGGGCGGGGTGCCGGAGGCGCCGAAGTGCGGCATTCGATGGCGGAGAGCCTCAAGGCGGTGGCTGGCATCTTGTTGATCATCGCCGGTGGCGGAGCCTTCAAACAGGTCCTGGTCGATGCCAAAGTCGGCGATGCGATCGTCGATCTCACGCAGAACCTGGCCTTGCCCGCACTGGTCCTGGGCTGGTTGATCGCGATGCTGCTTTCGGTCTCCACTGGCTCCTCGACGGTGGGCGTGGTGGGCGCTTCGGGGCTGCTCGCGCCGCTGGCGCTGGCCGATCCGAGTTTGAACCTGCCGTTGCTGGTGATTGCGATCGGTTCGGGCTCGTTGTTCTTCGCCTATGCGAATCACGCCTCGTTCTGGTTGGTCAAAGAATCGTTCGGGATGAGCATGGGGGAGGCGACGAAGGCCTTTTCGGTGACCCAGTCGATCGTGTCCTTGGTCGGACTGGGCATGGCCCTGTTGCTGAACCTGCTGCCGGCCTGGGGCGGCTGAGTCCCGGCAGGCAGCGCCAACGTGCTAAACTAGACGCAATTGTTAGTGATGGCAGAGGATCCCGTTCCGCGTTGCACGCACCTTGTGCAACAAATGCCACCTTTTTGCATGCCTAGGGTATGTGGAATATTCCTCGTAGGTTACACGCTGTAACCGTTGGAGAAACTATTCCCTGAGGCTGCACTACGAGTACAAGTGCTTGACGCCTCGCACTTCCCCACAATTCTGCGGGGGTAGGGGTGTGGGGCGAAACAGCCGAGTCCGTGATGAACAGTCTCGACAGAACTACAACGGAGAACTATAAGTGCCTACGATCAATCAGCTGGTCCGCAAGGGCCGCTCACCTAAGGTCGCCAAGACCAAGGCTCCCGCGCTGAAGAACAACCCGATGCGCCGCGGCGTCTGCACCCGCGTCTACACGACGACCCCGAAGAAGCCGAACTCGGCGCTGCGCAAGGTCGCCCGTGTGCGTCTTGCCGGCGGCATCGAAGTGACCGCCTACATCCCCGGCGTCGGACACAATCTGCAGGAACACTCCATCGTGCTGGTGCGCGGTGGCCGGGTTAAGGATCTGCCCGGCGTTCGCTACAAGATCGTCCGTGGCTCGCTCGACACCCAGGGCGTGAAGAACCGCAAGCAGGCTCGCAGCAAGTACGGCGCGAAGATGGAGAAGAAGTAATATGCCTCGCAAGGGTCCGGCCCCCAAGCGGCCGCTCGTCGTCGATCCGGTTTACGGATCCCCGCTGGTCACCCAGCTGATCAACAAAATCCTGGTGGACGGCAAGAAGTCCACTGCTGAGCGCATCGTTTACGGTGCCCTCGAAGGTGCCCGTGAGAAGAGCGGCGGCGATCCCGTTGCTGCTCTGAAGAAGGCCATGGACAACATCAAGCCCAGCCTCGAGGTCAAGTCCCGCCGCGTCGGCGGCGCCACCTACCAGGTTCCGGTTGAGGTCAAGCCCGGCCGCGCAACTGCTCTGGCATTGCGTTGGTTGGTGGGTTACTCCAAGGCCCGCCGGGAGAAGACCATGACCGAGCGTCTGCGCAACGAGATCCTGGATGCGTCCAATGGTCTCGGTGCCGCGGTCAAACGCCGCGAAGACACGCACAAGATGGCTGAAGCCAACCGCGCGTTCGCTCACTACCGCTGGTAGTCCCTACTCGCCCCCTCAAATTGCTTCGCAATTTCAGGGAACCCGGCGAGCAGGGGCCCACCTTCCCCGCAGCCCGCAAAACGCTTTGCGTTCGAGGGAATCCTGCGGGCGGTCAGCAACTGTCAGGCAAAGGAGGACGGCGGCAATCCCACTCCGGTGGGACGTCGCCGTCGCCCGTACCAATGGCCCTCCAGGGCCGATGCAAGTTCAACACCTTGAATTAGGGAGACACCGTGGCACAGGACGTGCTTACCGACCTCAACAAGGTCCGGAATATCGGCATCATGGCGCACATCGATGCCGGTAAGACCACTACTACCGAGCGCATCCTGTTCTACACGGGTGTGAACCACAAGATCGGCGAAACCCACGACGGTGCTTCGACGACCGACTGGATGGAGCAGGAGAAGGAACGCGGCATCACCATCACCTCCGCCGCGGTGACTTCGTTCTGGAACGGTAACCAGATCAACATCATCGACACCCCGGGGCACGTGGACTTCACCGTCGAGGTGGAGCGTTCGCTCCGCGTGCTCGACGGCGCCGTCGCCGTGTTCGACGGCAAAGAGGGGGTGGAGCCGCAGTCCGAGACGGTCTGGCGCCAAGCCGACAAGTACAACGTGCCGCGGATCTGCTTCGTCAACAAGATGGACAAGCTGGGTGCTGATTTCTACTTCACGGTAGACACCATCATCAACCGCCTCGGTGCCAAGCCGCTGGTCATCCAGCTGCCGATCGGTGCTGAGAACGACTTCGTCGGCGTTGTCGACCTGCTCGAAATGCGCGCGTTGGTCTGGCCCGGCGATGCCAAGGGCGATGTGACCATGGGTGCCAAGTACGAAGTCCAGGAGATCCCGGCCGATCTGGTCGAGAAAGCCAAGGAATACCGTGCCGCACTCGTGGAGACGGTTGCCGAAGCTTCCGAAGAGCTCATGGAGAAGTACCTCGAGGGTGAAGAACTGACCCTGGCGGAACTCAAGGCCGGCATCCGCAAGATGACCATCGCCTCCGAGATCTACCCGGTGCTCTGCGGCTCCGCATTCAAGAACCGCGGGGTGCAGCCGATGCTGGACGCCGTCGTCGACTTCTTGCCGTCGCCGCTGGACGTGCCGCCGATGATCGGCCACGATCCGCGTAACGAAGAGACCGAAATGACTCGCAAGCCGAGCGTCGAGGAGCCGTTCTCGGCCCTGGCGTTCAAGGTCGCCACGCACCCGTTCTTCGGCCAATTGGTGTTCATCCGGGTTTACTCCGGACAGATCGCCTCCGGCACCCAGGTGGTCAACTCGACCAAGGGCAAGAAGGAGCGCATCGGCAAGCTGTTCCAGATGCACGCCAACAAGGAGAACCCGGTCGAGGAAGCCCTCGCCGGTCACATCTACGCGGCGATCGGCCTGAAGGACACCACCACCGGTGACACCCTGGCCGACATCGGAGAGCCGATCGTGCTCGAATCGATGAGCTTCCCGGAGCCCGTCATCTCGGTGGCGATCGAGCCGAAGACCAAGGGGGACCAGGAGAAGCTCTCCACGGCCATCCAGAAGCTCTCGGCCGAGGACCCGACCTTCCAGGTCAACCTCGACGAAGACACCGGCCAGACCATCATCGCCGGCATGGGCGAGCTCCACCTGGACATCCTGGTGGACCGCATGCGCCGCGAATTCCGGGTCGAAGCCAACGTCGGCAAGCCGCAGGTCGCTTACCGTGAAACCATCCGCCGCAAGGTGGAGAAGCACGATTACACGCACAAGAAGCAGACCGGTGGATCCGGCCAGTTCGCAAAGATCCAGATTGCGATCGAGCCCTTCACCTCGGAAGACGGCGTCTTGTACGAGTTCGAAAACAAGGTCACCGGTGGTCGTGTTCCGCGCGAATACATCCCCAGCGTTGATCAGGGCATCCAAAGCGCGCTCACCGATGGTGTGCTCGCCGGTTACCCGGTTGTCGGCATCAAGGCGACGCTGCTCGACGGCGCTTACCATGACGTTGACTCCTCCGAAATGGCCTTCAAGATCGCCGGTCGCATGGCGTTCAAGGAAGCTGCTCGGAAGGCTGATCCGGTTCTGCTCGAACCGCTGATGGAAGTTGAAGTCCGCACGCCCGAGGAATACATGGGCGATGTCATCGGCGACTTGAACTCCCGTCGTGGCCAGATGCAGTCCATGGAAGATGCAAGTGGCGTCAAGGTCATTCGGGCCTTGGTCCCGCTGTCCGGAATGTTCGGTTACATCGGTGATCTGCGGTCCAAGACCCAGGGTCGTGCCGTGTACTCGATGCAGTTCGACAGCTACGCCGAGGTCCCGAAGGCTGTTGCCGACGAGATCATCCAGAAAGCCCGTGGCGAGTAGGCTGTACAGCCCGCTCCACCGCAATTTCAGAAATCAATTGACCACCAGTAGACTTGCTAAGATTTCAGTGACGAAAAGCGTCCTGAAGAGAAAGTCTTCTGATATACGTTCTAGGAGGAACTTGTGGCAAAGGCAAAGTTCGAGCGGACTAAGCCGCACGTTAACATCGGAACCATTGGTCACGTTGACCATGGAAAGACCACGTTGACGGCTGCCATTTCCAAGGTGCTTTACGACAAGTACCCGGATCTCAACGAGCAGCGTGACTTCGCTTCCATCGACTCGGCTCCCGAGGAGAAGCAGCGCGGCATCACGATCAACATCTCGCACGTTGAGTACCAGACCGATAAGCGTCACTATGCACACGTTGACGCCCCCGGCCACGCCGACTACATCAAGAACATGATCACCGGTGCTGCTCAGATGGACGGCGCAATCCTCGTGGTTGCCGCTACTGACGGCCCGATGGCTCAGACCCGTGAGCACGTTCTGCTCGCCCGCCAGGTTGGTGTTCCCTACCTGCTGGTCGCGTTGAACAAGTCGGACATGGTTGAAGACGAAGAGCTTCTCGACCTGGTCGAAATGGAAGTACGTGAGCTGCTCAGCTCGCAGGAGTTCGACGGCGACAACGCCCCGGTCGTTCGCGTTTCGGGCCTGAAGGCTCTGGAAGGCGACCCGCAGTGGGTCAAGTCCGTCGAGGACCTGATGGAAGCTGTCGACAACAGCGTGCCGGACCCGATCCGCGACAAGGACAAGCCGTTCTTGATGCCGATCGAAGACGTTTTCACGATCACCGGTCGTGGCACCGTCGTCACCGGTCGCGCCGAGCGTGGCACCCTTGCTATCAACTCCGAGGTCGAGATCGTCGGCATCCGCCCGATCCAGAAGACCACGGTCACCGGTATCGAGATGTTCCACAAGCAGCTCGACGAAGCATGGGCAGGCGAGAACTGTGGTCTGCTGCTGCGCGGTATCAAGCGTGAAGACGTTGAGCGTGGCCAGGTTGTCGTGAAGCCGGGTTCCATCACCCCGCACACCGACTTCGAGGCCAACGTCTACATCCTGTCCAAGGATGAAGGCGGACGCCACAACCCGTTCTACTCGAACTACCGCCCGCAGTTCTACTTCCGCACCACGGACGTGACCGGCGTCATCACCCTCCCCGAGGGCACTGAAATGGTCATGCCTGGCGACAACACTGAGATGACCGTTGAGCTCATCCAGCCCATCGCCATGGAAGAGGGCCTCGGCTTCGCAATCCGCGAAGGCGGCCGCACCGTTGGTTCGGGACGCGTTACCAAGATCATCAAGTAATTGCTGATCTAACGTTCTAAGAGGAAGCCCCGGTTCGCCAAGCGAGCCGGGGCTTTTTCATGCTCGAATCTGAGCCGCGGATCGCTGTTGGGGGCTTTCGTCGAGCGAAATCTGCGACTGATAGGCTGGATTCAAGGCAGTCAGCGAAGGAGATCGTGGATGGGCTTCTTGATTTTTCTGATTATCGTCGTGGTGATCGTTGCCGGGTACTTCGTGGTCCGGAAGACCTTCGGCAAGGAGATCGAACGGTACAAGCGGATCCGCCGGTCCAAGGGCCAGGACTGAAGCTGCCGGCCCGCGCCGGTGTGCAAGTCCTATTCCGCTAGTTCGTCGATTCGGGCCAGATTTGCTGCCGCCAATTCGCGGACGAAGGTTTCGACGTCGGGCCTGATTTCCGTCTCGGTGCTTTGGTAGCGTTCGGCCATCCGGTGGCAGAGAACTCCGAATCTCAGCGGTTCAACGATTTCCTGCCAAATGACCGAGGCAGTGCCTTCGAGGCGCAATGGCGTCCCGGCCTCCGAGTCCAGATCCAAAACCAGCACCGCGTCGTCATCGATTTCAGCCGTCAGGGTTTCCGGGCAGCGGCTCACGATGGCAGAGGACTTCACAATTACTACTCTATCCGGAATTTCGGGTAGAATTGGGCGTTAGACCTATATCTGGATACAGCGAGGCCTCAATGGGATTTATTGTGGGTCACAACCGTGACCGAGACTCATACCAAGTACCTCTGGCGTTTGCCGAGCTTGGTGATTTATCTCTCTTTGTCACAGATTACTATCATAAAAGCGGTCTTGCAAGTACCCCTCTATTGGCCCATCGTCAGAACAGCGGTATCGACCCCGGGAAAGTGCGTCAATCGACCGGTGCGCTGTTGCGTCAACTGCCTTACGAATTCAAGCGTCGGGTGGGTCACGCCCACTTCCCGTCGATGCCGGTGGAGAGCCTTTTGGGGCGGACCATCGCCAAGTACGCGCGACGGATGCCCGATGCGGACTTGTTCCTGTACTCGGGTTCGGCGCTGCAGGCTTTTTGCGGACCGAGCCGTGGGCGCCGATTCCTGTTCCAGTACCACCCGTCGCCGAAGTTCATCGAGGCAACGCTGTCGGAGATCGACGATTTGGCCGAGCTCCGGGCGTGGGAAGACGAGGCCGAGGTGAGCAACACCGCGATGGAAGCGCACCATCGGGCGGAAGTGGCTCTGGCCGACTACTTCGTCGTCGCTTCGTCATTCACCAAAAATGGGCTGCTGGAACTGGGTGTTGACGAGCGCAGGGTGGCGGTGGTCCCCTATGGCTGCCCGCCGGTCAACACTGCCCCGGTGCCGCCGCCGGTCCGGAACGAATTCCTCTTCGTCGGGCAGGGCGTCAAACGCAAAGGGCTGCATTTGCTGATTGAGGCTTGGCGTCGGGCCGAACTCGACGGCATGCGGCTCCGCGTGGTGGCCTCCAGAATGGACCCGGAGATCGCGGACTTCGCCAAAGACCTGTCCTCGGTGGAGATCACCCCGCGGGTCAGCAGGCAAGAACTCGGCGAGCTGATGGCCAGCGCGGACACCTTCGTGATGCCCAGTCTGGTCGAAGGGTTCGGGCTGGTCTTCGGCGAGGCGCTGGCTCAAGGTTGCCGTTTGATCGGATCGAGCAACACCGGGGTAGTCGATTACCGCTTGGACAGCCGGATCGGAACCGTGGTTCCGGCCGGAAGCCTGGACGCGTTGACCCGGGCCCTGCAGGAAGCTGCGGCGAGCATGGACCCGAAGCGGCCCTACTGGCACGATGCCATCGCTGCCGCCCGGGAACGGAGCTGGGACTCGTTCCGTGCCGGAATCGTGCAGTCAGTATCCGATCTGGCCCGGCCCGGATCGGCAGTCGAAGGAAGAGATGAATAGGAAACCTTTGCGGATCGCGATCATGGTCCATCGTTTTTACCCGGATACCGGCGGCGTCGAAGTCACCGCCGAGCTGCTGGCTCGGGGCTTCGTCGAACGGCACGGTGCGCAGGTCGTGGTGATCACCCATACCCGGGAAACCGGCGAGCCGAAAGACTTCCCGTTCAGGGTCCTCCGGGCACCGGGCAAACGGGAACTCTTCAAAGCGATCAGCGGCGCAGACGTGGTCTTCCACAACAACCCGTGCATGCAGTTCTACTGGCCGCAGCTGCTGCTCAAACGGCCCTGGGTCGTGGTGCTGCGAACCTGGATGAGAATGCCCGGGGAGACGTACCCGATCGCTCAGACATTGAAGAATGCCGTGAAGATCGCGATGGTCCGGCGGGCCGACCGGCTGTTGTCAAACAGTGCAGCGCTGGCCGGACACCTGGGCGTACCGGCGAAGGTCATCCACAACAGCTACCGGAGTGAAATCTTCAAGTCGGAGGTGCCCTGGGCGAATCGGCCGGAGCGGAGCCTGGTCTTCCTGGGCCGGCTCAGTGCCGACAAAGGCATCTGGATGTTGTTCGCCGCACTGCGGCAGTTGCGCGAGCAAGGCAGCGAGCACCGGCTGACACTGATCGGTGACGGCGACCACCGGGCAGCCTTGGAGCAACAGGTTGTGGAAATGGGCATCTCCGATCTGGTGCATTTCCGGGGCGCATTGCAAGGCGCCGCGATCAACGAGGAACTGAACCGGCACCGCATCGGCGTCGTACCCTCGGAAATCCCGGAGCCATTCGGAACTGTAGCGCTCGAGCTGATGGGCGCCGGCTGCCTCACCGTGGTCGCTGATCACGGCGGATTGCCCGAAGCCGTCGGTGACGCGGGCCTTCGGTTCACCCCGAAATCGGTGGCATCCTTGGTCCAGAAATTGGCGCAGGCGGCAACCGACGAAACGCTCCAAACCGAGTTGCGGGCGAAGATGGCACGGCACCTGGAGGGCTACCGGGAGCCGGTGATGATCGACAAGTTTTATCAAGAGATGGTGAAGGCAGCCAAACATGACTAGCATGAATCAATTTCTGGACGGGGCCGGACGGCCATCCCGTCGACGCCGGACGAGCCGGAAGACGAAACGCACCACCCGGCGGGTGCTGCTGTTCTTCCTGGCCCTGTTCCTGGTCGCCGTCGGAATCGTGGTCTGGTACCTCTGGTCGCTTTCCAGCGCCTTCGACAGCAAATCGGAAAAGATCCAGAATGCCTTTCCGACCGAGGTGAGCCGGCCTGCGGAAACCCAGGGCAAGGGCTTGAACATCCTTTTGATGGGCAGTGATTCCCGGGCCGCATCGGATGGCCAGGACGCTACCGTCTCGGACAACGCGCGTTCCGACACCCTGATCCTGGTGCATATTCCGCAGGATCGCTCCGCGGTGTACTTCACGTCCATCATGCGCGATACCTGGGTGGAAATTCCGGGCCGCGGGCCGGCCAAGATCAACGCTGCTGCGGCCTTCGGCGGGAGCGCGTTGACCGTCCAGACGGTTGAGAGCCTCACCGGGGCGCGCATCGACAATGTGATGCGCATCCAATTCGAAGGATTCAAATCACTGGTGGACGCGCTCGGCGGCGTCACGGTCAATGTGCCGGTGGCCTATCAAGGCACTACGATCGACCGCAGCTTTGCGGCCGGACCCCAGAACATGGACGGCGAAACGGCGCTGGCCTTCGTCCGGGAACGGTACGCGTTTGCGGACGGCGACTACCAGCGGGTGCGCAATCAGCAGGCGTTCCTCAAAGGCGTGTTCGCCAAGATCGCCAGCCGCGACGTCCTGTTGGATCCCGCGAAGATCTCTACCATGGTCACCGAGTTCGCCCCCTTCGTCGCAGTGGACCAGACCTTGAATGCCGGCTCGATCGCTTCCTTGGGCGTGAGCTTGCGGAATGTGGGCGCAGACAAAATGAACTTCGCCACCCTGCCCAATCTGGGCACCGGCACTTCAGCGGACGGGCAGTCCATCGTGCTGCCCGATGACAATGCCATCCAGGCCTTCGGCAAGGCACTCCGCGAGGACAACGTCGGCGCGTTCTTCGCAGGATTGAGGAAACCATGACCCGGCCCGATCCGACGGCGGCTGAACGGGAAGCCCCGGGCCTGCGCATCCTGCTGCTGGCCGCCCGAAATGTGACCGGCCAACGCAATGGCCGGATCACGGTTCTGGAGACGGCGGTGAAAGCGCTGACCGCCCAAGGCCACACTGTCACGGTGCTCGCTTTGACCTCCGAGGCGGGACCGGAACGTTGGCTGGACTGCCCGGTCCGCCGGATCGCTCCGCCCAAGCCGGTAACCCTGGCGGCCAACGCGGTCCGGGCGATTTTCCGCGGGGGTTCGCTCAACGAGTCGATTTTCGATGCCACGCCGATCCGCAATGAAGTCCGAACCGCGATCTCGGCTGATTCCGCGCAGGTTGTGATAGCGGACGGCATCCGAATCTGGCCGCTGGTGCAGGGACTGGAAGTTCCGGTGATCATGCATTTGGACGACTTGCTGTCCGATCGTTACCGGGACCCCAAGTTCATCGCCGGCAACGAGTCCGTCCTGGGCTATTTTTCGAGCCAATTGCCGCGGCCCTTCCTTCCCGCCGCGGAACGGTTGGTGAAACTTCTGCTCGGGTTTGAAGCGCGCAGGTTGGCCGTTCGGGAACGGCAAGTGGCGCAAGCCGCCGATTTTACGGCGCTCACCAGCCGGGCCGAGGCGGAAATCCTTGCCGCGCGCTCCGGGAAACCGGTCAGCGGCATCCCGATGGCGGTGGACCCCAGAGAACCGGCGGATCCGGCCGGAGCCGCGTCGAACAGCGCGGTTTTCCTCGGTGCGCTCTACTACGGCCCGAATATGGCGGCACTCCGGTTCGTCCGGGACGAGCTGCTGCCTTTGCTGCGTGCACGCGGCGTGGCGCTGCAACTGGACGTGATCGGGGCAGCGAACCCGACGCAGCAGGCGGAATTCGCGGACTGTCCGGAGATCTCGATCCGCGGATACGTCGACGACCTGACTGCTGCGCTGCACGGGCACCGGATGTTCCTTTCCCCGGTCACCGTGGGCACCGGGGTGAAGACCAAAGTCCTCGATGGCATGAGCGTCGGATTGCCGGTCGTGGCAACCCGGCTCGGTGTGGCCGGGATACCAATGGTCGAGGGTCAGCATGCTCTGGTCGCGGACAGCGCTGCGGGCCTGGCCGAGCACATCGAATTGCTGGTCCAACAGCCGGAAACTGCCGCAGCACTCGGTGCAGCTGGTCGGGCGCTGTTGGCCGAAACCATGTCGGTGCCGGTGGTACAGGAAGCTTGGCGTGATGCCTTGGACGCAGTTCGGCCGGAATTCCAGGAGGTTCCCAAATGACGATCGGTTTGCCCACCCTTGAGCTGCCGGATCGGCAGATTTCCGCAATCGGTTTGGGCACTGCCCGGCTGGGCGCATTCTGGCAGGGCCGAAGCATCGGCGACGGCCGGCGGACCATCGAGACCGCCCGGCAGTTGGGCCTGGACATGTTCGACACGGCGGATGTCTACGCCCGGGGGATCGCGGAACGGATCATCGGCTCGGTGGGGCTGCCGACCGGGAGCGCCTTGATCATTACCAAAGCGGGCCTGATCAAAACTCCTGCCGCCATGGCGAAGGCATACCGGCTGGGCGCCCATGGTGCTCAGCGGCTGAGCGGGCTCAGACCGACTGGGGTCGCGGGCAAGTGCTTTCAACCGGAATACCTGAAGTGGGCCATTGACGGCTCCCGCAAGCGGTTGAAACTGGACGTGCTGGATGTTTTCCTGCTGCACGAACCGGACGAAGGGGTATTGCGCGATCGTGCTGCAGCCCAGGTGCTTGCCGAGTTGCGCAGCCAAGGCAAGATCCGACGCTGGGGAGTTTCGGTGCGGACCGCCGGGCAAGCCGTGGCGGCGATGGAGCTGGAACAGATGTCCTGGCTCCAGGTTCCGGCGGCGATACTGGACTCACCGGATTTCGGCCCGGTGGCCGAACATGCACGGAGATCCGAAGTCGTCGTCCAAGCCATGGCGGTCACCGGCGTCGGGCACAGTATGCTGGGCGGTGCGGAGCCCCCGCAGGAAAAAATCGCTCGGGGCGTGAAAACGATCCTGGACCGAGGACGAGCCGATTCGGTGTTGGTCGGCATGAGTTCTGGCCGGCGGGTCTACCAGAACGTGGCTGCGATGCAGCGGTCCTACCGGGGTTCCCGCCCCGCAGCAGAATCCGAGAACGGAGACCAACGATGAAACCCGTGGACGGAAGGACGGTCGCCAGCGGGAGCCGGTTCCGCTCCCGGGTGGCGGTCGTGGGCAGTGGTCCGGCAGGAACAACTGTGGCCAGAGAGCTGTCTGAAAACGGGGTCGACGTGATCTTGCTGGAGGCAGGTGGGCCGGAGGCATCGGCTGCTGCGCAGGACACGCTCAAGGGCTCAGGTCCACATCAAGCCCTGGAGCCCTTGGACAAGGCGCGGGAGAAGCGGCTGGGCGGGACCAGCCACCGCTGGGGCGGACGGACTTTCCCGTTCGACGAATTGGATTTCGAAGCCCGTCTGGCACTGGGCATCGACGGCTGGCCGATGAGCCGGGAAGAGATGCTTCCCTATTACCGCCGGGCGGCCGCGGTTCTGGAACTAGGAGCGTTCGATTGGACCGCGCACACTGCGGTGCCGGGTGAACCGGAACACTTGTTGCGGAACCGTTCCCATGCCGATCTCGAAGATCGGCTGATCTGGCGTTGGTCTCCGCCGGTGAAGTTCGGAGAGGTCGTCCGACGCGAGTTGGCGGATCAGGAAAATTGCCGGATATTCAGCCATGCCACGGTCACGAAGCTGGTCAAGGACGCCGACTCGGGCCGAATCATCGAAGCCGTCTGCAAGAGCGGAAAAAGCGAATTCAGCGTGGTTGCCGACGACTTCGTGCTGGCTGCCGGCGGAGTCGAAACCGCGCGGATGCTGCTGGCCAACGACCTGGGCAACGAGCACGACCAGGTGGGCCGGAACTACATGATCCATCCGATCGGAGAAGTCGGAACGCTGCGCCTGCGCGACCCCAAGTCCGCCGGCCTGGCGGTACGCTATGCCCGGACGTCGGACGGCGTCTGGGCTCGGAGGCTGTTGCAGCTCAGCACCGAAGTGCGTCGGGAGGAAGACCTGCTCAACCTCGGCCTGGCGATCTGGTACGTGGACCCGATGGAGCCGGGCCACCGGGATCCCTTACTGTCGAGCTTCGCCCTGGCCCGGAAGGCGCTGACCAAGTTCGGCGGCTTCAAAGCCACGGGAATGCACCGCCGGTTCGAGCGGGTCGGCGGCGTCGATCAGCATCTGGCGAACGTGTTCAAAGGCTTCCCGCAGCTGATCGGATTTGCCGGCCGATGGTTGAAAGACCGGATTCTTTCAACCCGGACGCTCCCGTCGTTCTGGGTGTACTCCCACCGCGGCGAGTACCGCCTTCGGTTCGACGCCGAGCAATCCCCGGACCCGCAGAGCCGGGTCATGCTGAGCGATGAACGGGACGGGTTCGGTGTGCCGCGAATAGTTTCGCAGCACTCCGTGAGCGTTGGAGATCGGCAGAACTACCTGAAGTCATTGCGCCGGATCGCCGAGACCATCGAGGCGACCGGCTGGGCGGAATATGTCCCGCCCAGCGAAGCGCAGATGCTGGAGATGCAAATGAGCGATGCCACGCACCAAATGGGTGTGGTGCGGATGGGGACTGCTCCGGAATCCAGTGTGCTGGACGCGGATCTGCGGGTCTGGTCCATTCCGAATCTATACTGCGCCACCGCGGGGGCGTTCCCGAGCGCCGGAATGGCCGGCCCGACGCTGACCGTCGTGGCGCTCGCCACGCGGCTGGCAGACCACTTGATCGCCACCGAGCGCCGGTCAACGGCACGAATCGCAAAGGAAGCCGAACATGGATAAGCGGATGGACCTCCAAGGATTCCAGGGGCACGGCTACGACAAGGGCCGGAACAAGCTGGTGCAAGCCGCTTGGCTGAGTGTCCAAGGGCTGCTCCTGCAACGCTGGTGGTGCCCGGCCAAGGTGCGGATCGCGGTGCTGCGTGCCTTCGGCGCGCAGATCGCCGAGGGTGTGTTGATCCGGCACCGGGTCCGCATCCATTGGCCGTGGAAGCTCACCGTGGGCGAGGGCAGCTGGATCGGCGAAGGCGTTTGGCTGCTGAATCTGGAACCGATCAGAATCGGCGCGAACAGCTGTCTGAGCCAAGATGTGTTCATTTGCACCGGCAGCCACAAATTCGACGACCCGACGTTCGAATTCGACAATGCGCCGGTCGAGATCGGCGATCGCACCTGGCTGGCCGCACAATCGACGGTCCTGCGCGGGGTGAAAATCGGCGACGACGTCGTGGTCGGGGCCAAGGCCCTGGTCTTCAAAGATCTGCCGGACGGCTCCCGCCTGCTCGCCCCGAAACCGGAGCTGCGGCTGGCGGACCGGCAACCGGATGGCGGGGGGAGCGCCGGATGAAAGTCGTCCATGTGATTTCGTTGCTGGATCCGGAGATGAGTTTCGGCGGTCCGACGCGAGTTGCGTTGAACCAGCTCAAAGCGCTCCGGAAGGCCGGTCATGAAGTCCTCCTGGTAGCCGGAGTGCAAGGTTTCGACCCGCGCACCCTGACTGAGTACGACGGAGTCCCGGTCAAGGCGTTCAAAGCCCTTCGGATACCGGGGATCGGATTTGCCGGCTTGTTCGCACCGAAGATGCTCGGCTGGTTGGCCCGGGTAGCTTTGGCTCAAGACCAGATCCACATCCATCTGGCCAGGGACTTGGTCAGTGCTCCGGCCGGTTGGCTGCTGAAGTTTCGACGGCAGCATTTTGTCCTGCAAACCCACGGCATGATCGACGAGTCGGGGAAACTGCTGGCGAAATTGCTCGATGCTCTAGTGATTCGCGGTCTGCTGCGCTCGGCGGATGCGGTCCTCGCCCTGACCGAAAAAGAACGGGATGATCTGGTTGCGGTCGAGCCCAAGCTGCGCAATCCCAGAATTCTCCCGAACGGATTGGCCCGCTCCCGCTTCAGGGTGGCTTCTGACGGCCCGGTTGAAGTCCTTTTTTTGGCCAGGCTGCAGGAACGCAAACGTCCACTGGAGTTCGTCCGAGCGGCACAGCGATTGGCGGCGGAGTTCCCGGAAGCGATCTTCAGCGTAGCCGGTCCGGACGGTGGCCAGTTGGACGGCATCCGGACTGCATTGGAGACCGATGACGGTGGCGGCCGGATCCGCTATATCGGGAGCGTGCCTGCCGGTGAAGTAAGGCAGCGGATGAGCCGGTGCAGCGTTTACGTCCTGCCGTCGTTCAACGAACCGTTCGGCATGACCGTGTTGGAGGCAATGTCGACTGGACTGGCAGTAGTGACCATGGAGGACTGCGGGTTGGCCGCTCTGGTGCGTCAGGCCGGCGGCGAAGCGGTAGGGTACCGGGACGGTGAGTTAGCGGACGGGATCCGACGCTTGCTTGCGGACGACGACCGCCGTCGGAATTTCGCGCTCCGCGCGCCGGAACTGGTCGATGAAAAGTATGGCTTGGACCGGGTGACCGAAGAGCTTGCCGGAATCTACCTCGAGTCGTCGGGGAAGGGACGGTAGTGGTGTTCCTGATCGTTTTGCTGGCATCGTTGCTCATTGCCTTTGCGCTGCGCAACAAACTCGAATATGCGGTAGTCGCGGTCATCGCTGCCCGGTATTTTATCCCCAGCTCCGCATCCGTAGATTTCGTGCCTTTTCTCGACCCGGCGGTCTACCTGCTGGCCGCCGTGTACCTGGTGCAACTCATTTGGAACTTCAACCAGACGGTCAGAGCATTTTATTTCAGCCGGATCGAAACGTTCGTGGTCCTGGCCCTTGGTCTGTTGGCCGTCGCGAACATCTTCGGCCAAGGTGTTGCCCCGCTCTCCACGGTTTCGGACTTCCTGCGCGTTTATCTGGCTCCATTCCTGCTTTATGTGCTGGTTCGCCGGTTGTGCATCCAAGGCGACAAAAAGGCGCTCGTCGTGGTTTATTCCTATCTCGGATTCGCGGTAATCCAGGCTGTGATGGCGATTATCCAGGATCAACAGGGAGCGCTCGTGGTCTGGGAAAGCGCATTCCGACGGCTCTGGGCCGGGGTCGACGGTGCTTTCGGACGGAGTCAGGGGTTTGTGGAATTCGGCCTGGGCCTCGGTACCTCGATGATTCCGGCGATCGCTTTTTGCGCCTGGCTGCGATCCGCGGTTCTGAAATTCTCCCTCTCGTTGCTTTTCCTCTACGCGATGGTGCTCTCATCCAGCCGCGCGGCACTCATCGTGGGCATCGTTCTGGTCGTCGTGATCACTTTTATCGCTGCCGGTTCGTTGCTCCGGAATGTCTTGATGCTCGGGGCTATGGCGGCCACCGCGGTCATCTTCGTTTCCGCCGGTGGCGCGGAGAAGCTCATCGCAAAAATTGCGGACGACAATGCTTCTACGGCGAAACGTCTGGAGGCTTATTCCTGGTTCGTGGAGAATGTGAACTCGTTCCTGCTTTTCGGCTACCAAGGCAACCGCGACTTCCGTGGCAGCCGGACCCTGTCGTCGAGTTTGGAAAACGCATTCTTCATGGCCGGGGCCAATTACGGCGCGATTTTTGCGCTGCTGCTGGTGGGCTTGCTTTTGTTCATTGCCCTGCGGGCTTTCGCTTATGGAAAGTTCGCGGTCGTCGCAGGGATCGCATTGCTCGGGCTGCTGGCGGTGGAGAGCACCAACAGCGGATTCGCATCCTTGAGTTTCTCAGGTTACGCCCTGTGGATGCTCGCGGGAGTTTGTTCCTATGGGGCATGGCGCAAACTGCCCTGGCCAGTGGTGGAGAGCGGAGCACCTTTGGCCGCTCCGGAGCCGACCGGCATGCAATCGCCGCTCCCGGCGAGCAGGAAGGAAGCTCCCTACCGGCGCTACTTGACGGAGCCCTGAGCCGAGATCCGCATCTTCTGGAGCTCATTCTCGGTGCTGATTGCGGCAAACTGGAGATCGTTCCGGCCTTGGCTGACATTGACCTTGTGCAAGGGATTCTGCTGGGTCTTCGGAATCGACAGCAAGTACATGCTGCCGGAGGCGACCATCCGAGGAGTGATCCCGGCCAACAACGAGATCCGATGCATCCAGAGATCGTCTGCCGAAGGGCAAACAGTCCGGAACTCTTCACCATGGGCAGCCAATTGCGTCAAAAAGGCGTAGGGGTAGTAGATTCCGGCGACTCCGGTCAGCAGCACATGCGCGCCGGATTCGGGCTGCTCCAGGCGCCGCCAGCGAGCGTAGGGCAGCGGCTTCCCAGCAGCATCAAAACTCACTGCGGCCGCCCGAAAACCGATGACGTCCTCAGGGTGTTCCAAGGCGCTGTGCTGCAAGCCCCGCAACCAGCCTTCGGGGTAGAGCGCGTCGTCGTCGGCGGTCACCAGACCGATGCCGGGTTCCCGCAGTTCCGTCGCATAGGGGTAGCTTTTCTTGTACGGGCCGTAGTCTTCGGTGGTGCGGATTTCCAAGCCCCGGGAAACCAAGCGCCGGAGCATCGGGTAACCGGCCAGATCAAAGTCCGGGTCTGAAACCCAGAGCACGAATCGACGGGGCAAAGCACTGCCTTGGGCAATCGATTCGACCGCGTATCCGACGGTTTCCAGACGCTCGCCAAAAGATGTCAGGGATACATCGACGGTAGCGTTCGGATCGATTACGGGGCGCCGTGAGCTGAGATTCCGTGCTTTCAGTGCGGCAAGCCGCCGGGCTTTGCCGAATTGGCGTTTGAGTGTGGAGCTTGGAGGATCAACGAGCACTGAATCGGCTCCTGTCGGTCTTGTCGGTGGCGGGTATGGAGCGAATGGTTTGCCGGGCCGGGTTTTTCGGCTCGGCAGCCAACAAGCGGCGGACCGCACGAATGCTCTCCGGAAGGGCGCTGCAGAATCGGAGGAACCGGTGCAGGTACACGTTCGGCAGTTTTCGCCGCAGTTCCCGCAAGGTGATATCCCGGGCTGCCAAAGCGGTACGGGACGGAAATGCGGCCCGCCAGAGCAGCTTCGGCTTCTGCCGCCACGGCGCACGGATCAACGTGAAAATCCGAATCGACGCCGAGTCTTCGCCCAGGGTCCGGACGCGCCACTCGCTGGAGGGCTCCGGAAAAATGACGTCGGCCGGTGAGAAGTCCGGCCGTTGCTCCAAAAACGGGCGCAAAGCGGCCAGGCAACGGGTTCGGCGGGCGAACTCGATGATTCGGGCGGATTCGAGATCGGCCGATCGGCGCTGCAACTCGGCCAGCGCGTCCGACGCTCCGGGTTCCCACGGTGATCTGAGCTGGTGGAGCGCCTGGACGACGAGGCAGCCGAGTTTGGAGGGCATGCTGAGTTGCATGCCGCCCGATTCGAGCAGCAATTGGTCCTGGAGGAATTCATCGATGACAGATTCCGGTTCGGCTTCGAAACCTGGGAACCGGTAATGGACATCGATGTCGATCGGCCAGCGCGGGTGGTACATCGAAACCGAGTGTTTGGGGAAGACATTGTCACGGTCTTCGAAGGGCCTGGCAATCCAACCGCGTCGTTCCAACTCGCTGCGGAAGATTTCGAGTTCGACTGGACGGACCATGATGTCGACGTCGCTGAAGTCGCGCGGCGGGCGCAATCCGGTGAGTTCCGCGGCAGCGCCCTTCACCACGATTGCATCAATGGCGCGGGTTGCCGCAATCCGGCTGACCAGACCGAGGGCCAGGGCGAGGTACGCACGATTCGCATTGGCCCCGCGGGAATCGAAGGCGAGTGGCACGGGAGGCACTGGGTGCGGCCTAGTCTGCGGCCGTCGATCTGGACATGAGCTGTGCAGCCCGCATCTCGACCGTGGGTTCGGCAGCGGTCTTTGTGGGCCTGTCCCGGCGCCCCCCGCCACGGAACCAGCCTTTCGCCGCATTCTTCTGCCCGGTTTCCTCCGTCGACGTGTAGTAATACGACTTCCCGTAATAGCCGTAACGTGACCCCTCTGCTTTGCTCGTGGGCACCCAATTGAGCACACAGCCCAAAACTGTCCCGTTCACTTTCTGGATGTTGTCCAGGGACTTCGCGAATTCGTCGCGGGTCGTTGAGCCGGCGCGGACCACGAGCAGAACGCCATCGA
Organism: Arthrobacter russicus; assembly: GCF_031454135.1. Taxonomy (NCBI): domain Bacteria; kingdom Bacillati; phylum Actinomycetota; class Actinomycetes; order Micrococcales; family Micrococcaceae; genus Arthrobacter; species Arthrobacter russicus. Next base: position 2,914,586 of record NZ_JAVDQF010000001.1, read on the forward strand.
ACTGTGCGGCCAGGATCGCCGAATCGGTGATGGAGATCACCGGCGGGGCATCGATGATCACGAAATAGGACTGGCTCAGCTCGGCCATCAACCGGAGCATCGTGTCCGAGGAAAGAATTTCGGACGGATTCGGCGGAATCGGGCCGGAACCCAAGACCTTCAAATCCGGATAGCCTTCGACATCCTGCAACAGGTCGGCGACGGGAGCCGAACCGACGACCGCATCGGTGAGGCCGACATTTTCCAGCAGATTGAAGGTGCGGGCCACCGTAGGCCGGCGGAGGTCGCCATCGACCAGGACCACCGGCTGCCCGCTGGAAGCGATGGAAATGGCCAGGTTCGAGGCCACCGTGGATTTTCCCTCTCCGGGAAGGCAACTGGAGACCGCGATCACCCGTGGTGGCTGGTCCGGGTTCATGAACCGCAGATTGGTCCGCAATTCTTTGAAGGCCTCCAACACCGCGAAGTTGTCCCGCATGTTCGACCGGCCCAAAGACTTGACCAACCGGCCTTCGCCGACGCCGTTGGAAACCGGTACGGTGCCGATCACTGTCTGCCCGAAATCGTCCTGCAAGGTTGCCGCGGAGCGGATTCGCTGGTCGAAGATCTCGCGCACGAAGACGAAGGCCAGGCCGATGGCCAATCCGATGGCCAATCCGATGGCGGCCCAGAGTCGGACATTAGGTGAGCTGGGAGCAGCCGGCAGGTTCGCCGGAACCAGCGGTTGGATTTTGATCACCGATTCGCCCGCGCCCGGTCGCACGCTGCCGGTACCCGTGCCCGGGCTCGGCGATGGTGATGCGGTGCTGCCCGGGGTCGACTGCGAACCCGGCGTCCGCTGGTTCTCGACGTTGTAAACCTCTTGGGCGAGGGCTTGGGACCAAGCGTCGGCGAGCGCCTGTGCTTGTTGCGGGGAAGCCCAAGAGACCTTGATGTTGATGGTCGCGGTATCCAACCGGGATGATGCGGAGACCCTGGATATCGCGAGCTCCGGCGAGCCGTCCACCTTGGCGATCTCGAGTGCGCGTTCCGCGACGACCCTCGAACTCGCGATGGTTTGGTATTGCTTGGCTTTTGAGATCGCCAGGTTGTCCGCCGAGAGCGCCAGCCCGAGATTGTCGTTCACCCCGGTGGAAACTACGACGCTGACGTCGGAGGTGTAGAGCTTGGGCTGGGTCAAGGTGGCCGCGAAGCCGAGCCCGGCGCCCACGGTGGCGGCCAAGAGCACCATTGGCCAGCGGCGGCGCAGAGAAGCGCCGAATTCCCGGACCAAGCTGGTCCGGGTGCTCCATAGTTCGGAGGATTTGGGTTCTGACTCCAGAGACTTCATTTTCACTTCCTTGGCGTCAGTCTAAACTCGACGCCGTCGAGATGCTATCAGCCAGCAGGAAGCCGGCGATATCGTCGATGCAGCGGTCAACCGCAGCAATCATGGTCTGGTACGAGGCCGCATCGCGACCATAAGGATCTGCGATGTTCAGATCTTCGCGCAGTTCTGCGCGAATGCCCGAGCGATGCGCGGCGGCGACCTGCCGCAGTGTTTCCCAGCGGTCCGCGCCGGGCGCCGCCAATCGGGGCCCGGCTCCGGCGAGGTTCGCGGCCCGTGCGAATTCGGTGAGCGTAAAGGCCCGTTTCATCTGCACCGGAGCCCGGCGCAGGGCATCGGCCAGGTGCTCTTCGCTCGCGGCCAGGATGACCGAGGCGTCTTGCACGTCACGATCGCCCAACTGGCGGGGAACATGCCGGGACAGTTCCAAAGCGGTGTCCAGCGGCACGATGCCGGTGAGTTCTTGCGGCGGCCGGAGCTCAGCATTCACGTGGGTGCCCCGCGAGAGAATCCGAGGACGCTGGTCGCCGAGCGGCTGCAGTGCGAGCCGGAGCCGGTACTGCGCGTACGCGGACCGGCAGATGTTCCCGGTGCATACGAAAAGAATTCCCTGATCGGTCGGCATAGCAGAATCCGTCGCTCAGAGCCGGGCGCCGGTGCCGGCCGTGATGGCACCACGGGTGTCGAAGAAACGCTTCGCCTGCGCTGCCAGGTCTTGCACATCGTACTCGGCGTGGTTCTGCAGCAGGATGCTGATGTCCGCCTCGCGCACCGCTTCCTCGAGGTCCGGGACGCAGGGCAAGTCTCCGGAAGGCAGGTGCCAGGTGTCGACCTTCGGGTCGTGGAATTTCAAGACCGCACCCCGCTTGAGCAACTCGACTGCCACATCGAAGGCCGGTGATTCGCGCTGGTCCGCGATGTTCGGTTTGTAGGTGACACCGAGGATCAGCACTTCGGCACCATTGAGCGCCAATTTGTCGTCGTTGAGTGCTTCCTGGACCCGCTGGACGGTGTAGGAAGGCATGGATTGGTTGATCTCTTGGGCCAACTCGACGAATCTGAACGGATAGCCCAACGTGCGCTTGACTTCGTAGCTGAGGTAATTCGGATCGATCGGGATGCAGTGCCCGCCCACGCCGGGGCCGGGGTAGAAGGCTTGGAATCCGAAAGGCTTGGTCTTGGCAGCATCGATCACGTCCCAGAGATCGATGTCCATCTCATGGCAGAACTTGGCCATTTCATTGACCAGTGCGATGTTGATGTGCCGGTAGGTGTTTTCCAACAACTTCGCGGTTTCGGCTTCCTTGGCTCCGCGGGCGGTCACGACCTTGTCGATGAAGGAAGCATAGAAGGCCTTGGCCTTCGCGGTGGATTCTTCGGTCACTCCGCCGACGACTTTGGGCGTGTTGGTGAGCGTGTAGACCGCGTTGCCGGGATCGATCCGCTCCGGTGAGAACGCCAGGAAGTAATCTTCGTCAATCCGGTGCCCGGCTGCGGTGAAGATGTCTTTCACCAGGCCGTCGGTGGTACCCGGATAGGTTGTGGACTCCAGGACCACCGTTGCCCCCTTGCGCAAGTGGCGGGCAATCGTCCTGGCGGCGTCTACGACCGGATCCAGATCCGGCGTGCCGTCCTTGGCCAGCGGAGTGGGCACGCAGATGACCACTACCTCGGCCTCGCGGAGCACTTCCGGGTCGCTGCTGGCGCGGAATCCGAAATTCAGGATTTCGGCGACTTCGTGGTCCTGGATGTCGTCGACGTGGGATTTCCCGTCGTTGAGCAGGTCAACCACGCGTTGGCTTTTGTCGAGCCCGACGACGGCGAAACCAGCGTGTGTCGCGGCCAGCGAAAGCGGCAAGCCGACGTAGCCCTGCCCGATGACGACGGTCTTTTGGCCAGTCACGTCATAAGAGCCGGTATTCATGTGCGGGGAATCAGTATGCGCCATCGGGCTTCAAAGTCGCTTTCAGTGTTTTGAACAGAATCAGGATGTCGGAGGAGAGGGACCAGTTCTCCACGTAGTAGAGGTCCAGATGGACGGATTGTTCCCAGCTCAGATCAGATCGACCTGAGACCTGCCACAATCCGGTGATTCCGGGGAGCACCAGCAGGCGACGGTGCGCGTCGTCCTCATAACGCTCGACTTCGGCAGGCAAAGGAGGCCTGGGGCCGACCAAAGACATGTGGCCGAGCAACACGTTGAGCAGCTGAGGGAGTTCGTCGATGCTGTATTTGCGGATGAACCGGCCGACGCGGGTGATCCGCGGATCGCCCTTGATCTTGAAAAGCACGTTGCCGTCGCCCTGATCCGAATCCAGGTCTTGCCGCAAGGCTTCGGCGTTGGGCACCATGCTGCGGAATTTGTACATCTGGAATTCGGAGCGGTTCACGCCGACGCGTTTCTGCCGGAAGAACACCGGCCCGCCGTCGGAGAGCTTGATGATCAGCGAAACCACCAGCAGAACTGGGGAGATCAGCAAGAGCAGCGCCGAAGACGCGATCAGGTCGAAGCCCCGTTTCACCTGTTTTTTGATCCCCGTCAGTTGCGGCGTGGACACATGGATCAACGGCAGGCCGTTGAGCGGCTGGGAATGGATCCGCGGTCCGGCAATACCGCTCAGGGACGGGGCAAGAATCAGCCGGACGCCGGCATCGGCCAATGCCCAGCCGAAACGCCTGACCTCCTTCGGCGTCAACCCGGTTTCGTCGGTGACCACAACACTGTCGGCATGCAAGGATTCCAGCGCCAACAGAATCTCGTCGACGCTCGGCCGGCCGCGCAAGTACTGAGTCCCCGAATCGTAGTTGCCTTCATGGACAAGGGGCCCGTCGTCCCGTCGCGGATGGTAGATGGCCACCGGTTTCAAACCGGCAGCCGGGTTGGCCTCCATGTGGTTCATCACCTGCTCGGCGGCCAAACGCCGGCCGAGGATCAGGGTGCGGGACATGTTCTCGGCCGCGGAGGTGCGGCGTCGGAGCAGGAGCTTCTGGGCAGCCATCCGGAGCGCCAGGATCAGCAGCAAACCGGTTGGCAGAGCCACCAGAATGTAGCCCCGGGCAGTCGGCAGGCCGAAGACGTAGGACAGGATCGCCACGGTGCCGAAAACCGCCATGGTGGTCGCGAGCACCTTGCGGCTTGCTTCGGCCCCCTGGCCGACCAGGCGCACGTGCCGTCCGCCGGAGGCTCCCAGCGCCATCCACCAGAGAGCCGCCAGGACCAGGCCGAGCGTCCAATAGGGCACATGCTGGTTGAAGAGCGTCATACCCTCGTCGTCGAAACCGTCGCCGAAACGCACGAATTGCGCGATCGTCATGGCGGCGATGATCGCGACTGCGTCCAGAAGACGCAAACGGTGCAAGTACCGGCTGCGCCAGTTATCCGACGGTTCGGGCTTCGTATCGCCGGCGTTGGGCCGGATTTCGTGCGGCCGTTCGCGGGCATGCTGCCGCAGCCTGCTTTCTGCAGGCGCGTGTGAATCCAATATCGACATTTAGGAACTCCCCTGAGCATCAAATGTTGCTTTCCTGGGGAGGGGTTCAGCAGCAGGCTGATCTATGACAGCAAACTGTGCAAGAGTGACACGCTTCACACCGTGCTGTGCCGGAAGGCCTTCAGCGGCCGGCTGCGATGATGTTCGGCGCGATATTGGCCGCATAGATCTCGGCCGCCGCTTCGGCGGGGTGCAAGCCGTCAATGCTCAGCCCCGCCGGCCAGGTGTTCTCCGAGGTGCGCAATCCCTGGAACGGGTCGACGTAAGTCCACCCCCGTTCCGCTGCCGCGGCGGCCAATCGAGTATTCCAATCCGCGATCCGGGCCGGGGGCAGCCGGTCCATCGGGCCGACGGCGGTGACCAGGAAAGCGCTCGGCGGGACGGTGCCGCCGCACTCGGCCTTCAACCGTTCGAGATTCTTCAGGTTGGTCTCGAACGATTCGCCCAGGAGCAATGAATTGGTCCCGAAAGCGGCGACGACAACGGACGCCCGGGTGCCTTCCTGGCATAAATTGCGGTCGATCAGCATACCTGCGGTCAGGCCGCCTTGGGCATATCCGCCCACAAAGTAAACACCGTTCTGCGAGAGGTATTTGGGCCAAGCGCGGTTGCCCAGGTCTTGCCGGGAAAAGGCTGCGGAATCGCCTTGTGAAATCGAGTCGCCGTAAACCAGGGCGGTGGTGCGTGCTTCGGGTGCGGCCGTGAGACTGCCGGCGCTGGCCCCGGCGCCGGACGGCGCGGGTGCGGACATCCGGAAGAACGCGAGGGCCCCCAGCACGATGGTGCCGGCCAACGCGGCGCACAGTACGGCGTATCTGAGTTTGAAGCGTTTCACAGCGGTTTCCTGTCCTGTCAATGGGGCCAAGTTTGCTTGATCCGGCCGAGCGGGCGGCGAGCGGAGACTGAGGGTTTGGCGGATCAGCGATGGCCGGAGTGAAGGCCCAATAAGTGATCTATGACACATTTTCGGATCCTGGTGTCATGAGTGCGGCACTGCGGGTACCCCTTACTGACAATTTCAACATGATTGAATTCGATGAGCAAAATTTCGATTCGACGAAGAGGAAAATTGAGCCTATTTATCGTGGGCTCTATATTGTAATGCCAATTTGTTTTTATAGTTTGACAAAGATTACTTCTTGAGGCTAGCTTTAAGTCGAATGCGTCTGTAATTGGGAGTTTCAATCATGGAGTCATTCGGATTTTTAAATATTTGTTGAATCAAAAGGTTCATGGTCGCTAAGCAGACAATGCATTCTAGCTAGATAACGTGGGGAGTCGCTCGAAGATGAAGGAAACTAAGGACGCAGGATCGGGATTCAAGTTCCCTGAAGCCGTGAGCCGGAGGACGGTGGTGAAATCGGCAGCCTGGTCGGCGCCGGTGATGGCGCTTTCCGTTGCGGCGCCTGCAGCCGCGGCTTCCGTCACCTCGACGATCTCCGGCGAACTGGATGTCTCGGCTTGGGAAGGCGGTGTGGAGGTTCGTGGAGAAGACGCGAACGGCAATCGGCGCAGCACCCAGATCACCGGGACCAAGGTCGGATCGACGATCACGAATCTCGAGATCGACCTTTTCGTCAGCATCGATGGCCGGCAAGACGGGGATGCCGCGCCGGTCCTGGGTTGGACCGGAATGCCCAGCGAGTGGGCGCTGCCGGTGGCCCAAGAGGTGGTCACGATCGACGGCCGGCAGTTCCGCCGGTATGTGATTAAGTACGAAGGCGTGATCACCGCGAGCGATCCGGTGACTACTGTGCCGATGCAGGATCTCAGCTTCAACTCCGATGGCCCGCAGGGCACCGGCGTCTACTTGAAGATGCAGACCCGGGCCATCGTCGACGGAAAGCAGATCCAGGGCACGCCTGGAGCCACACAGTACTTCGGTGGCTTGAACCCGGCGGGTGCGCCGATGCGGGATCAGCAGCGGTCGGCCCGGCGCGCTCCAACGGCTCCGACCCGGGACATGTCCCCGCAAGCGCGGCAGAATGCCCGGGTGCTGCGCGGCTGATCCGCGCACGTCCCGGACGACGTCGTTGCCCGGCTCCGAAACTTCTCCGGTGCCGGGCGCACGGTCTCGCCCGAGTCGGCCCGGCCGACTACGACTTTTTCGCTCAGGCTTGTGATTGGGAGGGGAGCCTGAGCGGCAGGAAAAATACCGCAACGTCACTTCTGCGCCGCAGAGCCACTCCAATGCATCAGAAATAGATTGGGAAACCATGAATAAGCAAGTTCTCGTGCCCGCCGGGGGCGGGCGCACTTCGCGCAAGCCGCGCGCAACCTCGGTGGCCGCCTTGGCCCTTGGCGCTGCACTGATTGCGCCGTTCGGCCTCGTGGCAACGGCCGGTCCGGCCAATGCGGCGACTGGTGATACCTGGCCTTTGGACGGCAATAAAGCAGTGAACATCGATGCCGGTGCGCTTTACGCGAGTGAGGGCGGCAGCATCACTAAGATCAAGTTCGACGGCGGCAAAGTCACTCAGGAAAACATCGCCAATCGCTATGCGCCGACGTACTGGGCGGGCAACCTCGGGTTGGGCCCGGACGCCAGCGACCCGAGCAAACTCGCCTTCATGGGCAGCCGTTGGAATGCCAGCACCCAGCAGGTTTACCGGGTAAAGGACGGCGATAACAAGATCGAAGAGGTGGGCCAGTCGCGGCGCTCGCCCACGGGCGTTGCCTGGGGCGGCAGCGCGGTCGACGGCAAAGGCATGTACTGGCAAGGTACTAACCTCGCCAGCCCGGCCAACACCAGGATCAGCAGGTTCGACCCGACCACGAACACCACGACCCTCAGTGGCAAGTTGGTTGCGCCGGCTAGCGACCGGGTGTGGAACGGCGGAAATCAGGTCGCCCCGGATTACGCATTCGATGTCCAGGGAAATTTCTACGGTCTGATGACCAGCAATGGCTACAACACCGGAAACTACATCTACAAATACGATGTCTCCAATTTCACCGAGGGTGCTGAGGTCCCGGTGTCCCAGGCGGTCAAGGTCGAAGGTTTGCCGTACGCTGCTGGTTACTACTACGGGTTCGCTTGGCTCAATGGCAAATGGTATGCCGGGCAGAGCAATGGCGATATCTATGTCATCGATCCCGGCACCGGCCAGGCTTCGAAGGTGGCGACCAAGCAACCGGGCGGAAACGGCAGCTACAGCTACCGGCTTCAGGATCTGGCCTCGGGCGGACTCGTGCCGATCAACCCCGCGGGCGATGCCAAGGTGAAGAAGGAGTCCGACGTTCCGTTGCGCATCGCGATGGTCTCCAACCAGGTGCTCAACTACACCCTGACCTACACCAATGACACCCTGCGGCCCACCGCCGTCGATGAGTTCGACGACATGAGCCGGGTGCTGGACGACGCCACGGTCAACTCCCAGCCGGTTTCCGACAACGCTGCGCTCCAGGTCAGCGCGGTCAGCGGCAACCGGTTCACGATCAAGGGCACGATTGATCCGGGTCAGACCGTCCAGATCAAGTATTCGGTCAAAGTGAACCAGCCGAGCAACCGCGGCGACAACCGGATGACCAACTTCGTGCTGAAGGACGGTGAGACCGCTCCGCAGTTCTGCATCGCATCGAACAGCCGTTGCGCGGACAACCGTACAGCCACTTCGATCACCGGCTAATCGGGGCTCGCTTCCTGAGCCGCGCGCTCTGACGCCGGCAGAAGCGATGCTTCCGAGCGAAGCTCGAGTCCGCTCGGGGCGGTGACCAACCAGGTCATCGTCCCGAGCGGACTTTTGCCGTGCCGCCAGGTGCCGGCACCTGACGGGCGTGAGAAACTTCTGCAGTACCACAGACAGGAAAACCCAGATGACTGCTGAAAACCCCGGCTCCGCGGCTGGTGCTTCCGTGGCCGCCGCCGAGGCTCCCGCGGAAAGCTTTTCGCGGAAGATGGTTTTCTCGTTCGCGATCAATGTGGCGGTCCCGCTGGTCTCATTGGCGACGGCGCCGATCCTGGCCCAGTCTCTGGGGGTGGAGGGGCGCGGTGTGGTGGCCGCAGCCGTGGCGCCGCTGCTGTTCGTCGTCGCGGTGGGGGCTTTGGGCATTCCCGATGCGATCATCTACTTCGTCGCGAAACACTCTCGGAATGCCCGGCAAATCGCGTCCCGGGCCGGTGTATTGCTGTTCGCCCTGGGGGTGCTCTGCGGGGTGTTGGTCTGGATCTCTGCGGTTCCCCTCGCCGCGGGCAACGCCGAGTTATTGCGTCTGATCGGAATGACCGCGCTAGCCACACCACTGAACTTCATGGCTGCTTTGCCGCGCGGCCTGGCCTTGGGCAGCCATCGATGGAAGCTGGCCGCAAGCGTGATGCTGGTCAGTGCCGGACTGCGGTTGACTGCTTATCTGGTGCTCTGGTTGGGCGGATGGTTGACCCCGTTGATGGCGGTCTTGATCATCCTGGCAATGCCGATCCTGGAATCGTTGTGCTACCTGCCCTTCCTGATCCGTCGCCTCGGCCCAAACGAACGCCACGAAAAGAGCCCGGCCCTGGGATTTGCCGCCATCACGTCGTTCGGCGGACGGCTCTGGTTCGGTTCCTTGGCCGGCATCGTCTTGAGCCGGATGGACCAATTGCTGATGGTCCCGTTGTCGAATGCGAAGCAACTCGGGCTCTACGTCGTGGCGGTGAGTGTGGGCGAAGCTCCAGGTGTGATCGCCTCCGCGGTGCGCGGGGTCATTCTGCCCTCCGACGCCGCGGAAGGGGAGTCGAAACAAGCCGATGAGCGTCTGCAGCGAGCGGCGCGGATCACCTCATTGCTGACCTTGTTGTCCAGTTTGGCACTCGCCGCGACTTGTTGGTGGTGGCTGCCGATACTCTTCGGCCGGGATTTCAGCGCTGCGGTGCCAGCCACCCTGGTCCTGCTGCTGGCGAGTTCGCTCGGAGCCGGCGGTTCGGTAGCCGGGGCGGGCTTGAGTGCCCGCAATCGTCCGGGCTTGCGCAGTTTGAGCATGGGCATCGCCGCGGTGCTCAACCTCATCGTGTTCTTGCTTCTGGTCGGCCCGCTGGGTGCGGTCGGCGCCGCGATTTCGACCTTGGTCGGCAACTTTGTTGCGGGCAACCTGAACTTGGTCTGGTTGTCCCGGAAATTCGGCATGCCGATTGCCGGCTTCTACGGCGTCCGGCGAAGCGACCTGGACATTCTGTGGTTCGCCGGGAAACGAGTCCTGCGCCGACCGCGGGCGCGCCGCGGCTAGGCCGAGCGCAATAGCAGCCCGGCTGCCTGCAACGATCCGACGGCTTCGGCGACCAAGCGTTCGCTCTCCGGATGCGCTCCGTACTCTGCCAGCACCGCTGCGTGCAGCTGCTGCTCGGTGCGCCAGCTCCGGGCGGATGTCCAGATTGCCGCCCCGATGCCGGAAACGACATCGAATCGCTCGCCGTTGAGGACGGCCAGGGACTCGCCCAAGCGGATCGCGTCGTCAGGTACGACCCGACGCAGCAACTGGCCGCCGTGGCCGGAGCCCGGCGCCCCGGCCACGGTCAAGTCGACCGGCGTCCAATCTCTGGCGCTGCCGGCCAGGGCGCGGTCTTGGCGCAGCAGCTCCGGGACCAAGGGCGTCAATTGGGTGTTTTCCGCGTAGGTCACCCGGATTGCGCCACCGGTCCGGGTCAGCACCTCGGCGAGTGCAACCAGGCCGCGATCGAGCCGGGACAGCGAGGAAGAATCCGGTACCAGCAAGCCCAAGGCTTCTGCAGTGCCCAGGGGCTCGACCAGCGGCTCGTCGGTACCCGGCACCCGATGGAGGAGTACGATCCGGTGCAGCACCGGGTCCGGATGAGCTTCGGACAAGGCCAGTTCCTCGGGGGAGTATTGCTGTTTGGGGCGTTTGCCGTCAGGGCCGAGCACCGAAAGCGGTTTCGGATAGGGCAGAATCTGCAGCGAAGCCGGATCGATCGCGACGGTTTCATCGGAGAGGTAACCGAATTGCCGGGCCAGGTTCCGGATCGCCGTGGTCTTGCCGGTGCCCGATTTGGCGACCAAGGCGAGCGAGCGGCCGCTTTCCGGATCGCTGATTCCACCGGCATGGAACATCAGCCGGCGGCCGGCGACCGAATTGATGCCGGCCAGGGTCAGCAGGGAGACGATGTCTTCGTGTTGTTGCCGCCAGGAAATTCCGCTGTGCCGGACGAAGACGGCGGCGGACCGGCCTCCGCGCCGGGGATTGCAACGGTGCCAGCAGCGGTCCAGCTCGGCCATTTCCAGATCGCTGAACCCGCTGAAGCTGATCGAGGCGCCGAGCACCTCGACGGTCCAGAGATCGGCTTCCCGGTCCTGCATCGGGGCGTCCGGCACAGTCTCTGGGATTACCCAGCGGAACGCGCCGGCGACCGGTGAATCGGTCGGATTCGATGTCATGTGCAGTTCTCCGTTTTCGATGGTTGGCAATGCTCCGGGCCAGTCGGAGTCCGGTATCGTTCTCTCTCGGCGACGATATCCGATGATGCTTCATCCAGCCGCGGACCCGGTGCATCCAGTCGGGCCGCTCCGCCCGGACTGAGGCTTCTTCCAAGAGGTGGTTCTCGGTGCACGCGGTTTATGACGGCACCGGCCAAGATGCCGGACCGGCGGGTGGGGCGTACGGTGATTGGTGTTTTCCGCGCCGATCCGGCATACTAGATGAGTTGTTCAAGCGCTCCTTCGCGTCCCCGTCCGGATAATGCCGGATGTGAGGGTCCAAGCTGGAGCCCAAACATAACCAGCCAACCTTTTTTGTCGGCGTCGTTTGCGTGAAAATCGCGACACGCCCGACCGCGGGGGTCGGTGTCCGAGGCATTGAGGAACCCGGAAGTTTCCGGATTCAGTGTCTGCGGATTCACATTGCAGCAAGTCAACAGAGCAGCAAGCCAGGAAGAGAGCCAAGCCATGGCGGGACAGAAAATCCGCATCCGGCTGAAGTCGTATGACCACGAGGTCATTGACGTTTCAGCCCGGAAGATCGTTGAGACGGTCACCCGTGCAGGCGCAACGGTAGTCGGCCCCGTGCCGTTGCCGACGGAGAAGAACGTGTACTGCGTCATCCGTTCGCCGCACAAGTACAAAGACAGCCGCGAGCACTTCGAAATGCGCACGCACAAGCGTCTTATCGACATCATTGACCCCACGCCGAAGGCCGTCGACTCGCTCATGCGCCTCGACCTGCCGGCTGACGTGAACATCGAAATCAAGCTCTGAGGGAGGTGCTGAGAAAACTATGACCGCGATCCGTACTGTAAAGGGAATCCTGGGCACGAAGCTCGGCATGACCCAGGTCTGGGACGAGAACAACAAGCTTGTTCCGGTTACCGTCGTCCAGGCTGACTCCAACGTCGTCACCCAGCTGCGTGACGCCGCCAAAGATGGCTACACCGCCGTTCAGATCGGCTACGGCCAGATCGATCCGCGCAAGGTCACCAAGCCGCTTGCCGGCCACTTCGAGAAGGCCGGGGTCACCCCGCGTCGTCACGTCGTCGAGCTGCGCACCAATGACTCCGAGTCCTACTCGCTGGGCCAGGAGCTCTCCGTGGAGATCTTCGAAGCCGGCCAGAAGGTCGACGTCGTCGGCACCTCCAAGGGCAAGGGCTTCGCCGGTGTCATGAAGCGTCACGGCTTCCACGGCGTCGGTGCCTCGCACGGCGCCCACAAGAACCACCGCAAGCCCGGTTCAATCGGTGGCGCTTCTACCCCCAGCCGTGTTTTCAAAGGCCTCCGGATGGCTGGCCGCATGGGTGGAGAACGCCACACCACGTTGAACCTGACAGTTCACGCCGTTGACGCCGAGAAGTCCCTGCTGCTCATCAAGGGTGCCATCCCCGGCGCCCGTGGCCGGGTCGTCCTCGTGCGTACCGCCGTGAAGGGAGCATAAGACCATGGCTACTAAGACTGTAAAAGTTGATCTGCCCGCAGAGATCTTCGACGTCCAGACCAACGTGCCGCTGCTGCACCAGGTCGTCGTCGCACAGCTCGCGGCTGCCCGCCAGGGCACGCACAAGACCAAGACCCGCGCCGAAGTTTCCGGTGCCGGTCGCAAGCCGTTCAAGCAGAAGGGCACCGGCCGGGCTCGTCAGGGCTCGATCCGCGCCCCGCACATGACCGGCGGCGGCATCGTGCACGGCCCGACCCCGCGTGACTACGCGCAGCGGACCCCCAAGAAGATGAAGGCTGCTGCATTGCGCGGCGCCTTGTCCGATCGGGCCCGCAACGAGCGGATCCACGTGGTCGCCGAGCTGGTTGCCGGCACCAAGCCTTCGGCCAAGGAAGCTCTCGCGACTCTGCGCGGCGTTTCCGAGCGGAAGAACCTGCTGGTCGTCATCGAGCGTGCCAATGACGTTGCCGCACTGTCCGTGCGCAACCTGGCCGAGGTCCACGTGCTGTACGTGGATCAGTTGAACACCTATGACGTGCTGATCTCCGACGACGTCGTCTTCACCAAAGCTGCTTACGAAGCTTTCGTCTCCGGCAAAGCCGCGGATGACGCCTTCGGTGCCGGCGCCCCGGTCGAAGAGGTCGTCGAAGCTGACGCAGTTGAGACTGAGGAGGCCGGCAAGTGACCAACGCAGTTGCTAACTCGGCGATTTACAACAAAGACCCTCGCGACGTGGTGCTGGCACCCGTCGTTTCGGAAAAGAGCTACGGCCTGATCGACGAAGGCAAATACACCTTCCTGGTCGACCCGCGCTCGAACAAGACCGAGATCAAGTTCGCCGTGGAGAAGATTTTCTCCGTCAAAGTGGACTCGATCAACACCATCAACCGTGCCGGTAAGCGCAAGCGGACCAAATTCGGATGGGGACAGCGCAAGAACACCAAGCGTGCAATTGTCACCCTCAAAGAAGGCACGATCGACATCTTCGGCGGTCCGCTTTCATAAGCGGAGACCACTTTAACGAGGAAATATCATGGGAATCCGTAAATACAAGCCGACAACCCCGGGCCGTCGTGGCTCGAGCGTTGCCGACTTCGCAGAAATCACGCGGTCGACGCCGGAGAAGTCTCTGGTCCGTCCGCTGCCCAAATCGGGCGGCCGCAACAACTCCGGCAAAATCACGACCCGCCACAAAGGTGGTGGCCACAAGCGCCAGTACCGTCTGATCGACTTCCGTCGGCATGACAAAGACGGCGTGAATGCCAAGGTTGCGGAGATCGAATACGATCCGAACCGTACCGCTCGCATTGCACTGCTGCACTACGTTGATGGCACCAAGCGTTACATCATCGCCCCGAACAAGCTCAAGCAGGGTGACTTCGTCGAGGCAGGTCCGGCAGCGGACATCAAGCCCGGCAACAACCTGCCGCTGCGCAACATCCCGGTGGGTACTACCATCCACGCCGTGGAACTGCGTCCGGGTGGCGGTGCCAAAATGGCACGTTCGGCTGGCGCTTCGGTCCAGCTGGTTGCCAAGGAAGGCCGCTTCGCCCAGTTGCGTCTGCCCTCCGGCGAAATCCGCAACGTCGACGTGCGCTGCCGCGCAACCGTCGGCGAGGTCGGCAACGCCGAGCAGTCGAACATCAACTGGGGCAAGGCCGGCCGGATGCGCTGGAAGGGTGTCCGGCCGACGGTCCGTGGCGTTGCCATGAACCCGGTCGATCACCCGCACGGTGGTGGTGAAGGCAAAACCTCTGGTGGCCGTCACCCCGTCAACCCGAATGGTAAACGTGAGGGTCGCACCCGCCGCCCGAACAAAGAGAGCGACAAACTCATTGTGCGTCGCCGTCGTACTGGCAAGAACAAGCGATAGGAGCCTGGACAGATGCCACGCAGCCTGAAAAAAGGTCCTTTCGTTGACCAGCACCTCTTTGTGAAGGTAGCAAACGAAAACGAAAAGGGCACCAAGAACGTCATCAAGACGTGGTCCCGCCGGTCCATGATCATCCCCGACATGCTCGGGCACACGATCGCCGTGCACGACGGCCGCAAGCACATCCCGGTGTTCGTCACCGAGTCGATGGTCGGGCACAAATTGGGCGAATTCGCTCCGACGCGGACTTTCCGCGGCCATGTGAAGGACGACCGTAAGGGCAAGCGCCGCTAGGCGCCTGCAATTACGGCTAAGACGAGAGAAGGAAAGCAATGGAAGCCAAGGCCATTGCGCGGCACATCCGCGTAACGCCTATGAAGGCCCGGCGCGTCGTCAACCTGATTCGTGGCAAGCAAGCGAATGAGGCCCTGGCGATTCTGAAGTTTGCCCCGCAGGCAGCTTCGGAGCCGGTATTCAAAGTACTCCAGTCCGCAGTGGCTAACGCCCGCGTGCTGGCCGATCGGGACAGCGTTGCCTTCGACGAAGGCGATCTCTTCATCAGCGAAGTCTTCGTTGACGAAGGTCCCACCATGAAGCGGTTTCAGCCGCGTGCCCAGGGCCGCGCCTACCGCATCAAAAAGCGCACCAGCCACATCACCGTGGTTGTCGCTACCCCTACGAGCGAGGAGGACCGCTAAGTGGGACAGAAAGTAAACCCGCACGGGTTCCGACTCGGCATCACCACCAACCACGTTTCGCACTGGTTCGCGGATAGCAACAAGGCCGGCCAGCGTTACAAGGACTTCGTCCGCGAAGACGTCAAGATCCGCCAGCTCATGTCCACCGGCATGGAGCGCGCAGGCATCGCCAAGGTTGAAATCGAGCGCACCCGTGACCGCGTCCGCGTCGACATCCACACTGCCCGTCCGGGCATTGTGATCGGTCGTCGTGGTGCCGAAGCAGACCGCATCCGCGGCGAGCTGGAGAAACTCACTGGCAAGCAGGTTCAGCTGAACATCCTCGAGGTCAAGAACCCGGAGATCGAAGCCCAGCTGGTTGCCCAGGGCATCGCCGAACAGCTCTCTTCCCGCGTGGCTTTCCGCCGTGCGATGAAGAAGGCCATGCAGTCCGCGCAGCGTGCCGGTGCCAAGGGCATCCGGGTGCAGTGCTCCGGCCGCCTCGGTGGCGCTGAAATGAGCCGTTCCGAGTTCTACCGTGAAGGTCGTGTGCCGCTGCACACCCTGCGTGCGCAGATCGACTACGGCTTCTTCGAAGCGAAGACCACGTTCGGCCGCATCGGCGTCAAGGTCTGGATCTACAAGGGCGATGTCACCGCGAAGGAACTGGCGCAGCAAGCTGCCGCAGCTCCGTCGCGTGGCCGCGCTCCGCGTGGTGACGACCGTGGCCCGCGTCGGGACAATTCCGGCCCGCGCCGCGATGGCGGAAGCCGCGGCCAGCGCAATGACCGTAACGAGACCGCTGCGGTGGAAGCTGCTCCGGCCGCTGCCGCTGCAGCCACTGAGGGGAGTGACGCTTAAATGCTGATCCCACGTCGAGTGAAGCACCGTAAGCAGCACCACCCCGGCCGTTCCGGCCAGGCCACTGGTGGCACCAAGGTCAGCTTCGGCGAGTTCGGCATCCAGGCTTTGACGCCGGCTTATGTGACCAACCGTCAGATCGAGTCCGCTCGTATCGCGATGACCCGTCACATCAAGCGTGGTGGCAAGGTGTGGATCAACATCTACCCGGACCGTCCGTTGACCAAGAAGCCTGCGGAAACCCGTATGGGTTCCGGCAAGGGTTCGCCGGAATGGTGGATCGCCAACGTCAAGCCGGGCCGGGTTCTGTTCGAACTCTCCGGTGTCAATGAAGAAGTCGCTCGCGAGGCCCTGCGCCTGGCAATCCACAAGCTGCCGCTCAAGGCACGCATTGTGCGTCGTGAAGGTGGTGAATAGAAATGGCAGTTGGAACCAAAGATCTGGCCACTGAGAAGCTTGACGGCTTCGACAAAGAACGTCTGACCGACGAACTGCGCAAGGCCAAGGAAGAACTGTTCAACTTGCGTTTCCAGTCAGCCACCGGCCAGCTGGAAAACCACGGCCGGTTGCGGGCAGTGAAGCGCGATATCGCGCGGATCTACACCGTGATGCGTGAGCGCGAGCTGGGCATTCGCCCGGATTTCGTCGCTGCTGTGGCGGAGGACAAGGCTGAAGCCAAGTCCAAGAAGAAGTCTTCGAAGAAGGCAGAAGAGAAGGCCGTCGAGGCCGATGCTGAAGCCACCGAGGAGACTGCCAAGTGAGCGAAGAGAACAAGGAAGCAACCGTGACTGCTGAAGCTGTTGAGACCGAAGGAACGACGTCGGCCCGCGGCTACCGCAAGGTCCGTCGCGGCTATGTCGTCTCCGACAAAATGCAGAAGACCATCGTCGTCCAGGTCGAAGACCGCGTTAAGCACGCGCTCTACGGCAAGGTTCTGCGCCGTACCTCCAAGGTGAAGGCGCACGACGAAGAGAACACCGCCGGCATCGGCGACTTGGTTCTGATCAGCGAGACCCGTCCGCTGTCGGCCACCAAGCGCTGGCGCCTGGTCGAGGTCCTCGAAAAGGCCAAATAAGCACTGCACTGAAGCCCCGGGTCGTCCAGCGACCCGGGGCTTCTTTTTGTGCGCCGAACACGTCTGCACAGATGCTGGGGCCATTGATGCAGTCGAGGCTGTTGTGGCCCTAGCCGTTACGCCCTCCAGCGCTATCTGTGCAGACGTGTTTCTGCGTCATGGTTCATCTGATGTTGATTACTCTCGATTCTTGGACATCGCCACGGCGGCGCTGCCCGCTGCTACCGTTGCGCCGGCCGCGGCCAGCACCCCGGAGGCTGAGAAGCCGAGCCCGGTATTCGGCAGCGTTGTGCCATTTACAGGGTCATTTCCAGCGCCATCGTTGGTGCTGTTGCCGGTTTCAGTGGCGGCGGCTTTGACGGACACCGCCAGACTGGCCGTTTCCACTCCGGCGATGGTGAGTACGAGCCGGTGGCTGCCGGAGGCGGCCGGAATCTGGCCGTTCAGCACAATGCCGCCGGTTCCGTCGATCTTTCCGGCAGCCAAGCGGACCGGTGTGGAACGCAGCTCCAGGACTGCATCCAGGCCGGTCCGGGCCTCGCTGACCATGACCGTCACCAGTTGTCCTGGCTTGACTTCGCTGCCCGGAGCTAGCTGCACTCCGTCGCCGTCCAGGAACAATACCTTGGGCGGAGTTTCCTTCTTTCCGCCTACCGGAATAACACTGACGTCCTGGCCATTGACCCGGACCGTGACCGGCCCTTTGTCGAGCGCCCGGTCGGCGACGATCCGGTAGCTGACCACCTGGCCGTCCGTCCAGCTGCAGTCCACCTGGTAGCCGCCGCGGGCCCGCAGCCCGGTGAATGATCCGGACTTCCGCCATTCCTCCGGGCAGGCCGGCAACAGGTGGATGAACCCGGCATGGCTTTGCAGCAGCATTTCTGCAACAGCACCGGAGATGCCGAGGTTGCCGTCGATTTGGAACGGCGGATGCGAGGCGAAGAGGTTCGGCAGGGTGTTGTAGCTGAGCAGGCCGCGGAACATCTGCTGGGCCCGGAAACCGTCGCCCAATCTGGCGAACAGCGCGGCGCGCCAGGGCCAGGTCCAGGACCGGCGGCTGTCCCCGGAGACCGTTGCCGCGGTGAACGGCACGCCGGCCTTCTCGCCGCAGCGGGCCTTGAGCGAGACCAGCGCGGCAGCGGAGAATTCCGAATTCTTCGGGGTGATCTGCCGTCCCGGGTAGACCGCGAACAGATGCGAGGTGTGCCGGTGGATGTTGTTCGGATCGTCGCGGTCTTCCTGCCATTCCTGCAGCTGCCCCCAGCGGCCGATCTTGTTCTGCGCCAATCGGCTCTGCAGGCCCGCGATGACCGTCTGGTACTCGGCGTCGACATTGAGCGCTTTGGCGCTGTCGAGGTAGTTCTGGAACAGGTCCCAGATGATCTGCTGGTCGTACATGACGCCGTCTTCTTTGGGCCCTTGTTCGGGTGACCAGCCGTTGGGCGAGACCAGACTGCCATCCGCGCGGACCTTGAGCCGGTCCTGCCAGAACTGGCAGATCTCCTTGATGATCGGGTAGGCGAGATCCCGCAAGTATGCGATGTCCTGGCTGAATGCCCAGTGTTCATAGAGATGCTGGGCGTACCAGGCGCTGGCTACGGTGTTCCATTCCCAGGAATTTCCGCCGAAGACGCTCTGCGAGGTCCGGGCGGTCCAGCCGCGCACCTGCGAGCCGAAGGCGTTTCTGGTCGCCACCCGGCTCGGTACCGCAACCTGTGCCACGAACTTGGCCAGGGCCAGGTGCGATTCGGACAAGTTGGTGGTCTCGGCACCCCAATAGTTCATTTGGACATTGATGTTGGTGTGGTAGTCGGAAGCCCAGGCCGGCTGGTTGCTGTTGTTCCACAGTCCTTGCAGGTTCGCCGGCAGGCCGTCGGCCCGGGAGGAACTCAGCAGCAGGTACCGGCTGAAATCGAACATAATCTGTTCCAAGGTCGGGTCCGCACCTCCGGCGGCATACCGCTTGAGCCTGGCACCGGTCGGCAGCGCGAGCACGCTCTGCTCGGAATCGCCCCAGGCCACGGTGGCCCGGTCCATCAGCGCGGAAACCCGTTGCCGGTGATCGGCCAATAGCGCCGAATAGCCTTTCAAAGCCGCTTTGTTCAGGGCGATCGCGATACCCGGTGCCGGGTCTGCGCCGCGCCATCCGGCGGTGGCGTTCATTGCATAGTCAGTCCGCGCGTCGAGCAACAGGGTGAGCTTGGTCGCGCCGCTGAACTGGAGAGTGTTGTCCTTCGCGGTGACTGTGCCGTCGGACTCGACGACTCGCACCGTGGCCGCGTGCTTCAGATTGTTGGCCATGTTGCCGCGGAAGGCCAACTGCTTCGCCGTGACATCGGCGCTGGTCGAAGCCTGGGTCTGGGCGGATTTGAGCGAAATGGTTCCGGACAATCCACCTGCCGCGTTGCTGGTGTAACGCAGCACCATCACGTCGTCGACCTGGCTGACGAAAGCCTCGCGGAGCACTTGCCCGGCGACACTGCCGAAGCGCGTGCTGTGCACGCCGACCGCTAGGTCGAGTGCGCGCTGGTAGCCGACGACGACGGCCCCGGACTGCGAGTCGAAGCCCGGGCCGGACACTTTGACCGCAGCGAGCTTCAACGGAGTGTTCGCGGAGCTGGTGGCCAGGGTCAAGCGGTAGGCCGGGTATGCCTTGGTGTTGCTGACCGCGAAGGTCTTGCTTTCGTTCCGGGCTTGGAACGGGGAGCCGCTTTGCCGGGTGTCGAGTACTGTCCAGACGGCTCCGTCCTCGGAGCCTTCGAGTTTCCAGGACCGGGGGTCCGAATCGGCGGCGTCGGCGCTGGTGAGGGTGTAGGAATTCACCACCGCCGGCGTGGCCAGGTCCAACTGCCACTGTGCTCCGGCCCCGGGTGCCGGGACCTGCCAGCTGGTCGCCGGGTCGTTGTCCACCGAACGCAATACGCCGGTAGCGCCGGCGGATTCTGCCGAAGATTCGCTGGGACACGAGATATAGCTGGTGAAGGCCCCCGGATTCATCCCCGGGACGGTGATCTCCGCGACTTGGAAATGGCTGACCCCGGCTTTCGGCACGAAAACGAAGCGGTAAAAGGCGTAGCCGGTGGTGTTGCCGAAGCTGAACCGTTTTTCCAGCCCCCGCGATTCGAACGGGCCGATTGCCCGGGAATCCAGCACGGTCCACGCGGAACCGTCTGCCGAACCCTGCAGAGTCCAATCCTGCGGGTCCCGGGCGGGCACATCGTTCGCGCTGGTCAAGGCGTAGCCGGCAAGCACCGTGGGTTCCGGGAACTGGATCTGCCACAGCACCTCCCTGGGCGGACCGACGATGCACCACTTGGTGTTCGCCTTGCCGTCGCTGGCCGCCGCTGCGGTCTCCGAATCCGAGGTGGTGTAGGGGCCGCCGGGGGTGCTGATCACGGGGCGTTTCCGGGCCGCGAACGTCACGTTGAGCTGGCCGAAGTCCCGGTAGGAGCCGAAGCCCGTGACGCTCGTGTCGTAGTCGCTGTCCGGTTTGCCGGCAAGCGCGTTGTCGTAGTTGTTGACCCCGCCCCAGAGGCTGATTTCGTTGAATTGGACGACGTCTTCTTCCGGACTGCCGAAGATCATTCCGCCGACCCGGCCATTGCCGATCGGCAGCGCCTGGGATTGCCAATCGGTTGCCGGAAGCCGGTACCAGAGTGATTTGGCGGAAAGCTTCGCCGAGTCCGGGGGAGCGGCGGGCCCGGTCTGTCCGGGGAGCCCCCGGCTTGCGGCGCCGGCCTGCTGCGCGGCCGATTCGAGGAGCACTGGCGTCGTTGCCAAGGCTCCACCCAATTGCAGGACGCGGCGCCGGCTGAGCGGAATTTGTCGATTCATTTGAAGCCCCAACTATTGATAGATTAGATGTTTATACGGTCAATCATTGACTTGGCTACAGAAACGGAGCATATTCTGCCGATGTTATGAGATTAAAGATCGGATGTCTACGTTTTTGATCGAGGTGGGATTGCGGATCGCTCACGGTTCGGGCGCAATCCCCCGCGGGCGGCGGATTCCGTCGGTGGGCTGCGGCGGCTTGCCGAGTGAAGCGACGCCTCGAATCGTGATAAGATATTGAGCTTGTGTGGTCTATTCAAGGCCGCGCAATGGGCAACACCATAAACTCGTAAACTTTCGTGCCAGTGCATACTGCCGTTCTCCGCTGTGCGGCGGGCGGTCCAAATGTTCCTGGCATGGCGGTTTAGGCCCGCTCTGGCAAAATCCAGGCGGGTTGAGAGACACCCCCGATCAACTGTTCCGCAAGGCTCATCCTGTATGCACGACTTCAGGGTGAGAACCGGCGAGACGACAGGAGTAACTAGTGATTCAGCAGGAGTCGCGACTCAAGGTTGCCGACAACACTGGTGCTAAGGAAATCCTTACCATCCGTGTCCTCGGTGGCTCTGGCCGTCGCTACGCAGGTATCGGCGACGTCATCGTCGCCACCGTCAAGGATGCAATTCCGGGCGGAAACGTGAAAAAGGGCGATGTGGTCAAGGCCGTCATCGTCCGCACCAAGAAGGAACGCCGCCGTGCGGACGGTTCCTACATCAAGTTCGATGAGAACGCTGCAGTGATCTTGAAGAACGACGGCGACCCCCGTGGTACCCGTATCTTCGGCCCGGTCGGCCGGGAACTTCGCGACAAGAAGTTCATGAAGATCATCTCGCTCGCTCCGGAGGTGTTGTAAACATGGCGAAGATCAACATCAAAAAGGGCGATCTGGTTCAGGTCATCACCGGTGCCAAGGCTGAGCGCGGCGGCGACCGGGGCAAGCAGGGCAAAGTCCTGCGGGTTTTCCCGGAAAGCAACCGCGTGCTCGTTGAAGGCATCAACCGCGTGACCAAGCACACCAAGGTCGGACAGTCGCAGCGCGGCACCAAGACCGGTGGCATCGAGACCGTTGAAGCCTCCATCCACATCTCGAACGTGGCTTTGGTGGATCCGTCCACCAAGAAGCCGACTCGCGTCGGCTACCGCCTCGAAACCGTTGAGCGCGACGGCCGTGAACGCGTCACCCGCGTTCGCTTCGCGAAGAGCTCCGGAAAGGATCTGGCATGAGCATCGAAACCACTGAAGCTGTAGAGAAGATCACGCCGCGTCTGAAGACCCGCTACGCCGAGGAAATCAAGAAGACGCTGCAGGACGAATTCAACTACGGCAACGTCAACCAGGTTCCGCGCCTGGTCAAGGTCGTCGTGAACATGGGCGTCGGCGAGGCAGCCCGGGACTCCAAGGTCATCGACGGTGCGGTTCGCGACTTGACCCTGATCACCGGCCAGAAGCCGATGGTCACCAAGGCCCGCAAGTCGATCGCCCAGTTCAAGCTGCGGGAAGGCATGCCGATCGGCGCGCACACCACGTTGCGCGGCGACCGGATGTGGGAATTCGTCGACCGTCTGGTCACCCTGGCACTGCCCCGTATCCGCGACTTCCGCGGACTTTCCGGCAAGCAGTTCGATGGCAATGGCAACTACACCTTCGGTCTCACCGAGCAGGTCATGTTCCACGAAATCGACCAGGACGCGATCGACAAGATCCGTGGCATGGACATTACCGTGGTCACCACGGCGAAGACCGACGACGAAGGCCGCGCGCTGCTCAAGGCGCTTGGCTTCCCGTTCAAATCCGAAGACTAACAACTACTTGGCAGGTCCCGTGCTTCGCGCCGATTGCCGGCGCATGAGAAGACAACGCGGAAACCGCTTCGAGGAAGGGCAAGAGCCCACATGACTATGACAGATCCTGTCGCAGATATGCTCACGCGTCTGCGCAACGCAAACTCGGCATACCACGATACCGTGACCATGCCGTTCAGCAAGCTCAAGGGCCACGTGGCCGACATCCTGAAGGCTGAAGGCTACATCGCCAGCTGGAAGGTCGAGGACGCCGAGGTCGGCAAGAAGCTGACCATCGACCTCAAGTTCGGTCCGAACCGCGAGCGTTCCATCGCCGGCATCCGCCGGATTTCCAAGCCCGGTCTGCGCGTTTACGCGAAGTCCACCAACCTGCCGAACGTGCTGGGTGGTTTGGGTGTCGCCATCTTGTCGACGTCGTCCGGTCTGTTGACCGACCGTCAGGCTGCAAAGAAGGGCGTGGGTGGGGAAGTCCTCGCCTACGTCTGGTAGTAGGGGAGGAAAGAACTATGTCACGTATTGGACGTCTCCCGATCTCCGTGCCTGCCGGCGTCGAGGTTAAAGTCGACGGTTCACTCGTTTCGGTGAAGGGCCCGAAGGGACAGTTGTCCCTCACGGTTTCGAACCCGATCGAGGTCGCACTGGAAGAAGGCACCCTCACGGTGTCCCGCCCGAACGACGAGCGCGAATCCCGTTCGCTGCACGGCTTGACCCGGACCCTGATCTCGAACTTGATCACCGGTGTCACCGAAGGCTACGAGAAGAAGCTCGAAATCGTCGGAACCGGTTACCGTGTTCAGGCCAAGGGCTCGGACCTCGAGTTCGCCCTGGGCTACAGCCACCCGGTCGCCGTCAAGGCTCCCGAGGGCATCACCCTGACGGTCGAGGGCCCCACGAAGCTCTCCGTCTCGGGTATCAACAAGCAGCAGGTGGGCGAGGTTGCTGCCAACATCCGCAAACTCCGCAAGCCCGACCCGTACAAGGGCAAGGGCATCCGCTATGCGGGCGAAGTTATCCGCCGCAAGGTCGGAAAGGCTGGTAAGTAATCATGGCTTTGACCATTAATAAGAACCGCAAGGGCAAGTCCCGTTCGGCCGCCCGCGGTCGTCGTCACCTGCGCGTCCGCAAGCGGATCGTCGGTACCGAGACCCGTCCCCGTCTGGTTGTCAACCGTTCGGCCCGGCACATCTTCGTGCAGGTCGTCGATGACAGCAAGGGCGTGACCGTGGCTTCTGCTTCCACCTTGGAAGCAGATCTGCGTGCGTTCGACGGCGACAAGACCGCCAAAGCCAAGCGCGTTGGCGAACTGGTTGCCGACCGTGCGAAGAAGGCCGGCATCGAGTCCGTCGTCTTCGACCGCGGTGGCAACAAGTACCACGGCCGGATCGCGGCCGTTGCCGATGGCGCACGTGAAGGCGGTTTGGCCCTGTGAGCGAGAACATCAAAGAAGAAAGCACAACCACTGTGTCTGAGAACACCGAAGCAGTTGCGGCTACCGAAACTTCTGCCGGTTCCAACGAGGATCGTCGCGGCAGCAGCCGTGGCGGCCGCGATGGTGGCCGTGGCGGACGTGACGGTGGCCGTGGCGGCCGCGATGGTGGCCGTGGCGGCCGCGATGGCGGACGCGACGCTGAGAAGAACCAGTACATTGAAAAACTGGTGACCATCAACCGCGTGGCCAAGGTCGTCAAGGGCGGCCGTCGCTTCAGCTTCACCGCCCTGATGGTCGTCGGCGACGGCAACGGTCTGGTCGGCGTCGGCTACGGCAAGGCCAAGGAAGTTCCCGCAGCGATCGCCAAGGGCGTCGAGGAAGCGAAGAAGTCCTTCTTCCGCGTTCCGCGCATCGGCAACACCATTCCGCACCGCGTACAGGGCGAGGCCGCTGCCGGCGTCGTGCTGTTGCGTCCGGCAACCCCGGGTACCGGCGTTATCGCCGGCGGTCCGGTGCGCGCCGTGCTGGAATGCGCCGGTGTCCACGACATCCTGTCGAAGTCGCTCGGTTCCTCCAACGCGATCAACATCGTGCACGCCACGGTTGCCGCACTGCGCCAGCTCGAAGAGCCGGCTTCGGTTGCAGCCCGCCGCGGTTTGCCGATGGACGAGGTCGTTCCCGGTCCGTTGTTGCGTACCATTCAGGAAAATGCGCAAGCAAAGGCAGGTGCCTAATGACCACCCCGAAGAATGTCCAGGTGTCTGAGAAGACTCTGGAGATCACGCAGATCAAGTCCACCATCGGTGGAAAGCAGAACCAGCGCGACACGCTGCGTTCACTGGGCCTCAAGCGCATCGGTCACACCGTGGTGCGCAAGGCCGATGCAGTGACCGTCGGCATGATCAACACGGTTCCGCACCTGGTGAAGGTAGAGGAGGCGAAGTAATCATGGCTGAAGCTACTAAAACTAAGGCCGCCAAGGCGTCCGCCACTAAGGCAGACAGCGCCAAGGCAGAAACCGTTGAGAAGCAGAACGCATTGAAGGTGCACCACCTGCGTCCGGCTCCCGGCGCCAAAACCGCGAAGACCCGTGTGGGCCGTGGCGAAGGCTCCAAGGGCAAGACCGCAGGCCGTGGCACCAAGGGCACCAAAGCCCGCTACCAGGTGAAGGCCGGTTTCGCCGGCGGTCAGCTGCCGTTGCACATGCGCCTGCCGAAGCTTCGCGGCTTCAAGAACCCGTTCCGGGTGGAGTTCCAGGTCGTGAACTTGGACAAGATCTCCGAGTTGTACCCGGATGGTGGCGAAGTGACCGTGGAGAGCCTGGTCGCCAAGGGGGCAGTTCGCAAGAACCAGCCCGTCAAGGTGCTCGGGACCGGTGAACTCACCGTCAAGGTGCAGGTTACCGTGAACGCTTTCTCGACCAGCGCTACCGAAAAGATTGTTGCTGCCGGCGGTTCTGCTACCGAGCTGTAATTGCTTTGGCACACAGCATGAATTGAGCTCTTGGTGGATGGGGGATTTCCTCCATCCACCAAGAGTTTTTCGTTTTCTATAGGGTCTACCCACTAGACTCGGTTGGTGGGCCATGGCGGCCCAACTTCTTCGGAACCAAGAACTTCAGGAGGATGCTTGCTTTCCGCAATTGGCCGCGCCTTTCGCACGCCTGACCTGCGACGCAAGTTGTTGTTCACGCTGGGCATCATTGTCATTTTCAGACTCGGCGCCTTCATCCCTTCACCGGGTGTGAACTATAACAATGTCCAGCAGTGCCTCACCGCCGGCAATACAGATCAAGGCATCTACCAGCTGGTCAACCTCTTCAGCGGTGGCGCATTGCTCCAGGTGTCCATCTTCGCGCTCGGCATCATGCCGTACATCACCGCGAGCATCATCATCCAGCTGCTGCGGGTGGTCATTCCCCGCTTCCAGGATCTGCACCTCGAGGGCGCCCAGGGGCAGAGCAAGCTCACCCAGTACACCCGTTACCTGACCATCGGCCTCGGCTTGCTCAATGCCACCACGCTGGTGTCATTGGCCCGTTCCGGCCAGCTGCTCGGCGGCTGCGGCCAGGATGGCACTCCGGGCGCGATCATCCCGGACAGCTCGATCATCGTCACGATTCTATTGATCATCACCTTGACGGCCGGCACCGGTCTGATCATGTGGATGGGCGAATTGGTCACCGAAAAGGGTGTGGGCAATGGCATGTCGCTGCTCATCTTCACCTCGATCGTGGCGCAGTTCCCGGTTTCGCTCGGACAGATCTGGAGCACCAAGGGTCCAGGAACCTTCTTCGTGGTTCTCTTGATCGGTGTGGTGGTGATGGCCCTGGTGGTCTTCGTGGAACAGTCGCAACGACGCGTACCGGTCCAATATGCGAAGCGGATGATCGGCCGGCGCACCGTCGGCGGCACCAGCACCTATATCCCGATCAAGGTCAATATGGCCGGCGTGGTGCCGGTCATCTTCGCCTCCTCGCTGTTGTACCTGCCGGCACTGATCGCACAGTTCGCCGCTGGCGGCAACAACGCGAATGCACCGGGCTGGGCGATTTGGATCAACGACAACCTGACCAAGGGCGACCACCCGATCTACATGGCGATGTACTTCTTCATGATCGTGTTCTTCACGTACTTCTACGTGGCGATCACCTTCAACCCGGAAGAAGTTTCGGACAACATGAAGAAGTACGGCGGCTTCATTCCGGGCATCCGGGCCGGCAAACCGACTGCGGACTACCTGCAGTACGTGTTGTCCCGGATTACCTTGCCGGGTGCAATCTACCTCGGTCTGGTCGCTTTGATCCCGCTGATCGCGCTAGTGCTGATCCAGGCGAACCAGAACTTCCCGTTCGGCGGCACCTCGCTGCTGATCATGGTCGGCGTGGGTCTGGAAACCGTGAAGCAGATCGATGCGCAGCTGCAACAACGGCACTACGAGGGGTTGCTGCGATGACCAGAATGCTGATCGTGGGCCCTCCGGGGTCAGGCAAGGGCACCCAGGCCGAGCGGATTTCCGATCGTTTGGGCATCGTGGCCATTTCCACCGGCGACATCTTCCGGGCCAATGTCAAAGGCGAGACGCCTTTGGGTTTGGAAGCCAAGAAGTTCATGGACGCCGGAGACTATGTGCCGGACAGCGTGACCAACAAAATGGTCCGCGACCGGTTGCAGCAGGCCGATGTGCAGCACGGCTTCCTGCTCGACGGGTACCCGCGCACTTCGGCTCAGGTCGACGAGTTGGACGACATCCTGAGCGCCAAGGGTGAAAAACTGGATGTGGTGCTGCAGCTGACCGCGGACGACGAAGAACTCGTGCGGCGCCTGCTGGGCCGGGCCAAAGAGTCCGGGCGCAGCGACGACGACGAGAAAGTCATCCGGCACCGGCTGAATCTTTACCACACGCAGACCGAGGCCGTGGTGGTCCGCTACCACGAGCAGGGCCTGTTGGCGAAGGTCGACGGGATCGGCGCGATCGATGAAGTCACCGACCGCATCATGGCAGCGATCGACGGCGTGACCGCAACCAAATAGTCTCTCCCGGTAACGACGACGGCGGGCCCACACCTAGGTGCGGGCCCGCCGTCGTCGTAGCTGCCGGGTTTGCGGCCCGGGACCGGCGCTGGCGCATCGTAAAGTAGTCCCCAGAGGATCAAAGGAGTCAATCATGGGCGAAGAAACGACGGCGAAGCCGCTACTGGGCCTGCGGGTCCTCGAAATGGCGGGCATCGGGCCAGTACCCCATTTGGGCACGTTGCTTCGGAATCTCGGTGCTGAGGTGACCGTTGCCGTCCGTCCGACGCCGAGTATGGCCGATTTCTTGCAGACCTTTTACGCGCAAGGAAAAGCGCACCGTCCGTTCGACCTCAAGAAGCAGGGGGACCGGTCGGCTGTGCTGGAGCTGGCTCAAGAGTCGGATGTGCTTTTGGAGGGTATGCGGCCAGGGGTGATGGAGCGCCTGGGCTTGGGACCGGAGGAGTGTCTCAAAGCCAATCCCGATCTGATATACGCCAGGGTCACCGGTTATGGGCAGAGCGGGCCCTTGCATGCCGATCCTGGCCACGACATCAATTACATTGCGCAGTCGGGTGCTTTGCACGGCTTTCGACGCGGTAGCGACATGCCGGTGCCGCCGATCAACCTGGTGGGTGATTTCGCCGGTGGATCGATGCACGGTGCGATCAGCATCTTGGCGGCGCTATTGGGCAAACAAGCGGGGCAACCTGTCGAGCAGGTCCTGGACATCGCGATGGTGGACGGATCCGCCGCCTTGATGACCATGTACGAGAACTTTAACCGAGTATTGGGCGATGAGTTGCCGAGTCCCTTGACCAATGCGCCGTTCTACGCGGTCTATGAATCCGCAGTGCCGGGGGAATTCGTTGCTGTCGGGGCGATCGAACCCCAGTTCTTCAGCCAGTTGTTGCTCGCCACGGGGATCGACTTTCCGGACGACGGCAGTCAGAATGATCCCCGGAACTGGTCGAAACTCCGCGAACTGCTCGAAACTGCGTTCCGGAGCAAAAGCCGTTCGGAGTGGGCACGCATCGGGCACGAGACCGGCTCTTGCATTTCTGCAGTGCTCTCGCTGGACGAATCGGGAACAGACCCGCATATGCAACACCGGATAGCTTTGCAACGGCAACGTGGGGCTACTGGTGGAGCGCTGCATCCGAGCCTCTACGAATGATCGGTTCGGGTTGGCGAGCGTTCCGGTGGGCAAGCGCGCCGGGCGCGTACCCGGTAGTCTCAAAGGGCAGGCTTTCGCATCCCGGGAACAGGTGACCAACGTGGCAATCGGCAAAAAATCGACCATCGAGCTCAAGACGGCGGAGCAATTCCAGCTCATGAAGGAAGCCGGGTTGATCCTCTCGGCTGCTTTGGACACCGCGGTGGCCGCGGCTGCGGTCGGCGTGAGCACGTCCGAACTCGATGCCTTGTTCGCCGCGGAGCTGGCCAAAGCCGGTGCGAAGTCGAATTTCCTGGGTTACTACGGATACCCGGCCACGATCTGCACCTCGGTCAATGAACAGGTGGTGCACGGCATTCCGACCGACCGCAAACTCGAAGACGGAGACTTGGTGTCCATCGACGGTGGTGCGATCATCGGCGGCTGGCATGCCGATTCGGCTCGCACCGTGATCGTCGGCAACGCCGATCCGGCCGACGTCGAGCTTTCCAAGGCGACCGAGGCGGCGATGTGGAACGGCATCGCGGCGATGGCGACGGCCTCGAAGGTGGGCGAGGTGGGCGATGCGATCGATGATTTCGTGACCGGGAAGTACGGCACCAAGTTCGGCATCATCGAGGACTACACCGGGCACGGCATCGGCTCGGCGATGCACATGGAGCCGGATGTCCTTAATTACCGGTCCAAGCACCGCGGGCCGAAACTGCGTCCCGGAATGGCCCTGGCGATCGAACCGATCCTGGTCCGCGGCGATATTGCCAGCCGCACGCTGGCCGACGACTGGACCGTGGTGACCGAGGACGGCCAACGGGCGGCGCATTGGGAACACTCGGTCGCGGTGCACGATGGCGGGATCTGGGTGCTGACCGCACCCGACGGCGGGGCGGCCAAGTTGTCCGCTCTGGGCGTCACGCCGGCGCCATTGCCCTGAATTTTTAGCGCGAGTGTGCAGTTATGGCGGCCAAAATCGGAATTCAGCCGCCATAACTGCACACTCGAAGACGCAGAAAGCTAGGACTTCAGCTTCGGCTTCACGTCTTTGTCGTAGATGCCCTGCAAGGTGCTCTTCAGGGCGGTCAGCGTGCTCTTCACCTCGGCCTTTTCATTCATGATCTTGGCCGCGGACTTGGCCATTTCCTGATCCGCGCCGGCCAGGAACACCCGGGCGTAGTCCTGGCTCTTGGTGACCTTGAGCTGGTCCAAGGCGACCTGGATCTGCGGAGTCTGCGCCAAGACCGCGGACATGTCCGCCGAGGTGCGGGTGGGCATGTAGCCGGTGGCCTGGGAGAACTGGGCGGTGTTCTGCGCATTGGTCACGAAGCTGACGAACTTGGCCGCGGCCAGCTGGCGCTCCGGGGAGGTCTTCTGGGCAATGACCAAGCCGGCACCGCCGGTGGGGCACACCGGGGATTTGCTCGCCGGTCCGCCGGGCAGGAAGCCGACGCCGATGTTCATGCCTTTGGCGCTCGCGGCCTTCAACGTGGTGACCAGGTCGCCGGTCGAGGAGACCGTGGAGCTGACCGCTCCCGCGGTCATATCGCCCACCGCGTCTTTGGAGGAAACGCCGGCCCAACCGTCTTTGACGATGCTGTCCTGGACCCACTGCATGGCTTTGACCGAAGCGTCGGAATCCGCGGTCATCTCCCATTCCTTGGACCAGCCGCCGCCCTGGCCCCAGAGCACGTTCTGCAAGGTCCAACCCGCGTAGCCGGCCAGCGCCGGGTACTGGTAGGCGTTCTGGTAGCCGCTCTGTGCCGCGTTGGCTGCCTTGATCTTCGGCGCCCACTCCGCGAACTCGTCCCAGGTGGTCGGTGCGCGGTCCGGCAGGCCGGCTGCTGCGAAGTGGTCTTTGTTGTAGTAGAACAGCGGGGTCGAACGGGCGTAGGGTGCGGCCCAGTGCTGGTTGTCGTAGCTGTAGTCGCCGTACAGGGTGCTGTTGAAGTCGTCGGTCTTGTCGCCCACGGCCTTGAGCAGATCGTCGATCGGGACGATTGCGCCGGAAAGCGTGTAACGGAACCACCAGACGTCGGAGGCCACGACGACGTCGGGCACGTCATTGCCGGTCTGCGAGGTCTGGAACTTCTGCGCCACCTCTTCGTAGTTCTGGCCTCCGGTGATCAGGTTGACCTTGATCGCCGGGTTGGCTTTCTGGAAGTCGTCGATGAGCTTCTGCTCGATCGCCTGGGAGGAACCCGGGTGGCTGGACATGAAGCTGATCTGGGTGGCCGGAGTGACCTTGGACCAGTCGGTTGCGGCCGCGCTGCTGCTCGCCGCTCCGGAGGTGTTCGGTCCGCCGCAAGCGGCCAGAGCCGCGGTGCCAAGTCCCAGTCCCCCCAGGGCCAGGAAATTCTTGCGCTTGATGTTCATTGAGTGCCTTTCGGTGTGATGCGGTGGATGCGATTGACAGGGTTCGTTGCGGTGAAGCGTATTGCGGCGGGCTTCCGGGCGCGGGCGCTACCCGGTCACCGAGCCTTGGGTGAGGCCGGCCACGATATAGCGTTGCAGGGCGGCGAAGATGATCAGGATCGGCAGGATCACGATCACTGCGCCGGCCATCAGGATGCCCCAGGCCTGTGAGCTGGAATCCGAGTTGGTGAGCAGGGTCAGGCCGACCGGGAGCGTCATCATTTCGGCCTTGGTGGTGATGATGAGCGGCCAGATGTAGTCGTTCCACTCGGTCACGATGGTGACCAGGGCGACCGTGGCGATCGACGGCACCGAGACCGGTACGACGATCTTCCAGAGCCGTTTCCAGTGCCCGGCGCCGTCGATTTCGGCGGATTCGAGGATCGAGGGCGGCAGCGTCATGAAGTGCTGGCGCAGCAGGAAGGTGCCGAAGGCCGTACCCAAACCAGGCAGGATGATGCCCCAGTAGGTGTTCTGGCCATTGAGGCTGGAGATCAAAATGTAGTTCGGCAGTACCGCGACCTGCGGCGGGACCATCAGGGCGACCAGGATCAAGATGAAGATCAGCCGCTTGAACGGGAACCGCACGAAGACCAAGGCATAGGCGGTGAGGATCGCCAGCACGCATTTGATCACCGAACCGATCACGGTGACGATCACGCTGTTCAGGAAGAACTGCGCGAACGGCACCCGGGTGGCGGCTTCGGCGTAGTTGTCGAAGCTCGGTGCCTGCGGCAGGATCTTCAGGTCGGTGGTGATGATTTCGCCGGGAGCCTTGAAGGAGGAGAGGATCATCCAGAGCAGCGGCAGGAAGACCAGCAAGGTCGCCAGGATCAGCGGCAGGTATCCGGTGACCAGGGTTTTGCTCAGATTCTTCCAGGAGAACGGCCCGGGGCGCCGGCCGGCCTGGACCGGGGCGGTTTGCAGTGCGCTCATGCGTAATGCACCTTCTTTTCCACGAAGCGCATCTGCACCACGGTCATGATCAACAGCAGGGCGAACAGCACCACCGAGATCGCGGCCGAATAGCCGGCCTTGTTGTAGGCGCCGAACGCCTGCAGATAAGTCTCGAACATCAAGGTGTTGGTGCCTTGGCCGGTAGGGGTCATGATTTTGAGGATGTCGAAGGCCTGCAGCGAGGAGAGCAACGACGTGATCAGCAGGAAGAAGGTCGTGGGGGAGAGCAGCGGGAAGCTGATCGCGAAGAACCTGCGGAAGGAACCGGCTCCGTCGAGCGAAGCGGCTTCCATCACGTCCTTGGGCATCGACTGCAATCCGGCCAGATAGACCACCGCGCAATAGCCGAGGTTCTTCCAGACATAGACGATGATCACCATGACCAGGGAGAGCTTGGGATCGTTGATCCATTGCGGGCTGCTCTGGCCCAGTCCACGCAGGACCCAGGAAAGCACGCCGTAGACCGGGTCGAAAATGAACAGCCAGACCAGGCCGACGCCGACGCCGGAGAGCACGTAAGGGGCGAACACCGCAGAACGGGCGAAGGTGCGGCCGGGGATCTTCTGGTTGAGGGCCAGCGCGATCAGCAGGCCGAGCACCATCGAGCCGCCCACCGTGAAGACCGTGAAGATCGCGGTGGTGCCGAGGACTTTGCCGGCATCCGCCGACGTGAAGAAGGTGATGTAGTTCTGCAGCCCGATCGCGGTGGCGAATTCCGAGCCGAGCGTCCAGTCAAGCATCGAGTACTGGATGTTGGCGATCAGCGGCCGATAGGTGAAGACCGCGATCAGGACAATGTTCGGCATCGCGAAAGCCAGGAAAATCCAGGCGTCGCGTTTGGTCCGTCCGGTCCAATAACGTTGCTTGATCTTGTCTGTACCACCGGGTGCGGGCGGCGGTATCGATGCCGGTGATTCCAGCACCTGGGTCTTCGTCGAATCGACCCTGCTCATAGTGTTCTCGCTTTGCTGCTTGGTGTTCCTCGGCTGAAACCGCCCCCCGGCGGATGCAGCACGAACTCCTACTACTCCAGCACAAGCGACGACTCTGTCTTGCCAAAATCGTACTGGCTGCGTCAATGTTCCCCCAGCCTTCACTGACCGTTCACCTGGTATCGCGACAGACTGTTGCCTGAGATATCCAGACAACTTCGCCGGGCGGTGCTTCGGACGCCGAAACTCTGTCCCACCGAATGACGCAACTGAGTGGGACAAAACGGCTCTGTCCCACTGGGCTGCCCGACTCGGTGGGACCTGCCGATCGCCTTCCTGGCTGCGGGGGCGCAGAATAGGGGGATGACCACGGATGGACCGCCACAAGGACAATTGACCGATGTGCCCGGAATGCTGGTGGGCCAAGTGGAGCGGATCGGCCAAGGCTGGCTCACCGGGGTCAGCGTGGTGATTCCGCCGGCCGGCAGCATCGGTGCGGTGGACGTGCGCGGGGGTGGGCCGGGAACCCACGAAACCGATGCCTTGGACCCGACCACGCTGGTCTCCACGGTGGACGCGGTGGTGCTCAGCGGCGGCAGCGCCTATGGCTTGGCCGCAGCCGGGGGCGTGCAGCGCTGGTGCGAGGAACAAGGCCGGGGCTTCGCGGTGGACGGCGGCGTGGTGCCGATTGTGCCGGCTGCGGCGATTTTCGACCTGGGCCGCGGTGGCGATTTCGCGCTGCGCCCCGATCTGGAAATGGGGTACTGGGCGGCGCAGAGCGCGCATTCCGGCGAGGTGAAACGCGGCAATGCCGGTGCCGGCGCCGGTGCCGCGCTCGGCCGGGGGAGTTTCAAGGGCGGGGTGGGCACCGCTTCGATGCGGATGCCGGGCGCCAATTCCGAGATCGTGGTGGCGGCGCTGGCGGTAGTCAATGCAGCAGGCCTGCCACTGGGCGCGCAAACCGCTCCGCCGAATGGCCCCGCATCGGACGGACCTGCGCTCAACACCACCCTGGCCGTGGTCGCTACGAATGCGGTGCTGACCGTGGCGCAGGCCAAGCGAACTGCCACCGCAGCCCATGACGGCTTTGCCCGAGCGCTCTCCCCGGTGCACACCTTGGCTGATGGGGACACGGTTTTCACCCTGGCCAGCTGCGAGCGGGGGCTCAGCGGCGCCGGGTCGTCGTCGACTGTGGCCCTGATCGAATTGCAGGCGATCGCCGCACTCGTGGTGCAACGGGCGATCGAAGACGGCATCGCGAGCGCCGAGACGGTGCGCACCGACGCCGGAGAACTCCCGCGCTGGCCGGGATGACTGGGTGGAGCCGCCGATGTTGGCTCACGGCGCTTCGGCCACGGCCAGTGTTGCCCAGCAGACCGCCCTGGCTTTGGCTACGAGCGGTGAGCTGGCCATGTCTGTCCGGTACATCAGACTAAGCCTGGAAAAAGCGCTCTCGTCCTCCAAAGGCAGATAAACGAGCCCTGGAATGGCGAAGGCACGCATCGATTCCGGCACGACGGCGATCCCCAGGTGGCCGGCGACGAGGCCCAAAATCGTGGGGAACTGCACGGCCTCCTGAGTGATGTCGAAATTGACTCCGGCAGCGCGGACAAGTGCCGAGATGTGGTCGAAAAGGCCCGAAACCCGTCCCCGGGGAAAGGCGATAAAACTTTCCCCTTTGAGTTCTTGCAGGCATATCGATTTCCGGCCGGCCAGGTAATGGTCAGTCGAGACCGCTACGACGAGGGGCTCGTTGCGGAGCAGGGTGCTCTCGATTCCCAGCGGCGGGTGCGCTTCGCGGGCGATCCCGACGTCGAGGGCACCGCTGCTCAATAGATTGATCTGCGCATCGGTGGTTTCCTCACTCAACTCCAATTCGATCCCGGGCCATTGGAGTCTGAGTTGACGAACCACCGGAGGAACGGCCGCAATTGCGGCGGAGGAGACGAAACCAAGCCGTAGACGGCCGAGCTCGCCATCCCGGGCTTGCCTCATCGCGGACGTCAGTACCGCATGTTGCGCCAGTATCGTGCGGGCGTGCCGGAGCAGCAATTCGCCTCCGGAGGTCAGCCGCACATTCCTCGAATCACGCACGAACAACTGGGTTCGGCACTCTTCTTCCAGCTTCCGAATCTGCTGGCTCAGTGGTGGCTGGGCCATATGCAGCTTTTCAGCGGCCCGGTTGAAATGGAGTTCCTCGGCGACTGCGACGAAGAGTTCCAAGCGACGAAGGTTCATGCAATCAAGACTAATTGAATATCAATGGTCTTCAAATGAATATTTCAATTTCAGATCGGACAGGCCTACGGTTGACAGTGAGGAAGCTCACATTGTGAGCAGCAGTGCGATGGGAGAAACGTCCGTTATGGCAAGATCAGCCAGAAGTTTCATCAATGGTTCTTGGATAGAGGGAGCCGGATCGCCGGTGACGCGGTTCAATCCCGCGCGGACCGGGGAAGCAGTCACCAGCCATCGGCATGCGGATTCGGCGCAGTTGGAAGAATCGATTCGGGCGGCAGTGGTTGCTGGACCGGCTTGGCAGGCACTGGGGATCATTGCACGGGGCAGAATATTGTTCCGGGTGGGGGCTCTGATCCGGGAACGGGCTGAAGAGATCGCCCAGCTGATGACCGCCGAGCATGGCAAAACCGTTGCCGAATCCAGGCTCGAGGTCGAAGCGTCCGCGGACACCTTCGATTATCACGCCGGCTCGGCCCGCAACCCGATCGGCGCCGAGTTCCCGTCCAGCCATCCGGATGAGCGGATCTATACGGTACGCCGCCCGCTCGGAGTCGTCGGGGTGATCACGCCTTGGAACTTCCCCTTGCAAATTCCCGCGTGGAAGATCGCTCCGGCGCTCCTGTACGGAAACACGGTGGTCTGGAAGCCGGCCAGCCATACGCCGGGAGTATCCGTGCTGTTGGCGGAAATCTTCGCCGCTGCGGGGCTGCCGTCTGGGGTCGTGAATCTGCTCTTGGCTCCGGGTGCTCTCGGCTCCGAGCTGGTATCGCATCCAGAAGTGTCCGGTGTGACGTTCACCGGCTCGGTCCCAGTCGGCCACCAGATCCGCTCGATCGTTTGCGGCCGGGGCGCGAAACTCCAGATGGAGTTGGGCGGGCACAACGCCACCCTGGTGCTGCCGGACGCCGACCCTGAACTTGCCGCCAGCAGCATTGTCAGCGCGGCTATGGGCTCGTCCGGGCAGAAGTGCACTGCGACTCGTCGAATCATTCTGGTGGGTGATTCGCCGGCGGGATTGCTGGAATTGCTGGAGGAGAAGGTGCGTGCGCTGGTGCTTGGACCCGGCACGGACCCTGCAGTCCAGATTGGACCGGTGGTTTCGGCCGCGGCCCGGGATGAAATCGCGGCGGCGATCGACCAGGCGGTCGCGGAGGGTGCGGAGGTTTTGGCAGAGGCCGACCTGCCGGACGCCGTCGGGCACTATGTGCGGCCTACGATCCTTTCCGGACCCGCCTCGATGACGATCTGCCAGGAAGAAGTCTTCGGTCCGGTCGCCACTGTGCTCCGGGCCGGGACTCTGGAAGAAGCTGTCGAACTGGCTAACAGCACCGCCTTCGGACTCACGGCATCGGTTTTCACGAGCAGCGAACGGGCCGCCAGATACTGTGTGGCACAACTGGACGCCGGTCTGGTCAAAGTCAATGCCGCATCGACCGGATCCGAGTTGCACGCCCCGTTCGGCGGATTGAAGGATTCCACGTTTGCCGGCCCGCGGGAACAGAACAGCGCTGCAGCAGCCGTATTCTTCACGGATGAAAAGACCGCATACGTGCGGTTGGCTCCGGAACAGCCGTGATCATGCCAGTGCAGGAAGAAACAGTAGAGGAAGAAACAGGGCACGAATGCCTGCGCCCGCCCCATCAGGTGCTCACCGGCACCGATATGAACGGTGCTTGGGCCACCCGGCACAGTTTCGCCCGAACCATGCTGCGCCGGGCGAGATCACAGGCTTGGCACGTCGAAAAGACCAGACTGGACTTCGATGCACAAGGGTGCGGAACTGCCGTGTACACCGTGTATGCCGAAGGTCGGATTTTCAGCTTCATCGCGTTTTCCCGAACTTTGGACGAATCGCAACGCACTGACCGAGTGATCGCGGACGCGTGGGACGTTACCGCCGCTTTGCTCGAGGGACGTCTCACTTCGGAGCGCGAAGAGCAACTGCGGCAAAACGTTCCGGTCCAGGAAAAGGGGAGACCGGGTGCGGACGCGATGGTCTTGACCCGGGCGAACCGCAGTCTGCGATTCTTCGATTATGTGGGCGACTGCCTTGCCCGTGGGCAGCAGCCAGACGTGCACAGCATGGGTCCGAGCCCTTATGTGCTGCGCAGTACGGCGTTCTACAGCAACGGCAAATTCGGCTTGAAGGAATTCGCCGATTTCCCAGCCGGTCACCCTCTGGGGGTGCCGTACCGTGCGCAAATGCTCGCAGCGTGGCTGCTGAGGGAACTCAGCATCGACCTCGTGGAACATGTTGCCAGGGCGAAAGCTGATGCCGCAGGAACCCAATTCGTACCGCTCGACCCGCAGTGGGGGAAGTACCTCGGCCTCGGTAACGCCACCGGGCTCGGGATGGTCCCCTTCGTGGTCAACCACCCGGAGTATTTGGACGCCTGGTGCCGGTTGCGCGAGATTCCTCTGAGCCGAGCTCTGATGCAGAGCTACTCGCCGGACCACCCGGATCTGGAGCGAATAGTGGTTCTGCTGACTCGGGCATGCGGCTATCTTGAGGAAAAGCGGGAACTCAAAACGGCTCCTTTCCTAGATCCGCCGGCGATTCGATCCCAACTGGGCGGATTATTGGCCCAACTGCGGGCTTTCATCAACACTTCCACTTCGGCTGAGCCGATACTGGCTCATTTGCACGAGAAGGCAGCTCGGTTGAGTGCCGAAGCCAGGGGAATCCTGGCCTCGATCGTGATCGAGCTCCGCTCAGATTTCGACGACGAGGCCGAGGTTTTGTTGACCATTGGCGAAACGGCGGTTCCTGATGCCGGAATGCGGTGCGCAGAGCTCCGACGTCTGTTGGCTGCCAACTACGGCTGGGTCCGGACCCATGATTTCGGCGACCCGTCCGCCACCGGCTTCTTCTGGTTTTCCGCTACCGCCAATGAGGAGCCGCGGCGTGGCAGGCGCGCCGGGCGACTCCCCGGGGGAGTCGAACACTGCACCGATATCGCCCAGCGGATAGCCAGGCTGAATGCGGATTTGGCGAGATACTCCGAAGCCTCCAGTGTTGCCGAGTTCCTGAGGATGTTCCCGGAGCATCGCTTCGCGGTTCATCGAGTGCAGCAAACCCAGGGCCTGCGCTACCCAGAGATCCACGACAATCTCCTGGCCGAGGACTTTTTACCACTGAGCGTGCAGCGCTTTCAGCTGGCAGTCTACGGAATGAACAACTTCAGTCCGCAGTCGACGGACTGGCTGCGGGTCACTTTGTTCAGCGGGGCACCGCGAACGGCAGACCTCGGGCGTGAGACATCCGACGCCGACGACTGGCTCTTCCCCTTGGCGCCACCGTCAAAACCATCATTGGAAAAGGAAAGCCGACCGTGAACCTCCATGATCGAGCAACCGTTGTGGATGGCCTCCAGATCAGCAACTGGAGCCGGCCAGTCCTCGAAGAGCTGCGGGCCGGAGGTGTGAGCGCGGTGAACGCGACCTGTGCCGTCTGGGAAAACGCCGCGGACACGCTGCGTTCGATTGGGCAATGGCTGGAATTGGCCAATCGAAACCCAGACTTGGTGTTTCTCGCCAAGACTGGGGACGACATCGATTTGGCCAAACAGCAGAACAAGGTCGCGGTGTTTTTGGGGTTCCAGAATGCCAGTCCGTTCGAGGACGACTATCGCTACGTTGAGGCATTTCACCGGCTCGGCGTCCGGATTGGCCAACTGACCTACAACAATCAAAACCTTCTCGGCAGCGGGTGCTTCGAAGCGCAGGACGCCGGGCTCACCAGATATGGGCGAGTGATCGTGACGGAGATGAACCGGGTCGGTATGCTGATCGACCTTTCGCACGTAGGCCATCGGACCAGCCGGGAGGCGATCGAGGAGTCCGCGGATCCGGTGGCGATCACCCATTCGAATCCGCTGTGGTTCTTCGATTCGCCGCGGAATAAGCCAGATGAGGTGATCCGGGCACTGGTAGATCGCGGCGGAGTGATCGGTTGTTGTCTTTACCCCACGGTGAGCGGCGGCGAGCATGTCACCTTGCGGAGCTTCTGCGAGATGGTACGGCGGATGGCTGAACAGTATGGTGCAGCGCATATCGGCATCGGCAGCGACTGTACTCGTGGCTGGAACCAGGAATTCGTCGGATGGCTCCGCAATGGCCGGTGGAAACCGACTGACCCGCAGCATGCTCCGAGTTGGCCGCAATGGCCGGCTTGGTTCAAAGGTCCTTCGGATTTCCCGCAGCTCACCGAGGGTTTGTCCGCGGCCGGTTTGGACGATCAGACCATTACCGCAATATTGGGCGGAAACTGGAGCAGGTTGTTTTCCGAGGTCATGGATGTTGTCAAGGAGCCGGCCAATGTCTGAACAGAGTGAAGCAACGATTGCCGCCGAGTTCAGACAGCCCCGCGAAATCATCGATGCGGCCTCGCGCGCTTTGCGCGTGATCGGGGCGGATCCGGCCGAGGCTCAGCTGGGCGCGCTTGCCGCAGTGCGCGCCGAGGCCGCGGGTCAGGAGGGCCTGAAGTGGCTCGCCGAAATCTTGGCCACACCGTGGAACCCGCAGAAAGCTCCGCCGACGGTGGAAGTTGCGGAGTACCCGGATACCAGAATCTACGAATTGAAGGCCCTTGGGCAGCCAGCGCTGCGCACGATGCTCGAACTGATCGATCTGGCCAGTGAGGGCCTTGGGGACGTTGCGTTGGCCGGAAGGCTCTTCATCGCCTACACGGAGCAAGAATGCGTTGCCGGGCCGCTTTGGGACGAGTTGTTGCTTCGTCAGGCGGCGCAGTTGCAACGGGCCGTCGTCTTGCTCGGTAGCGCCCGGACGACGGTTCCGGCAATCCGGACCATGGCACGGCGTACCGAGGGTAACGCCGTCGTGGTCGAGTCCGGCCTGCGTGCCGATCTGGCGGAAGTTGTTCCACCGCATCTGTTCATGCCGTGTGTCACTGCGTTCATAGTGTTGCCGGGTTCAGCGGAACCCGCGGCCGAGTTGGTGCCGATACCTGCCAGGCCGTTGCCGATTCGGGACGAAGATTGGCAGAACATTCAACGAATCGCTGGGAAGTTCTTGGTGGTGGGCGCATGAGCGAAATCATCCGCGGTCAGTTCGACGACGGCAAGCCCCGTCCGTATTCGGCGTCGGCCAGCTTCGACCGGTTGGTTTTCCTCTGCGGTCAGGTCCCCACCCGGCCGGACGGCAGCTGCGCTGTCGGGATCACTGAGCAGCTCCGGCAGGCCTTCGACAATCTGGAGGCTGCGCTCGCCAATGCCAATTCCGATCTTTCCGGACTACTCAAACTCACTGTCTATCTGGCCGACTTGGACGAATTCGAAGAATACAACGCCGCCTACCTCACCAGGTTGCACGGCTATCCCTTGCCCCCGCGGACCACGGTACAAGTCGCCCGCTTCCGGGGTGAAAAACGCATCGAAATCGATGCCATCGCAGCCGTCACCGCGTAGTCGTACAACGATCACGGATCTGCTGGGTTACCACCGTTGCTTTCCCTCTTCTCAGATCGGAACCACCATGCTTCAGCAAGCACCAACGAGCGCCGCGCAGACGACCATCGATTCTGCGCCGCTGAACTCCTTCCACAAACGCTTGACCCTCTTCAGCTCGGGCGGGCCGTTCCTCGATGGATACATTCTGGCCATCATCGGCATCGCGTTGGTCCAGATTATTCCGAACTGGCAAATGAACGACTGGTGGAATGGGCTCATCGGCGCCTCAGCGCTCGTCGGAGTCTTCATCGGAGGGCTGGTTTTCGGTAATCTGACGGACCGGATCGGGCGGAAATTGATGTATACCATCGACCTGGTGGCGATCATCGTCTTTTCGGTGCTTCAGTTTTTCGTCCAAGAACCTTGGCAATTGTTCGTTCTGCGATTGCTCATCGGGGTCGCGGTCGGTGCCGATTACCCCATTGCCACCGCGCTCGTTGCCGAGTTCGTGCCCAAAAACTGGCGGGCCCGCTTGCTGGGTGGTCTCAACGCGATGTGGTTTGTGGGAGCGACTGCCGCAGCCTTCGTCGGCTATTGGTTGCTGTCCATCGAGGACGGATGGCGCTGGATGCTGCTTTCTTCGGCGATACCGGCGGTGCTGATCTTGGTGGCAAGGGCCAGCATCCCCGAATCGCCGCACTGGCTGGTCAGCAGGGGGCGGCAAGCCGAAGCCCTGCAGATTCTGCGCAAAACCATCGGTGAGGGTGCCACGTTGGCGGGCATCACGGCTCACGATCCCAAAGCAGCCAAGCTCAGTAGTAGGAAGGCTTTCGGGCTGGTGCTCGGCGGTGGATACTTGCGCCGGGTCGTTTTCATCTCAATTTTTTGGACCTGCACCATCGTGACGCTGTTCGCCATTTACGCCTTCGGTCCACAGATACTGGCGCTTTTCAACCTGCAGTCCGGCGATGAGGCCAACATCGGTTACGGTCTGATCAACCTGTTCTTCCTGGTCGGCAACATCGTTGCCCTTCTGGTTGTGGACAAGCTGGGTCGCCGGCCGGTGTTGATCTGGGGATTCGTCCTCTCAGGTGCCGGATTGGTGTTCCTGGCGATCTACCCCCAGGCGCCACTGGGATTGATCGCCTTGGCTTTCGCCTTCTATGCCATTTTCAACGGCGGCCCGTCGATCCTCGAGTGGATTTACCCCAATGAACTCTTTCCCACCAAAGTCCGGGCCACCGCGGTCGGCCTGTGCACTGGGATTAGCCGGATCGGTGCTGCCATCGGGACTTTCGCCACTCCATTGTCGTTGACTCACCTGGGCTTGTCCGGCACAATGTGGATCGCCGCAGCGATCGCTTTGGTCGGGGCCGGGGCGAGCTATTTCATGGCACCGGAGACCAAGGGCCAAGATCTCGAGCAGGCTGCGGCGCTGTGAGCGTCGCCGCGATTTAACTAATCAGCCACAATGGCGTAAAGTTGTTTGTTGGTTGTCTGCGCTTTGGCGCGCCCATTCCGCTCTATTCCCTAGATCTTTTCAGATCCTGCCCGTGATCCTACGGCGCTGGGTCGAAACGATCAAGGCAACAGGGCGTCAGCGGGCGGATTCGAGCGTATGCAAGCAAAGAGTAAAGCCAGCTTTCCTGCGCCTGCGCGGGAGGGCACCGGTTAGCCAAAACAAGAGTTAGTGGAGGATATGGCCAAGAAAGACGGGGTCATTGAGATTGAGGGCGTGGTGACTGAAGCGCTGCCCAACGCGATGTTTCGTGTTGAGTTGACGAACAAGCACATCGTTCTCGCTCATATTTCTGGAAAGATGCGCCAACACTACATCCGAATCCTCCCTGAGGACCGGGTTGTGGTGGAGCTAAGCCCGTACGACCTCACTCGTGGCCGTATTGTTTACCGCTACAAATAAATCTCACCTGCTCACACGCAAAGGAACGCCATGAAGGTCAAGCCGAGCGTCAAGCAGATCTGCGACAAGTGCAAGGTGATCCGCCGTAATGGTCGGGTCATGGTGATCTGCGAGAACCCGCGCCACAAGCAGCGCCAGGGCTAATTCTCTCCTCACGGAGAGTAATCCCTCGTTCTGCCCACGCAAGTACATAGATAGAAGGCAGCACAAGCCGAGTTTCCTTTCCGGAAACAAGGCTTACCCCCGGTCGGAGGCCGGGGCCGCACGAAACCGTGCGGGTGTACTGCCTACGACCTCCGGATATAACCAAGGAGTACCGCCACAATGGCTCGTCTCGCTGGCGTTGATCTTCCCCGCGAAAAGCGGTTGGAAGTTGCGCTTACCTACATCTACGGCGTGGGCAAGACCCGTGCACACAAAACCCTGGCTGAAACCGGCATTTCTCCGGACGTCCGTGTTAAGGACCTCTCCGACGCCGAACTGGTCCAGCTCCGCGACTACATCGAGGTCAACTACAAAGTTGAAGGCGATCTCCGCCGCGAGGTAGCCGCCGACATTCGCCGCAAGGTTGAAATCGGCAGCTACGAAGGCATCCGACACCGCCGCGGCTTGCCAGTACGCGGACAGCGTACGAAGACCAACGCTCGTACCCGTAAGGGCCCGAAGCGGACCGTCGCCGGCAAGAAGAAGGCCGGACGTTAATAACGTCCCGCTGATCAGAACTTAGGAGAAATAATGCCCCCGAAGACTCGTGGCGCGGTTCGCAAGCCGCGTAAGAAGGACAAGAAGAATATCGCGCTTGGCCAGGCGCACATCAAGAGCACGTTCAACAACACCATCGTGACCATCACGGATCCTGCTGGTGCTGTTATTGCCTGGGCTTCCTCAGGCGAGGTCGGCTTCAAAGGCTCGCGTAAGTCGACGCCGTTCGCTGCGCAGCTCGCTGCAGAGCAAGCCGCCAAGCGCGCCCAGGAACACGGCGTCCGCAAGGTCGACGTATTCGTCAAGGGCCCGGGCTCCGGTCGCGAGACCGCAATCCGTTCGTTGACTGCTGCTGGGCTTGAGGTCGGATCGATCCAAGACGTAACCCCGAGCGCTCACAACGGCTGCCGTCCGCCCAAGCGCCGCCGCGTCTAAGCAGACCGTAAACCATATCGGCAAGCTTGCTGCAGGCCATGATGGCCCGCGGCAGGCTTTGCCGGTTGGCGATTGACGACCATACTTTCCACCACCTGTGTTGCGTCATATAGCGGATGCTCGCTGAAAGGAAAACCAAGTGCTCATTGCACAGCGCCCAACCCTCTCTGAAGAAGTAGTTTCCGAAAACCGCTCCCGGTTCATCATCGAACCGTTGGAACCTGGTTTCGGATACACCCTGGGAAACTCGCTCCGTCGTACCCTTCTGTCCTCCATTCCCGGCGCTGCCGTGACCAGCATCCGGATTGACGGCGTGCTGCACGAATTCACCACCGTGCCTGGCGTGAAAGAAGATGTCACGGAGATCATCCTGAACATCAAGAACCTCTCGGTTTCCTCCGAGCACGATGAGCCCGTGGTCGCCTACCTGCGGAAGCAGGGACCCGGCGTCGTGACTGCTGCGGACATCGCCCCGCCGGCCGGTGTGGAATTCCACAACCCGGACCTGCACATTGCGACCCTGAATTCGAAGGGCAAGTTCGAGCTCGAACTGACCATCGAACGCGGCCGTGGCTACGTTTCGGCAGCGCAGAACAAGTCCGGCGACGCCGAGATCGGCCGGATTCCGGTCGACTCGATCTACTCGCCGGTGCTCAAGGTGACCTTCCGCGTGGAAGCGACCCGCGTCGAGCAGCGCACCGACTTCGACCGCTTGATCGTCGACGTCGAGACCAAGCAGGCGATCGCCCCGCGTGACGCCGTCGCTTCGGCCGGCACCACCTTGGTGGAGCTGTTCGGCTTGGCCCGCGAGCTCAATACCGCTGCCGAAGGCATCGAGATCGGCCCTTCGCCGACCGACGCCGCGCTGGCCGCGGACATGGCTCTGCCGATCGAGGATCTGGACCTGACCGTCCGTTCCTACA
This sequence comes from Arthrobacter russicus, assembly GCF_031454135.1. NCBI lineage: Bacteria > Bacillati > Actinomycetota > Actinomycetes > Micrococcales > Micrococcaceae > Arthrobacter > Arthrobacter russicus. The sequence goes on from NZ_JAVDQF010000001.1 coordinate 2,959,420, forward strand.
ACTGCCTCAAGCGCGAAGGCATCCACACCGTGGGCGAGCTCGTAGCCCGTTCCGAAGCCGACCTGATGGACATCCGCAACTTCGGTGCGAAGTCGATCGACGAGGTCAAGGCGAAGCTCGTGGAGCTGGGTCTTTCCCTGAAGGATTCGCCTCCAGGGTTCGATCTCGCTGCCCGTGCAGCTGCCATTGACGAGAGCGACGACGCCTTCGGCGACGACGAGCTCTAAAGACTGAAATTGCCTTCCCGGCGGGACCGGCAACTGCGAGCCAGTTGCCAGAACCCCGGATTCCACTTGAGGAGAAAACAATATGCCTACCCCCACCAAGGGTCCGCGCCTGGGCGGTGGCCCGGCGCACGAGCGCCTGATGCTCGCCAACCTGGCAGCTGCCTTGTTCGAGCACAAGCGCATCACCACCACGGAGACCAAAGCCAAGCGTCTGCGTCCTTACGCTGAGCGTCTGATCACCTTCGCCAAGCGCGGAGACCTGGCCTCACGCCGTCGGGTGCTGGCTTTGATCAGCAACAAGGGCGTGGTGCATGAGCTGTTCACCGACATCGCTTCGGCGGTCGAGAAGCGCGACGGCGGCTACACCCGGATCACCAAGATCGGCCCCCGCAAGGGCGACAACGCGCCGATGGCCGTGATCGAACTCGTGCTCGAGCCGGTCAGCCCGAAGCAGGCTGTCGTGGCTGAGGCCGAGTCGGCCAAGAAGGCTGCCCCGGCCAAGGCGGCTCCGGCCGAAGAAGCTGCTCCGGCAACGGAAGAGGCTCCGGCCGAGACCGTCGAAGAAGCCCCGGCAGAGGTCGAAGCGGACGCCGCTGAGGCTCCGGCCGAAGCTGCAGCTGCTGACGAGGCTCCGGCCGAAGCTGCTGCTGAAGAAGCTGCTGGCGAGAAGGAAGCCAAGTAACTTCGCTCGACCGATCCGGCATAGAATCATAGCCATGCTCGATCAGGAACCCACTGCATCCCCGCAAGGGGACGGTGGGTTCCTTCGGTTAAGGCTGGAGTTGGCCTATGACGGTGCGCCGTTCTCCGGTTGGGCGGTGCAGCCCGGACGCAGCACGGTCCAGGGCGCGCTCGAGGACGCTCTGGCGATGATCCTGCGCCGGCCGATCCGGGTCACGGTAGCCGGCCGCACGGACGCGGGTGTGCACGCCCGGGGCCAGGTGGTGCATCTGGACCTGCTCGAGCCGGAATGGCAGCAGATGGCCCGGCGGAGCGGAACCGCTCCGGAAGCGGCTTTTTTGCGCCGCTTGCGGGGTGCGCTCTCCCGGGTGCTGGGCGAGCAGACCGGGGCGGTGCTGGTGCATTCGGCCGGACCTGCGGAGCCGGGCTTCGACGCCAGGTTCTCGGCACTGTGGCGCCGCTACAGCTACCGGATCGCGGATCGGCCCGAACTCTGGGACCCGGTCCAGCGGCAGCTGACCTGGTGGCACAAGGACCCGCTCGACGTCGGGCAGTTGAATTCGGCGGTGCAGCCGCTGCTCGGGCTGCAGGACTTCCGCGCCTACTGCAAGCCGCGGGAAGGTGCGACCACAGTGCGCGAGTTGCAGCGTTTCGAATTCTTCCGGCGGCCCGACGGCGTGATCGACGTGACGATCCAGGCCGATGCGTTTTGCCACAATATGGTGCGGGCGTTGCTCGGGTCCGCCGTGCAGGTGGGCAGCGGGGAACAACCAGCCGAATGGTTGGCCGAACGCCTGGCGGCCCGGGTCCGGGATGCGAAATCGAATCTCGCGCCGCCGCATCCCCTGATCCTGGAGGAAGTGAGTTATCCGCACGGTGCCGAGTTGTTGGCCCGGGCGGAAATGACCAGGGCGCGGCGCGAATCCTGAGATTCCGCACCGCGCCCTGATCGGTTCCGCTGCTTGGTGGGCCGAGCTCGATCCGGCTCAGCCCGGCAGCATCAGCGCAGTGTGCCGAAGACGCCGTCCGCGCCGCCACGCTGGCGGCGATTGGCCCGCAGCACGATGCCGCCGGCGACCACGAAGGCAGCCGCGATCAATACCGCCAAGCCGATTTGCGCCCCGGTGACGGCCAAGGGGTTCTGGCCCCCGGTTCTGCTGTTGTCGGTTCCGCCGGCGACCGCGCCATTTCCGGCGCCGTCCGCGGCGCCGTTGGCGGAACCGCCCGGCTGCACCGGCGGCGTCGTCGGCTCGGTGCCGGTATCCGGCTTCGGGTCCCCGCCGGGCTTGAGCGTGCGATCGAGTTTGAGCGCATCGGTGACCGTGTAGAACATGTCGGTCTGGTCGGTCAGACCGACCACATTGGCCGCGCCGGGGCCGTAGCCCGCGACCCGGAGCTGAGTTCCGGTGTGCATCTGCGACTTGCCCTCAACCGCGGTGCCGTAGGCCATCGTCATGGGTGCGCCGTCCTTGGTGGTCAAGGTCCGGGTCAGGCCGGGGGTGTTGCTGTTGGGGTAGATGATCTGGCTGGAATGCGCGTGGTCGGCAGTGACCACGACGAGCGTATTCCCGTCCGCACGGGCGAAGTCCATGGCTTTCTGCACGGCTTCGTCCAAATCCACGGTCTCGCCGATCTGGGCGCAGGGATTGGCGGCGTGGTCCTGCTTGTCGATGCTGGCGCCTTCGATCTGCAGGAAGAAGCCTTTGCTGGCGCCTTTGAGCAGGTCGATCGATTTGCTGGTCATCTGCGCCAGCGTGGGCATGGTGCTGGGCCGCTTGGCGTTTTCCTGGCAGCTGATCGCCGGCATCGAGCCGCCGTTCTGCACCGCTTTGGGACCGTCCCAACGGGTCTCCATGTTGCCGTTCGCGAATAAGCCGAGCACCGGGGCGTTCTGGTCTGCCACGGTGAGCGCGTCCAGTCCTGCGGCGTCATTGACCACGTTGTACTTGCGGTCCTTGGCCTGGGCCAGCAGCGTTTGCCCCTGCCACTGGCCGGCGGTCGCGGTCTGTTCGAAACTTGCTGCGCCACCGCCCAAGGTGACATCTGCGCGGGTGTTGATCAACTGCTCGGTGATGGATCCGGCACCGCCGTTTTCCAGGGCGTTGCCGGGGCAGCTCTTGGTGGTTTCCACCGGCCCGTAGCAGCTACGGGAGGTGACGTTCGCGCCCTGCACGGCCGGCGTCGCATCCTGGAGTTCCGCCGTGGTGACGTTTCCGGTCTTGAACCCGTTGGCCCGTGCGGTCTGCAGCATGGTCTGCTGCGGCTTGCCGTTGACGTCCACCGAGATGGCGCCGTTGTAGGTCTTGGTCCCCGTGGCCCAGGCTGAACCGGAGGCCGCGGAATCAGTCGTGTAATCCGGGAGCTTAGAGGTCTTGTCCAAGGCATAGGTGGTGTACTGCCCGGTCAACGGCGGAGCGTCGATGCCCGGCAGCTTTCCGGCCGCGCCGTATTGGTAGTTGCGCGCAGCGGTGATTTCGGAATCGCCCATGCCGTCGCCGATCACCAGGATCACGTTTTTGGCCGGCCGGTCGACGATCGAAGCCCGGACGTCGGCGGCCCGGTCGCCGGAATTGCGCTGTGCGCCGCCGGGAGCGGTGATGTCCGCTGCTTGTGCTGCAGCGGCGCCGCTGAACGCGAGCAGCAGCGCCGCGAACGATGCTGCGGCGATCCGGACGGAGCGTCCGGATTTTCGATGGCTGGCAGATGGCATGGAAGACTCCTCGGTAGGGATGCAGTTGCGGACCATGGACGACGACGTCTGGGCTCCCTGCCGAACGCCACGGATTGCTTCCAGCCTCCTGGTTGGACGTTAAGGACGGGCTACCAGTACCTCCGCGGCATGGAAACGGGAGGTTAACAACTGGTGCCGACGGGATCATTTTGTCCTGACTCGCAAGCAAGGTAATATGGATAGTCGTTATGCGTGTCCTTGCTCGATAGTGCGCGCTCATGTGCAGGCTCAGTTGCAGAGTCACTATGCGCGGGGTGTGATCGGGCGGTTTGGATGACTGGTTGGATAGAGCCCTCACCTCTGTTCCGGTAGCGCATGAAGACGTGATGTCGGCCCGCATGAAGTGCGGACGATATAACCCATGAACACGAAACGAAGGCAAAAACTGTGCGTACGTACACCCCGAAGCCCGGCGACATCAATCGCCAGTGGCACGTCATTGACGCCACCGACGTTGTCCTGGGTCGTCTTGCCAGCCAGACCGCAACACTGCTGCGCGGAAAGCACAAGCCGACCTTTGCTCCCCATATGGATATGGGCGACTTCGTCATCATCATCAACGCCGAGAAGGTTGCCCTGACCGGCGCCAAGCTCGAGCAGAAGCGCGCTTACCGCCACTCCGGTTACCCGGGCGGCCTCTCCAGCGTCAACTACGCCGAGCTCTTGGAAAAGAACCCGGTCCGCGCCGTGGAGAAAGCGATCAAGGGCATGCTCCCGAAGACCTCGCTCGCTGCCCAGCAACTGTCCAAGCTGAAGGTCTACCGCGGTGCCGAGCACCCGCACGCCGCTCAGCAGCCGAAGACGTTCGAAATCACCCAGGTCGCCCAGTAGTCCTGGCCACCAACCAACGTAGTTTCAAGGAGAATTGTGGCTCAGAATACTGAAGAGCTGAACACCGAGGCCGTCGCTCCCGACGTTGCCGAGGAAGAAGTACTGACCAGCTACACCTCGGAAAGCTCCGCTTCCGCCGAGAGTGCACCGAAAAAAGAGCGTCCCGCGCTGACCGTCTCCGGCTCCGCCGTCGGCCGTCGCAAGGAAGCCATCGCCCGCGTCCGGGTCACCCCGGGCACCGGCAAGTGGATCGTGAACGGCCGCGAATTGGCTGATTACTTCCCGAACAAACTGCACCAGCAAGAAGTCAACGAGCCCTTCCGGATCCTGGATCTGGATGGCGCTTACGACGTGATCGCACGGATCACCGGCGGCGGCCCCTCCGGCCAGGCCGGCGCTCTGCGTTTGGGCGTTGCCCGCTCGCTCAACGAGATCGACGTGGACAACAACCGCGCGACGCTCAAGAAGGCAGGCTTCCTGACCCGTGACGCCCGCGTCATCGAGCGCAAGAAGGCCGGTCTCAAGAAGGCCCGCAAGGCTCCGCAGTACTCCAAGCGTTAATTTCCACGTTCAAGGCCCGTCGACTTCGGTTGGCGGGCCTTTTGCGTGTGCGGGCTCCGGTTTCAGATAGCCGCCTGTTTTTGCGTTAGCCGGTTGCGCAACAAGGGGCTAACGCAAAGGCAAAAGACTATCTGAAAGCAAAACCTCGCCGTCAGGCTCGGTGGAATCGGGTTAAGCAGTTTCCAGCGGGTAGAATCGTCTGCGATGTCTAGATTGTTTGGAACTGACGGTGTCCGGGGTTTGGCGAATGGCTTGCTCACAGCGGAGCTTGCTCTCTCGTTGGCTCAAGCCGCTGCGGTGGTGCTGGGCCATGACCAGCTCACGGAAGGCAAGCGCCCCCGTGCCGTGATCGCACGTGACCCCAGGGCCAGCGGCGAGTTCATCGGCGCCGCGGTAGAAGCCGGTTTGGCCAGCGCCGGCGTCGACGTTTATGACGCCGGAGTGCTGCCGACGCCGGCTGCGGCCTATCTGATTGCCTCGCTCGATGCGGACTTCGGTGTGATGATTTCCGCCTCGCACAATCCGGCGGCGGACAATGGGATCAAGTTCTTCGCCCGGGGCGGGAAGAAGTTGGCGGATGACGTCGAAGACGCCATCGAAGCGCAACTCAAACTGGAGCCGCACCGGCCCACCGGAGTCGGCGTCGGCCGGATCCAGCGCTTCGCCGACGCCGAGGACCGTTACATCCTCCACCTGCTCACGACTTTGCCGCACCGGCTCGACGGGCTCACCGTGGTGCTCGACTGCGCACACGGGGCAGCCAGCGGCTGTTCCCCGCAGGTTTTCAAGGACGCCGGGGCCAAAGTGATCGTGATCGGGGCCGAGCCGGACGGATTGAACATCAACGACGGCGTGGGCTCGACCCATCTGGGGCCGCTGCAGGAAGCCGTGGTCGCCCATGGTGCGGACCTAGGCATTGCGCACGACGGCGACGCCGACCGTTGCCTGGCCGTGGACCACGAGGGCAAGGTCATCGACGGGGACCAGATCATGGCGATCCTGGCGTTGGCGCTCAAGGCCGACGGCAAGCTCAAGGACAATGTCCTGGTGGCCACGGTGATGAGCAACCTCGGGCTGAAGCTCGCCTTGCGTGAAGCCGGGATCAGCATCCGGGAGACCGCGGTGGGGGACCGGTACGTGCTCGAAGCGATGCGTGAAGGCGGCTTCAGCCTTGGCGGCGAACAGTCCGGCCATGTGATCTTCTCGGACTACGCGACGACCGGCGACGGAGTGCTCACCGGTTTGCAGCTGGCCGCCCAGGTCGCCCGAACCGGACGGACCCTGCAGCAGCTGGCGACCGCGATGACGAAGCTCCCGCAGTTGATGATCAACGTCAAGGATGTGGACAAGTACCGGGCGCAGACCGACGACGGGGTGCGCGCGGCGGTGGCCCGGGCGGAACAGGAACTGGGTGAAACCGGCCGGGTGCTGCTGCGGCCTTCCGGAACCGAGGCGCTGGTCCGGGTGATGGTCGAGGCCGCCGACATGGAAACCGCAACCCGGATCTGCGAAGATCTGGCCGCGGTGGTAAAAAAGCGGCTGGCACTCGCCGTTTAGACGAATACCAGCCGCTTTCGGGTCGTGCTTGGTGTCAATTAATTCCGCGTCTTGAGTGCGTCGCGGATTTCGGTGAGCAGGACGACCTGCGGGTCGGGAGTCTCCTCGTCCGGGTTGATGCCGAGCTTGGCATTGCGGCGGGCGATCATGTGGTTCATCGGTACGACGACCACGAAGTAGATCGCGGCGGCGATGATGATGAATTTGACGATTGCCGTGAGCAAGACACCGAAGGCGATATCGTTGCCATTCAGCGTGACTTTGGCGAAATCATCAAAGTTGGGGGAGCCTACGAGTGCTGAAATTAGAGGCATCAACACACTTTCAACCAGTGCGGTGATGACTGCCCCGAAGGCAGTACCGATGACGACGGCAACCGCCAAATCGACGACGTTGCCCTTCATAATAAATTCTTTGAATCCCTTGATCATGGCACCCAAGGTAGACCGGAACCCGGTAGCTGAATAGGTCCGACACGCGATTGTGGTCAAATTGCAAGCTTCGGCGATTTTCGGAAAACACACCGATTAATCGGGTATCGGCTAAAGATAATCCGGTGCCGCAGCCAATCCGAAGTACTCTTCCAAGGTCTTCTTACCGGAAGATACAACGTCGCTGGCGACCTCGATGCCCAGGTACCGGAGGTGCCAGGGCTCCGGCTGATAGCCGCTGATTTGCTGCATCCCCGGCTGGTACCGGACCACGAAGCCGAAGCGGTGGCAATTGTCTTTGACCCATTGGCCGGCCGGTTGCTCGGCGAAGCAGCCCCGGAGGTTGCAGTTGCCGGAATCGCCGATGTCCACGGCCAGCCCGGTTTGATGCTCGGAGAACCCGGGCCGGGCTGAGGCGATGTCGGCCTGGGCCCGGCCCAATGAGGAGACCCAGGAGTTGTAGGTGCCTACCTGGGTGTCGTAGGAACGGAATGCACTGAGGATGAGGAACGGGGCCCCGGCGACCTTGGCAGCTCCGGCGAGTCGGTTCAAGTCCTCGGCTGCGGGAGCACGGAGCAGCTCGGTCCGGCCGGAACTGCTGGCGATCGATGGGCTGACCAGGTCGCCAGGCTCGAACGCCATGGGGTTGAGCGGGCGGTGCTTGTTGACGATGACGGTCAGCGATGCCGGGTCGTCCAGGTTCCAGCGCGGTGCGGACTGGGCCGGTGCCGGGACTTCGCCGGTGGCCGCCGCCGCGGCGCTGCTGCCGGTTTCCGCCGCAGATCCGCCATCCGTCGTCGGCCCGTCTGGCGTCGGCCCATTCGAGCAGGCGGTCAGCGCGGCCAGCCCGGCGGTGCCGAAAACCAGGCCTAAAACGTTCCGTCGATTCGGTTCCAACGCCACGTCAGGTCTTCCGCAGCAGCATCCGCCGGATCGAGTGATCGGCGTCCTTGGTCAGCACGAGTTGCGCTCGGCCCCTGGTGGGCAACACGTTCTCGACCAGATTGGGCTCATTGATCCGTTTCCAGATTCCCCGGGCGGTTTCCACGGCCTCTTCGTCGGAGAGCGAGGCGTAGCGGCGGAAATACGATTCCGGCTGGGCGAACGCGGACTGGCGCAAGGAGAGGAACCGGTCGATGTACCACTGTTCGATATGCGGTGTCTTGGCGTCCACGTAAATCGAAAAGTCGAAGAAGTCACTCACCGCGAGGCCGGAACGCCCGTCTTGCCGCGGCCGGGCCGGGGCAAGAACGTTCAGCCCTTCGACGATGAGCACATCGGGGCGGTGCACCACGACCTCCTTGCCCGGCACGATGTCGTAGATCAAGTGCGAGTACCAAGGCGCTCGGACTTCCTCCGCTCCGCCCTTGATTTCGCTGACGAAACGGAGCAGCCGACGGCGGTCGTAGGACTCCGGAAAGCCCTTCCGATGCATCAGGCCGCGGCGTTCCAACTCCGCATTGGGGTGGAGGAAACCGTCCGTAGTGATCAGTTCGACGTTCGGCGTGCCCGGCCAGCGTCGCAGCATCTCGCGCAAGATCCGGGCGGTGGTGGATTTGCCCACCGCGACCGAGCCGGCGACGCCGATCACGAAAGGGGTTCGCTGGGTCCGTTCGCCCAGGAACGTGGTGGTTGCCGCATGCAGTTGGCCGGCGGCGGCCACGTACAGGTTCAAAAGCCTGGAGACCGGCAAATAGACTTCGCGCACTTCGTTCATGTTCAGCGGGTCTTCCAAACCGCGCAGCCGGAGGATGTCCTCCTCGTTCAGCGGCTGCTCGATCTCCGCCGAGAGGCGGGACCAGGTCTGCCGGTCCAACTCGACGAAGGGCGATGTTCCGTCATTGGAATCAGTGCGTTGTGAACTCACCTTAGAGATTCTGCCTTGTGCGTGCGAAATCAGCGAACCGGAGCATCCCCATAGGAGGCCAACGCCACAGTGGTTTGGCCGTCTGGGGGCCGTCGGCCCGGTAGGCTTAAGTCCATGTGTGGAATTGTGGGATATGTCGGACGGGCTGAGCGTACCCAGGACCATGGTGCGATCGACGTAGTGCTGGAAGGCCTGCGCCGTTTGGAGTACCGCGGATACGACTCTGCCGGAGTCGCGGTACTGACTGACGGCGGCGTCGCCTCGGCCAAGAAGGCCGGAAAGCTGGCCAATCTGCTCGGCGTCCTCGACACGGCTCCGTTGCCCGAGTCGCGGACCGGCATCGGGCACACCCGGTGGGCCACGCACGGCGGACCGACTGATCTCAACGCGCATCCGCATTTGGCCGATGACGGCAAACTGGCGCTGATCCACAATGGGATCATCGAGAACTTCGCCGAACTGAAAACCGAGTTGCTCGCCAAAAGAGCGACGTTCGTCTCGGAGACCGATACCGAGGCAGCAGCCGTGCTCCTGGCCGATGAATACCGCAACGCGGCCGACGTCGAAGCCTCCGTCCGGTTGACTGTTGCCATGCAGCGCGCCTGCCAGAAGCTCGAAGGCGCCTTCACACTGCTTGCGATCCACTCGGATCTGCCCGGCGTGGTCGTGGCGGCACGCCGCAACTCGCCGCTCGTCGTCGGGCTCGGGGAGGGCGAGAACTTCCTCGGCTCGGATGTCTCCGGTTTCATCGATTACACCCGTCGGGCCGTGGAGTTGGGCCAGGACCAGATCGTCACGATCACCCCGGACGAAGTGGTGATCACCGACTTCTTCGGCAAGCCGGCGGCCGGCAAGGAATACCACGTGGATTGGGATGCTGCCGCGGCGGAGAAGGACGGTTACCCATCGTTCATGGAGAAAGAAATCCATGAACAGCCGCGCGCCGTGGCCGACACCCTGCTGGGCCGCAATGATTCCCATGGCAAGCTGACCTTGGACGAGCTCCGGATCGACGAGTCGATCCTCCGCTCGGTGGACAAGATCATCGTGATTGCCTGCGGGACCTCGGCCTACGTCGGCCAAGTGGCCAAGTATGCGATCGAGCATTGGTGCCGGATCCCCACCGAGGTGGAACTTTCGCATGAGTTCCGGTACCGGGATCCGATCGTCAATGAGAAGACCCTGGTAGTTGCGATTTCGCAATCCGGCGAGACCATGGACACGTTGATGGCGGTCCGGCACGCCCGGGAGCAAGGCGCCAAGGTGCTGGCAATCTGCAATACCAACGGGTCAACGATTCCGCGGGAATCCGATGCCGTGCTGTACACGCATGCGGGGCCGGAAATCGCGGTCGCTTCGACGAAGGCGTTTTTGGCGCAAATCACCGCGTCGTATTTGCTGGGGCTGTACTTGGCGCAATTACGCGGCAACAAGTTCCAGGATGAGATCAAGACGATCCTGACTGATCTCGCGGCGATGCCGGAGAAGATCCAGGCGGTGCTGGACCACGAGCAGCAGATCAAGGATCTGGCCGTGTCGATGAAGGACGTCAACTCGGTGCTCTTCCTGGGCCGCCACGTGGGTTTCCCGGTAGCCATGGAAGGCGCCTTGAAGCTCAAGGAACTCGCTTACATCCACGCCGAGGGCTTTGCCGCGGGCGAACTCAAGCACGGGCCGATCGCCCTGATTGAAGAAGGCCAGCCGGTTTTCGTGGTGGTGCCTTCGCCGAACGGGCGGGATTCCTTGCACGCCAAAGTGGTGTCCAACATCCAGGAAGTGCGGGCGCGTGGTGCCAAGACCATCGTGATCGCCGAAGCAGGCGATGAAGCGGTGCGCCAATATGCCGAGCACGTCTTCTACGTGCCGGCCACCTCGACCCTGCTCGCTCCGTTGCTGACCACGGTGCCGTTGCAGATCTTCGCCTGCGCGCTGGCGAGTGAAAAGGGTTACGACGTGGACCAGCCGCGCAACCTGGCCAAATCGGTCACCGTCGAGTGAGCCGCCAAGCGCTGCTGGTCATCGATGTCCAAACGGACTTGGTCTCCGGCGAGTATGCCGGACCGCTTACCGACCGGGAGGCGGTGTTGGCGAACATCGGGACCGCGATCGAGAAGGCCGTTGCTGCGGACGTCCAAGTGGTCTTCATCCGGGATCTGGACGTGGCCGGCGGCGAAGGGCCGGGCTTCGAGGTCCATGCCGGATTGCCGCAGCCGGCAGGTTCGGTGACCATCGACAAGTCGAACAACAATGCGTTCACCCGCACGGTGCTCGGCCCGTTCCTGCAGGAGCGCGGCGTGGATCACGTGGTGATCTGCGGAATGCAGAGCGAATATTGCGTGGATACCGCGGTGCGCGCTGCGGTGGGCCGGGACTTCGACGTCACGTTGCTCGAAGATGCGCATACTACGGCGGACTCTCCGGTGCTCAGCGGGGCGCAGATCATCGCGCACACGAACGAGACCCTGTACGCGCACGGCGACCTGGAGCATTTCTGCGTGACCCGCTCCGTCGTCGAAGACATTTTCACGCCGAACCATGCGCAGACGTTGCAGGAATGGCACGACGCCGAGGGTTGAGCGTTTTGTTAGACGTGAATGAGCTGAAGGGGAGCGGATCTATGATCTGCTCCCCTTCGCGTTGCCCGGCTTCTGGGATCAGTTGGCCCGACGGCGGCTGATCAGCATTGCGGCGATGCCGGCCAGGAGCAGGAGCCCGGCGAGGGCCAGGGGTGTGCTTGGGCTGGCTCCGGTGTTGGCCAGTTCGGTTTCTTGGGCGGTGGTTTTGATTTCCTTAGGGACTGCCGTCACGTTGTCCGTCGGCTGAACTGGTTTTGGGGTGACTACTGGTGGCGTGACAATGGCGGGAGCGGCACCGACCGTGACGGTAATTGTCGCGGTGGACACTACGCCGTCGGCGTTTGTGACTCGGTAGGACACGGATGGAACGACTCCGGAGAATCCGACGTTCGGGGTAAAACGGATTTTGTCTCCGACTCGATCGAACATTCCGTAGCCAACCAATTCGATTGCCGATCCGACACTTCCATCACCGGAAGCTGCGAGAGCCAGTGATGTTCGATCGAGTGCGGGCTCACCTTGCTGCCCATCATTCGCTAGGACATCTATCGTGACCGGAGTTTGATAGTCCGTGGACACCGCATCGTCCTTCAACGTGGATGGCCAACCCAGCGAAGCCTGATTGAAATAGCCCATTGCTTCGAAACCTGGAACGTTGACTTCCCAATATACTTGGTTATTGTCCTTCGGCTTCTGGTAACTCCAGGAATTATTGTCGTCGGCGTGGTAGACGACGTTATCCGTTGTCTCGGGCAGGACAGGTTTTCCATCGAGGTCACGAACGGTGTTCGCCTGTATCTCGTTGATTTTGATCGCCGGTAGGTCAAAATATTGCCAGCGGACAGAGACTGGTATGCCCGCTTCGACCAGGGGTTTCAGCGGCGAAAAATCAACGACTTTGTTGACGAGTAGGTCCAATTTGGTCAACTTAGTCAGTCCGCTGAACGGCGTGGCGTCGGAAATATCGTTGAACCTGATGTTCAAAGTTTCCAACTGGCTCATTCCGGCCAGTGGAGCTGCATCGGAAATCCCGGTCCTGGTCAAGTTTAGCGATCGGAGCCCCGGCAGAGCGTTGAGCGGCGTGATATCAATGCCGCGATTGCCTTCCAAGTTCAGCTCGGTCAGCTGAGCAAGACTTCGCAGTGGCGTCAAATCAGTGATCTTATTGAAGGGGACTCTTAGAACCCTTAATGAGGTAAGTGCCGACAAAGGCGTAATGTTCCTGAGTGTCATGAAAAAATTTGAACCGGAATATCTTAGGACATCGAGATATTCCAGATTTTTGAAGTTCTCTAGGCCTTGTAGACTGCCGATGCCCCGGCTCCTTCCGCTACAGGACAATTGAGTTACCGTGAGTGCTTGGTCCATGGTAATTTCCGCCTCGTAAGGCTGGCCGAGCTGGGAGTTGATACACGTTTTCAGTATTTCGTCGGGGATCGAAATGTTATCGGCAGCTTGAGCCGGTTGAGCGGCGAAAAGTGATGCGGTAGTCAGGGCGAGAGCCCCGATTGCTGCGGAAAATCGGGTACGGGTTTTCATGGTTCCTCTGGTTTGAGTGAATGGTCTGGTCGGCCACATTGGTTAGTGGATGCGGCGGCGGGTGAAGAATACTACGGCGGTGCCGGCTAGGAGTAGGAGCCCGGCAAGGGCCAGCGGTGTGCTGGGGCTGGCTCCGGTGTTGGCCAATTCGTTTTCCTGCGCGGTGGTTTTGGTGCCGTTTTCTGCCGGGTCGATGTTGACTACGGGTTTGACTGGCTCCGGGGTAGTGGCTGGCGGTGTTACGACTTCGGGGGCAGCGCCGACCGTGATGGTGATTTTTGCCGTGGAGGTGATGCCGTCGGCGTTGCTGACTTGGTAATTTACCGCCGGGACAGTGCCAGAGAAGCCGACTGCCGGGGTGAAGCGAATCTTTCCGTCGATGACGTCGAAGGTTCCGGCGGCTACCGTGAGAGTTTTCACCGGGGAGCCTTGGGCATCGAGCAGGGACAGGGTTGCTGGATCGAGGGGCGATTCGGTAGTGAGCCCGTCATTGGCCAGGACATCGATGACGATCGGGGTTTGGAAGCTGGCCGAGACGGAGTCGTCAGCGAGCGATGCCTGGGTAAAGATGCCGATGACATTAAAATTGTCTCTGTCGTACGGCAGGTTTTCGAAGTCCCAGGCTACGTCGTTCGCTGATGCGGCCTTGCTGAAGCTCCAGGAGGAGCCATCTGCAGCCACGGTTCCTTGGGCATTGTTCGGGTTCATCGAGGTTCGAGGAAACTCGCCATTTGGACCCTTGGCGGGGTTAGGTTGCTTAGCACCGACGTTGACCGGGGGAAGCTCGACAAACTGCGCCCCGCGGACGATGCCCTTGCGGTCGAGAAGGTTCTTGAGTGGTCGGAAGTCCGAAATATGGTTCTGATCCAAGCCGACAACTCTGAGGTTCGGCAGGTGGGCGAGTGGTGAGACATCAGAAATTTTCGCTTGAGGCAGGTGAATTCGATTCAAGTTGGTCAAGCTTTTGAGCGGAGTGAGATCGCTAATGGAGCTACCTAAAATGCCCAACCTTTGAAGCTGGGTCAATTCAGAGAGGGCAGAGAGATCACTCAAGTTGGGACTTGCTTGGTAGTTCGTGAAAATCCGAAGATTACTGAGCTGTTCAATCCCGGAAAAACTCCAGATCGGCGCGTTACAAGTAACACTCTCCAGACTCAATGCCTGTTCTTGGCTGATATCTGCTTCGGCGGATTGGCCAAGATTTTCGTTGATACAAGCTTTGAGCTCCGGATCCGGAATCTCGATCCCGGCAGCAGCCGCCGGTTGGGCCATGAAAAGTAATCCGGCGACGAGCGCGAGCGCGCCGATCCCAGCGGACAAGGACGTGCTGAATTTCATGGTTCCCCTTTGAGTGCCGATTAGAGCAATGATGCGAGTCGATTGGGGCGGTTCCGAATCTGGACCAATCAGTGATCTTAGTCGAAAAGCCGAGGTAAATCCAACGTGTAGAATTAGTGATTGCCGCAGCGAACGAATATCTCGGAGTCGGGCATTGTGTCGCCTCGCAACCCGACTCGATAGACTCTGAACATGATCATCGGCATCGGTATCGACGTAGTGGACGTGGAGCGCTTCGGGCGCCAATTGGAACGGACCCCCGGGCTGCTGGACCGGCTTTTCGTACCCGCCGAACGCGGGTTGAACACCCGGTCGCTGGCGGCCAGATTCGCCGCGAAAGAGGCGGTCGCGAAAGCGCTCGGCGCACCGGCCGGGATGAATTGGCAGGACTGTTGGATTGGTTTGGACGAGAGCGGCCCGACGGTGCAGACGAAAAATACCGTTGCGGCCGTCGCGGAAGCGTTGGGCGTCAAGCGCTGGCATCTCTCGATGAGCCACGACGGCGGGATTTCCACGGCCTTCGTGATCGCAGAAAGTTAGCCGTGCTCGCCGCCTATTCCGGGACCGCCGTCCGAGCGGCGGAAAAGAGCTTGCTCGACGCCGGATTGGGCGGGCATCTGATGGCCCTGGCGGCGTATGGTCTGGCCAATGCGGTGTTGCACCGTCTGGATCAGGCTTATGGCAGCAGGGCCGTCATTCTGGTCGGTTCCGGGAACAACGGCGGAGACGCCTTGTATGCCGGCGAAGTGTTGGCCCGACGCGGTGTTGCAGTCAGCGCAGTCCTGATGGCCGAGCGCTGGCACGAACCCGGCTTGGCGGCCTTGCAGTCGGTTGGTGGGAGGGTATTCCGGCTTGTGGAAGACCGCGTCGAGGCATTGGCGGCTGCCTGGTCCGCCGACGTCGTCATCGATGGGATTCTGGGCACTGGTGCCCGCGGCGGCCTGCGAGGCCTTGCTGCGGAGCTGGTGGCGCAACTGCGCGGACATCCCGGCGTGGTCGCTTGCGATCTGCCGAGCGGTTTGCACCCGGATACCGGGGAAACCGACGGTCCGGTGCTGGACGCGGTGGAAACCGTGACTTTCGGTGCGATCAAGGCCGGATTGCTGCTGCCTCCGGGGGAAGCCGCTGCCGGGGAAATCAGTCTGATAGACCTGGATCTGGACCTGCCCAGACCAGATCTGCAGCGACTCGACCAGCTGGATCTTGCTGAATTCTGGCCCCGCCCCGGTGCGACAGACCACAAGTACTCCCGGGGCGTGCTCGGCGTGGTGGCCGGTTCTGCTCAGTATCCCGGGGCCGCCCAGCTCGCAGTCGGCGGTGCGCTCGCGGCGGGCGTCGGCATGGTCCGCTATCTGGGCCCGGCACCGATGCCGCCGGAGGTGGTGGCGGGCGCTTCGGCGATTGCGGCGAACCGGGTGCAGGCTTGGCTGGTCGGTCCCGGCGTCGCCGATGATCCGGTGCAGGAGCAGCGCTCGTATGCGGCAATCACCTCGGGTCTGCCGGTGGTGGTGGATGCCGGGGCATTGGCCCTGCTGCCGGAGGCCGTCGGCGCGGACACGGTGCTGACCCCGCACGCCGGCGAACTCGCAGCCCTGTTGTCCCGGCGCGGGCAGCGGACCGAACGGTCCGACGTCGAGCGCGAGCCTTTGCGGTACACCGGGCTCGCCGTGGAACTGACCGGCGCGACGGTGCTGCTCAAAGGCGCCACCACCGTGGTGGTTTCGCCGTCCGGAGCGGTCTACAGCCAAGCGGAAGCGACTCCGTGGTTGGCCACGGCGGGCAGCGGCGACACGCTGGCCGGCATGTTGGCCGCATTGCTGGCTTCCGGCGTGCAGTCGGCGCTTGCCGCCGCGATGGCGGCCAGCGTGCACGGCCAGGCCGGAGTCCTGGCTTCCGGAGGCGGTCCGATCGCCGCGAGCGATATTGCCGGCGCGGTGCCCCGAGTTCTGTCGGAGCTGCTTTCATGAGGGTGGTGGTTCTGGACCTCGACGGGGTCATCCGGCACTTTGATTCCCTGGAAATCGATGCGGTGATCGAGGCTGAGTTGGGCTTGCCCGAGCGCACCCTGTGGCGTTTGGTGATGGAATCTCCCGACCTCGACCGGGCCGTGACCGGCGGGCCGAACCGGCGCGAATGGGAAGATCGGATTGAGGCGGAGCTGCGCTCGCTGGCAATGACCGGTGCAGATGTCGGGCGCAGCTTTCAACGTTGGCGCGCCAATATCGGCAAGGCCGATCCGGGCATGGTCGAACTGATCGAGCAGTGGCATTCGCGGGATATCCCGGTTTTCATTTTCACCAATGGCACCGACCGCGTTCCGGCGGAGCTCGAGCAACTGGGCGTCGCTGAATTGTTCCACGGGGTGCTCAATAGTTATGAGTATGGTGTCCGCAAACCCGCCGCCGAGGCGTACCGAATGGCGCATGCCGAGATCGAAGCAGTCTTGGGCCGAGCGGTGCGCCCGCACGAGGTTTACTTCACCGATGACAAGGCCAAGAACGTCCAAGCCGCCCGATCGTACGGCTGGCGGGCCGAAGTCTTCGAGTCGGCCGCCGCCATACGCGAAATTTAGCTGATCGCTCAGCACTCCACCACGTTGACGGCCAGACCGCCCATCGCGGTTTCCTTGTATTTGGTGCTCATGTCTTTGCCGGTTTCGCGCATCGTGATGATCACTTCGTCCAGCGAGACCCGGTGTTCACCGTCGCCCCAGAGCGCCATCTTCGTGGCATTGATCGCCTTCGCCGCGGCGATCGCATTCCGCTCGATGCACGGCACCTGAACCAGGCCGCCGATCGGATCGCAGGTCAGGCCCAAATTGTGCTCCATCGCGATCTCGGCCGCGTTCTCGACCTGGGCCGGGGAGCCGCCCATCACCTCGGCCAAACCGGCCGCGGCCATCGACGACGCCGAACCGACCTCGCCCTGGCAGCCCACCTCGGCGCCGGAAATCGAAGCCTGCTCCTTGTACAGCACGCCGACCGCGCCGGCCGCGAGCAGGAACCGGACCACGACGTCGTCTTTGTCCTCTTGAGTGGCGTGCTCCATGCCGGGCGCATAGTTGAGCGCGTAATACAGCACCGCCGGGATGATGCCCGCAGCGCCATTGGTCGGCGCAGTGACCACGCGGCCGCCGGAAGCATTCTCCTCATTGACCGCCAGGGCAATCAGATTGACCCATTCCTGCCAATACTTCGGATCGCGGTCCTTGTCCTCTTTGAGCAGGCGGTCATGCCAATCCGGGGCCCGGCGGCGTACCTTCAGGCCGCCGGGCAGCAGGCCTTCGCGGTTCAGACTGGACTCGACGCAGCCTTCCATGACTTCCCAAATGTGTTTGAGCCCGGCCCGCACCTCTTCCTCGGTGCGCGAATCGAGTTCATTGACCAGCATCACTTCGGAGAACCGGAGGTTGCGCGCGGCGCAATGCTCCAGGAGCTCGGCGGCGGTGCGGAAAGGCAGCGGCAATCCGTCGTGGGACTGGTCGAGTTCGGCGAGTGCGGCGTCCTCTTCGCCCTCCCGGACGATGAAGCCACCGCCCACGGAGAAGAACGTGGCGGCATGCAGGAGCTCGCCCGCGGCATCGGTCACTGCGAACTTGATGCCGTTGGTGTGCCGGTCCAAAATCGTCAACGGATGCAGGATCATGTCATCCGCGGTGTACGCCAGCGGGACCGAATCAGCCAGCCGGATCTGCCCGGTTTCCGCCATTGCGGCCAGGCGTTCTTCCACCTGGTCCGGCAAAATCAGGTCCGGGTAATGGCCCTCCAGGCCCAGCAGCACCGCGGTCATGGTGCCGTGCCCGCGTCCGGTTGCGGCGAGCGAACCGTAGAGGTCGACCCGGATTCCGGCAACCCGGTCCAGGCAGCCGGCGGATTGCAGTTCCTCGACGAACACCGCCGCGGCGCGCATGGGTCCGACCGTATGCGAGCTCGACGGTCCGATGCCGACCTTGAAAAGGTCGAAAACACCTATAGCCACAGTGTGATCCTAGTCTTGTTCTTCGTTGCAGATGCATCTGCAAGGGGTCAGGAGAGCGGCGCTACATCCGGGTAGAGCGGGTGTGCTTCGGCGAGCACCTGTACCCGCTGAGCCAAGGGGCCCAGATCCGTTCCGGCATCTGCGATCAGCGCCTCCGCGATGATGTCCGCGATCTCGGTGAAAGCCTCGGTTTCGAAGCCCCGAGATGCCAGTGCCGGAGTGCCGATGCGCAGGCCCGATGTGACCATCGGCGGCCGCGGGTCGAACGGCACCGCGTTGCGGTTCACGGTGACGTCGATCTGCGCCAAGCGGTCTTCGGCCTGCTGGCCGTCAAGCTCGGAATCGCGCAGGTCCACCAATACCAGGTGCACATCGGTGCCACCGGTCACCACGGAAATGCCTTTGGCCTTGACGTCGTCCTGGACCAAACGTTCAGCCAGGATCCTGGCGCCTTCGAGCACGCGTTGCTGGCGTTCCCGGAATTCATCCGATGCGGCGATCTTGAAGGCCACCGCTTTGCCCGCGATGACGTGCTCCAACGGTCCGCCCTGCTGCCCGGGGAAGACCGCGGAGTTGATCTTCTTGGCGATGTCCGCGTCGTTGGTCAAGATCACGCCGCCGCGTGGGCCGGCCAGCGTCTTGTGCGTGGTCGAGGTGGTGACATGCGCGTGCGGCACCGGGCTCGGGTGCAGTCCGGCGGCTACCAAGCCGGCGAAGTGCGCCATGTCCACCATCAAGTACGCGCCGACCGAATCGGCGATCCGGCGGAATTCGGCGAAATCCAGGTGGCGCGCATAGGCCGACCAGCCGGCCACGATCATCTTCGGCCGGTGTTCCTGCGCCAAGCGCTCCACCTCGGCCATATCGATCAGGTGGTCGCTTTCGCGAACCTGGTAAGGAACGACCTGGTACAGCTTGCCGGAGAAGTTGATCCGCATGCCGTGGGTGAGGTGCCCGCCGTGCGCCAGGTTGAGCCCCATGATGGTGTCGCCGGGCGTCAGCAGCGCGTGCATCACGGAGGCGTTGGCCTGCGCGCCGGAGTGCGGTTGCACATTGGCGTATTCGGCGCCGAAGAGCGCCTTGAGCCGGTCGATGGCCAACTGCTCGACGACGTCGACGTGCTCGCAGCCGCCGTAGTAGCGCCGCCCCGGGTAGCCTTCGGCGTACTTGTTGGTCAACACCGAACCCTGCGCCTGCATCACCGCTACCGAGGTGTGATTCTCGGAGGCGATCATTTCCAGGCCTTGGCGTTGCCGGGCGAGTTCGTCGTCGAGCTTGGCCGCGATCTCCGGATCGATCTGCGCGAGGGTTCCGTTGAGATGATCCAGGGTTTCCGAAGTCACTGAAGGCGCGGTCACAGTTCGGCCCCGTTCTTCTCCGCGTACTCAGCGGCGCTCAACAGCGGGCCTTCTTCGCTCACGGCAACCTTGAACAGCCAGCCAGCGCCGTACGGATCCTGATTGACCACGGCGGGATCGCCGACGGCGTCGGCATTGATCTCGGTGATTTCGCCGCTGACCGGGGCATAGAGGTCGGAGACGGACTTGGTGGATTCGATTTCGCCGCAGCTCTGACCGGCGGTGATGGTGCTGCCGACTTCGGGCAGGTCCAGGTAGACGATGTCGCCGAGGGCTTCTGCGGCGACCGCGCTCACGCCGACCGTGACCGGACCGTTGTTCAGGGCACCGTCATTGGCCACCCATTCGTGCTCGGCGGAGTAACGCAATTCAGGGACTACTTTGCTCATGGGATCTGGCCTTTACTTGGTTCGTTTGTAAAAGGGAAGGGCGACGACGGTGAACGGCTCGGCTTTGCCGCGCAGATCCACCTGGAGTTCGGTGCCGACCTCGGAATGCTCGGCGTCGACGTAGGCCAGCGCCACCGGGTAGCCGAGCGTGGGACTGGGCAGACCGGAGGTGACTTCGCCGATGTTCTGCCCGTCGAGAACCACCGGGTAATGGCCGCGCGCGGCGCGGCGTCCTTGGCCTTGCAGCCCTACGAGGACGCGTTTGCCATCCAGCGACTCGGCACGCTCTGCCTTGATCTTGGCCAGCGCGTCCTTGCCGACGAAGTCGCCTTCTTTGGCGGTCTTCGCCGGTGGGAGTGAAACGACCGGGCCCAGGCCCGCTTCGAAAGGATTCCCGTCCAGCCCTAGTTCGTTGCCATATAGCGGCATGGCGGCTTCCAAGCGAAGCGAATCCCGGCTGGCCAAACCACAGGGCGTGACGGCTTCATCGGCGGTCAGCAGGGAATTCCACAACCGGGCTGCCTCGGCGTTGTCGATGTAGAGCTCGAAACCGTCTTCGCCGGTGTAACCGGTGCGGGCCAGCAACACCGGCAAGCCGGCAACCGTGACTTCGGTGGCTGCGTAGTACTTGAGCTCGCGCACCGCTTCGGCTTGTTCTGCCGGGACCAGACCGAGCAAAATCCGCTCGGACTCCGGGCCCTGCAAGGCGATCAGCGAGGTCTGTGCGGAGACATTGTCCAGTTCGACGTCGAAGGATTCAGCCCGCTTGACGAACTCAGCGTAGACCGCGTCGGCATTGCCGGCGTTCGGCACGACGAGATAAACGTCTTCGGCTCGGCGGTAGCTGATCAGATCGTCGATGATGCCGCCGTCGGGATTGCAGATCAGCGAGTACTTTGCCTTGCCGACCGCGATCGCGGACAGGTTACCGACCAGGGCATAGTCCAAGAACGCGGCAGCTTGCGGGCCGCGGACCCAGATCTCGCCCATGTGGGACAGGTCGAACAAGCCCGCGCCTTGCCGGACGGCGTGGTGCTCGGCGAGTTCGCTCTGGTACTTCAGCGGCATGTCCCAGCCGCCGAAATCGGTGAAGCTGGCGCCGAGTTTCGCGTGTTCGGCGTGCAGTGCGGTTTCTTTGAGAGTCATCGGTGGCTCCAGTTTCCTAGTTCTCGAACGCTTCGGGCGGCGGGCAGGAGCAGATCAGATTGCGGTCGCCATTGGCGCCGTCGATCCGGCCAACCGGCGGGAAGTACTTGTCCACCCGCAGCGTGGGCAACGGGAAGGCAGCCTGTTCGCGGCTGTACTTGCGGTCCCAAGAATCATTCACCACCGCGTTCGCGGTGTGCGGGGAGAGCCGCAGCGCGGAATCCTCAACGGAGATCTTGCCTTCGGCGATCTCGTCGATTTCACCCTTGATCGAGATCATCGCAGCGATGAAGCGGTCGATCTCGCCGAGGTCTTCAGACTCCGTGGGTTCCACCATCAAGGTGCCGGCGACCGGGAAAGCGAGCGTCGGCGCGTGGAAGCCGTAGTCGATCAGGCGCTTCGCGACGTCCTCTGCGGTGACGCCGGTCTTCGCGGTCAGTTCGCGCAGGTCCAAGATGCACTCGTGCGCAACCAGACCGCCGTTGCCGGTGTACAGGATCGGGAAGAACTCGTTGAGGCTCGCGGCCACGTAGTTCGCGGCAAGCAGCGCGCTGCGCGTTGCCTCGGTGAGGCCGTCACCGCCCATGAGCTTCACATAAGCCCAGGAGATCGGAAGGACGCCAGCGGAGCCGTACTTCGACGCCGAGATCGGTACGCCTGCACCGTCGTGGCTTTCTGCGTTCGCGTTGCCCGGCATGAACGGTGCCAAGTGCGCCTTCGCAGCAACCGGCCCGACGCCGGGGCCGCCACCGCCGTGCGGGATGCAGAAGGTCTTGTGCAGGTTCAGGTGCGAAACATCGCCGCCGAACTGCCCTGGCTGGGCGAGTCCGACCAAGGCGTTCAGGTTTGCGCCGTCGATGTAAACCTGGCCACCGGCGGCGTGGATCGCGTCGCAGACCTGGCGGACGTCGGCGTCGAACACGCCGTGCGTGGACGGGTAAGTGATCATGATCGCGGCAAGGTTCTCTGCGTTGGCTTCGATCTTGGCGTTCAAATCATCGTGGTCGATGGTGCCATCAGGTGCGGTGGCAACAACCACGACCTTCATGCCGGCCAGCACCGCGGAGGCCGCATTGGTGCCGTGTGCCGAAGCGGGGATGAGGCAGACGGTGCGCTGCACATCGCCGCGGGAGAGGTGGTAGCCGCGGATTGCCAGCAGGCCGGCGAGCTCGCCCTGCGAACCGGCGTTGGGTTGGATGGATACCTGGTCGTAGCCGGTGATGGTGGCCAGTTCGGTTTCCAGATCCTCGATCAGCTCGCGCCAACCGGCGGTCTGCGAATCCGGCGCGAAGGGGTGGATGCTAGCGAACTCGGGCCAAGAAATGGATTCCATTTCCACGGTGGCGTTGAGCTTCATGGTGCAGGAGCCCAGTGGAATCATGGTGCGGTCCAGGGCCAGGTCGCGGTCGGAAAGCCGGCGCAGGTAACGCAGCATCTGGGTTTCCGAGCGGTGCGCGTGGAAAACCGGGTGGGTCAGGTATTCCGAGCTGCGCAGCAGGTTCTCCGGCAGGTTGTTCTCGCCGTTCACCACGGAGGCGCCGAAGACACTGGCCACCAGGGCAACCGTCTCGCTCGTGGTGGTTTCGTCGAAGGAAATGCCCAAGGTATCGGCATCAACCGGGCGGAAGTTCAGGCCCTTCGCCTCAGCTGCGGCGAGCAGTTCTGCGGCACGGCCGGGAACCTTGACCGTCAGAGTGTCGAAGTGGTTTTCGGTAGGCACCTCGATGCCGGCGGCCTTGAGCGAGGCAGCGAGTGTTGCGGCGTGCCGCTGCGTGCGCTGCGCGATCCACTTCAGACCCTCGGGGCCGTGGTAAACCGCGTACATGCTGGCCACAATGGCGAGCAGCGCCTGGGCGGTACAGATATTCGAGGTCGCCTTCTCCCGGCGGATGTGCTGCTCGCGGGTCTGCAGCGCCAAGCGGTAGGCGGGGGTGCCGGCGTCGTCCTTGGAAACGCCGACCAGGCGGCCGGGCAACGAACGCTCCAGGCCGTTGCGCACCGCCATGTAGGCGGCGTGCGGGCCACCGAAGAACAACGGCACGCCAAAGCGCTGTGCGGAGCCGACGGCGATGTCGGCGCCCTGCTCGCCCGGCGGCACGATCAGGGTCAATGCGAGCAGATCGGCAGCGACGGTGACCATCGCGCCGCGCTCTTTGGCTTCGGTGATCAGGGCAGCGTGGTCGTGCACGGTGCCGGAGACGCCGGGCTGCTGCAGCACGATGCCGCAGATGTCACCCTCAGGCAGGCCGTTGGTCGCGAGGTCGACAACCACGACGTCGAAGCCGAGCGCCTCGGCGCGGCCCTTGACCACCGAGATGGTCTGCGGCAGGACGTCGGCGTCCAGTACGATGACTCCGGACTCGAGCTTCTTGTTCGAGCGGCGCATCAGCAGCACAGCTTCAGCAACGGCGGTGGCTTCGTCGAGCAATGAAGCGTTGGCAATCGGCAGCGCGGTGAGGTCTGAGACCATGGTCTGGAAGTTGAGCAGCGCTTCGAGGCGGCCCTGCGAGATTTCCGGCTGGTAAGGCGTGTAGGCGGTGTACCACGCCGGGTCTTCCAGGATGTTGCGACGGATCACCGGGGGAGTCACGGTGTCGTAGTAGCCCTGGCCGATCAGCTGGACCGCGGTCTTGTTCTTCGAGGCGAGTTCGCGCAGCTTCTTGAGGACGTCAACTTCGCTCAGCGCGGGCTGCAAGACCAAGGCGTTTTGCTGCCGGATGCTCTCCGGCACCGCGGTGTCGACCAGACCGTCTACCGAGTCGTAGCCGATGGTTTTGAGCATGTGCGCCACGTCGGCTTCGCGCCGCGCGCCGATGTGCCGATCGGCGAAGGTTGTCTCAGAAACAAGATTTTCACTCATGAGGAACTCCAGTATTCGGGTACAGCTGTACCGGGCTTGGGTTCCTCCCCGCTCTGTATTGGACCTGAGAGTTTCCGCGAAGACTTCTCCGCTTGCACCGTCGGTGAGTATTGCTCGGATGGAGCAATACTGCTTTCCAGAGTTGCCTTGCCGCAGCGGTACAGGGGCCTGAGAGATTCCCGGGGAGGGTTTGCTCCTACGGCGCCTGCTGCCTGGTTTGGTGACAGCAGAACTCTCCCGCTGCGGATCATCGGCTTTTCAATTGTCCAGTGACCATTGTCACACGGTGGGGTAGTACGCAACAAATCTCCAGGAGCCGTCGAGCGGGCGTGCACAGATGACGGCTTGTCGGCGCCGTTCATGTGCCACATCAGTCATTTTGTGCACTCCCGCCCCAGCATTTGTGCACCCCGGTTTCCATCCAGAATTTACCTCAGATTTGGCTGGCCGTTCCTTTGCTGCCGAAGGATGGAGACATGACTATTGGGGATCAGCGTGGCGGCAATTCATTCAACCGCAGGGCATTGCTCGGCGCCGGTGGAGCCATTGGACTCAGCGTTTTCGCGCTGGGCAACGGGGGATCGGCTTATGCTGTCGATCGGGCCTTGAAGCTGAATGCGCAACGCGCGGTATCGGTTTCCGGAACCACGTTGGAGCAGGCCGCACAAGCGGCGAAAGCCAGGTACAGCCGGTTGGTTGCCGGCCCAGGATACGCTTTGGTGGTTCGGGAAGACCTGGTCGCGGCATCGTCGGGCCGGGATGAAAGGCGTTCCGCGCTCGCCGCGTTCGTGCAATTCACCGATCTCCACGTGGTGGACGCACAATCGCCGATGCGGGTCGAGTACCTGGATGGCCTTGCCTCGAGTGCCTTCCGGCCGCAGGAGGCCTTGAGCGTGCACGGGGCAGCGTCGTTGGTGCAGCGAGTGAACGCCCTCAAGGCGGCGCCGTTCACCGGCCGGAGCCTGGATTGCGTGGTGACCACGGGCGACAATACCGACAATCACGAAAACATCGAGTTGGATTGGTTCCTGACTGTGATGAGCGGTGGCGAATTCTCCGCGAACACCGGCGATCCGCAGATCTGGCAAGGCGTGCAGAGCGGTGCGGACAAGAACTACTACAATCCGGAACTCCCGGTGCAGGACCAGTACAAACAAGCAGGTTTTCCGCAGATTCCGGGTTATTTTTCGCGGATCATGGCAACCGCCGAAAGCGCCGGCCTGGACATTCCCTGGTACAGCGTTTTCGGCAACCACGACGACAGCATCCAGGGCACGCTGCCTTCGGACTGGAGTCTTCTGGCCGCCAATTACACTGGCGAGAACAAGTTCTCCGGTTTCGCCGATCCCGCAGTGGAAAAAGCATTCCGGGCCGCGATCGCACAGGGACAGTCCTTGCGCACCGGGGAGTTCACGGTGGCTCCGTTCGAAAAAGTCGTGGCGGACCAACGGCGAGCTCCGTTCACGCCGGTCGAATACATGAAAAAACACCTCGACCCGAAGGTTGCCGGTGCCGGCCCGGTGGGTCACGGGTTCAACCAGGAGTCGGTGGACACCGGCAAGGGCTATTACAGTTTCGAGATCTCACCGCAAGTGGTCGGGATCAGCCTCGACTCCACCAACCGGGCCGGGTACACGGAAGGTTCGCTCGGCCAGGCGCAGTTCCAGTGGCTCGAGGAGACGCTCAAATCCGGCAGCAGCAGCTATTACGACGGTTGGGGATTCAAGGTCAAACGGCCGACGGCGGACAAACTGTTCGTGGTTTTCAGCCACCACACGATCGATTCGATGAACAACTTGATCCCGGATCCGGCGCGGCTGCTCGAGTTGCGGCGTTCCGGCAAGGACGTGCGGGACTTGCTCAAGCGGTTCCCGAACGTCCTGGCCTGGGTCAACGGGCACACGCACAAAAACGAGGTGACCGCGCAGCCGGGACCGACGCCGGAACGCGGGTTTTGGCAGATCAACACGGCCTCGCACATCGACTTCCCGCAACAGGCCAGGATCATCGAAGTCGCGGACAACAAGGACGGCACGCTCTCCTTGTTCGGCACCCTGATCGAATCGGCGGCGCCCTACCAGGGCAGCTATAGCACGGGAGCCCTGGATGACCTGGCGGCCCTGTACCGGGAGCTCGCATACAACGACATCCAGGCCTCGGATGCTTCGCTGGGCCAACCGAAGGACCTCAATGTCGAGTTGTTGCTGGCGAACCCTTTGCGTTGATCCTTCCGCCTTTGCGCTGCCGGAGAATCCCGTATCCGGGAGTCCGGGGTTCGCCTATGGCTCAGGCAATGCTATGGTTACTCGAGTAGATTCAGCGGCCCGCAGAATCTGCAGGGCATGCCCAACTCGGGGGAGGGGTGGCATGCAATCAGGCGGCATTTGTTGCTAGATTGAGGTCAAGACCGCGTTCCAACGCGGTCTTGACCTCCCCGTCCAGCAAACCGCAAATCCGCCGGAAACGAGTCGCATGCCGGAGACACCGTCGCGGTCCAAGGCCACCAGAAATGACGTCGCTGCGCTGGCCGGCGTCAGTACCGCCGTGGTCAGTTACGTGGTGAACAATGGGCCCAAACGGGTTGCCGAAGAGACCGCGATCCGAGTCCGGCAAGCCATCGAAATGCTCGATTACCGGCCAAACGCGGTGGCCCGCTCGCTCAAAACCGGCTCGATCAAAACGCTGGGATTAGTCATTCCGGATGGCAAGAACCCGTACTTCATGGCGGTGTCCACCGCCGTCGAGGCAGCGGCCCGGCAGCGCGGCTATGTGGTCTTGTCCGCCAGCTCAAACCTCGACCCCGATGTCGAGTCGGCGCATTTGAACGTCTTCGAGGCCCGGGGCGTGGACGGCGTGCTGCTGTCCAGTTGCGTCCAGGGCGCGGCTCTGACCGGACAAGCAATCCCGGGGCTTCCGATGGTTTTCCTGGACCGATCCACCGCTGCCGGAATCAACACTGTGGGCGTGGAGTCGAGGGCCGGCGCCTTCGACGCGGTGCAGCATCTGATCGAACACGGCCGGCAGCGGATCGGCCTGATCATCGGCGAAGACGAATACGTCACCGGTGATCGGGACCGGATTTCCGGTTGGCGCGATGCGCTGGGTGCTGCTGGACTGCCGGAGGGGCCGGTGGAATTTGGCGATTTCAGTTTGTCCGGCGGATACTCGGCGGGAGTGCGGATGTTCGCCCGGAGCGACCGTCCGGATGGTTTGTTCGTCAGTTCCGACCAACAATCCATCGGGGTGCTGCGGGCGGCCTGGGAAGCGGGAATGCGAATTCCTGCTGATGTGGCCCTGGTTTCCTTCGATGGGATTGCCGAATCGGCTTTCACCTGCCCCGCGCTGACCACCGTGCAACAACCCATCGGGCAACTCGCGGAAGCGGCTGTGGATCTCGTGTTGCGCACGGCCCAGCAGTCTTCGGAGATCGCCCATCTCCGGTTCAGCGGCGATCTTGCGGTCCGGGAATCCTGCGGCTGTGTGAACTGAAGCCGGACGGGTCGGCTGGCCGGACCGGACCGGCTGCAGCAAGTGGCATGATGGAGCCATGACCTATTTTCCCGCCGAATCCCGCTATGACCAGGTGCCTTACCGCCGATTGGGCAGAAGCGGTTTGAAACTCCCCGCCGTTTCCTTGGGCCTCTGGCACAACTTCGGCGATGACAAACCATTCGAAACCCAGCGTGCCGTGTTGCGCCGGGCTTTTGACCTGGGTGTCACGCATTTCGACTTGGCAAACAATTACGGACCGCCGGCAGGCAGCGCGGAGACCAATTTCGGCAGGCATCTGCGCGAAGATTTCGCCGCCTACCGGGACGAGATCATCGTCTCCTCCAAAGCCGGGCATCTGATGTGGGGCGGTCCTTACGGCGAATGGGGTTCGCGCAAGTACCTCACGGCCAGCCTGGACCAATCGTTGCAGCGCATGGGCTTGGACTATGTCGACATCTTCTACAGCCACCGGTTCGATCCGGAGACTCCGCTGGAAGAAACCATGTCTGCGCTGGACGCAGCCGTCCGCGCTGGGAAAGCCTTGTACGTCGGGGTTTCGAACTACTCGGCTGCGCAGACCCTCGAAGCGGCTCGGATCCTCCGGGAACTCGGCACGCCGATGGTGATCAATCAGCCCAACTACAACATCTTCGACCGCTGGATCGAAACCCCGGACAGCAGCGGATCGTCGTTGCTCGCGGTACTCAAGGACGAGGGCATCGGCTCGATCGCCTATTCGCCGTTGGCCCAAGGCGTCTTGACCGATCGCTATCTGGAGGGCGTTCCGGCAGGTTCGCGTGCCGCCGTCGGGCATTTCCTCAAAGAAAGCGCCTTGACCGAGCAGAAGATGACGGCAGTACGCGCGTTGAACGAGATAGCTGCCGGACGCGGACAATCGCTTGCCGAAATGGCAGTCGCCTGGGTTTTGCGGGAACAAAACGACGGCGGGGTGACTTCTGCACTGGTGGGCGCGTCGAGTGTCGCCCAGCTCGAGGCGAACCTTGCCGGGGTGCGCAACCTGGAGTTCAGCAATGAAGAAATCGCTGCGATCGACGCGGCAAGTGAGGACAAGAAGTGAGCCAAGTCGCCGCCGAGCATCCGATCAGAGTCGCCATCGTTGGAGTCGGCAATTGCGCCTCATCGTTGGTCCAGGGTGTGCAGTACTACCGGGACGCCGATCCGGCGACCACGGTTCCAGGGCTGATGCACGTGCAGTTCGGCCAGTACCATGTCAACGATGTGCAGTTCGTCGCGGCCTTCGATGTGGACGCGAAAAAGGTCGGGCTGGATCTGGCCGAGGCGATCGGCGCGAGTGAAAACAATACGATCAAACTCGCGGACGTTCCGAACAGCGGCATTTTGGTGCAGCGCGGGCCGACGCTGGATGGCCTGGGCAAGTACTACCGGGAAACCATTGCGGAATCGGAGCAGAGCCCGGTCGACGTCACAGCAGCGTTGCGTGAGGCCGAAGTCGATGTGGTGGTCTGCTACCTCCCGGTCGGTTCGGAAGAGGCTGCGAAGCACTATGCCCAGGCCGCCATCGATGCTGGTTGCGCTTTCGTGAATGCGCTTCCGGTCTTCATTGCCGGGACCAAAGAATGGGCGGACAAGTTCACCGCCGCCGGTCTGCCGATCGTGGGCGACGACATCAAGAGCCAAATCGGCGCCACGATCACGCATCGGGTGATGGCGAAGCTGTTCGAAGACCGCGGCGTGGTTTTGGACCGGACGTATCAACTCAATGTCGGCGGCAACATGGACTTCAAGAACATGCTGGAACGGGACCGGCTCGAATCCAAGAAGATTTCCAAGACCCAGGCGGTAACCTCCAACACTTCGGCGGCGCTGACCGATCGCGATGTGCACATCGGTCCTTCCGATTATGTCGCTTGGCTCGATGACCGAAAGTGGGCCTTCGTCCGTCTGGAAGGACGGAACTTCGGTGATGCGCCGGTGTCCCTGGAGTACAAGCTCGAGGTATGGGATTCGCCCAACTCCGCCGGCGTGATCATCGACGCGGTCCGAGCCGCGAAGATCGGCTTGGACCGCGGGATCGGCGGCCCCTTGCTGGCACCGAGCGCATATTTCATGAAGTCGCCGCCGGAGCAGTTGGCCGATGATCTGGCGAAGCAGGGCGTGGAAGACTTCATCGCCGGGAACTGACCGGATCCAGAGACGACGGGAGCGGGGGTTCGGCTTGGATTTTCCAGCCGGACCCCCGCTCCCGTCGTCTCTGTTAGCTCATTGCGGTGTTGAGCGGTGTTTCCTGGTTAGGGGTTTTGCCGTTTGCGTCGGGTGGTGAGCATGAGCAGCAGGCCGAGTCCGAGGATCAATGCGCCGAGCAGGGCGATTGGCAGGGCGGTGAGGCCGGTGATTGCCAGGTCGTCTTTCGGGGCTGGTGGATCGACGGGGAGTGCTGCGAAGCGGGCCACGTCGTTGCCGTCGGCCTTGATTGGAGCACTGTCGAAGCTGACGGTGATCGTTTTGGCTCCGGCGACGGTGGAGGTGATGGTGGCGGTGTAGGTTCCGTTCCCGTTGTTCACCCACTTTCCGATCGTGGTGTTGTTCGGGTCACTCGTAGCTGTGAGCTTGCTGGCATCGGCGTTCAGGACCGGGTTGCCATCCTTATCCACCAGGGTCACCGTGACGG
This sequence comes from Arthrobacter russicus, assembly GCF_031454135.1. Lineage (NCBI taxonomy): Bacteria > Bacillati > Actinomycetota > Actinomycetes > Micrococcales > Micrococcaceae > Arthrobacter > Arthrobacter russicus. The sequence goes on from NZ_JAVDQF010000001.1 coordinate 2,989,632, forward strand.
TGTGCGTAGCGACGCCGTCGGCGGTTTTTTCTCCTTCGGTGACGGTGAACTTGGTTCCCGCGTTCGTGACGTCGACTGCACCTGCGGTGAAGCGGGCCACGTCGTTGCCGTCAGCTGTGATCGAGCCGCTGTCGAACGCGACGGTGACCTTTTTGTCGCCGGCGACGGTGGAGGTCACCGTCGCGGTGTAGCTTCCGTCCCCGTTATTCACCCAGTCACCGAACGAAGCGTTCGCCGGATCACTGGTAGCCGTGAGCTTCGTGGTGTCGGCGTTCAGGACCGGGTTGCCGTCCTTATCCACCAGGGTCACGGTAACCGAGTGCGTGGCGACGCCGTCGGCAGTCTTCTCGCCTTCGGTGACGGTGAACTTGGTTCCGGCGTTGGTTACATCGACTGCACCTGCGGTGAAGCGGGCTACGTCGTTGCCGTCGGCGGTGATTGCCCCGCCGTCGAACGAGACGGTGATCTTCTTGTCGCCCGCGATGGTGGAGGTCACGGTGGCGGTGTAGCTTCCGTCGCCGTTATTGGTCCAGCTGCCGAAGTTGGCATTGGCCGGATCGCTGACCGCAGCCAATTTCGTGGTATCTGCGTTCAGGACCGGGTTGCCGTCCTTATCCACCAGGGTCACCGTGACGGTGTGGGTGGCGACGCCGTCGGCAGTTTTCTCGCCTTCGGTGACCGTGTACTTCGTGCCGGCATTGGTCACATCGACCGGACCGGCCACAAAGCGGGCCACATCGTTGCCGTCAGCTTTGATGGCACCGCCGTCGAAGCTGGTGCTGATCTTTTTATCACCGGCGACGGTGGTGGTCACGGTGGCGGTGTAAGTTCCGTCCCCGTTGTTCACCCACTCGCCGATGGTGGTGTTCGCCGGATCACTGACCGCAGCCAGTTTCGTGGTGTCGGCGTTCAGGACCGGGTTGCCGTCCTTATCCACCAGCGTGACGGTAACCGTGTGCGTTGCGGTGCCGTCGGCAGCTTTTTCGCCTTCGGTGACCGTGAACTTGGTCCCGGCATTGGTCACATCGACCGGACCGGCCACAAAGCGGGCCACGTCGTTGCCGTCGGCTTTGATGGTACCGCCGTCGAAGGCGGTGGTGATCTTCTTGTCCCCGGCGACGGTGGAGGTGATGGTGGCGGTGTAAGTGCCGTCACCATTCTTCGCCCAGTCACCGATCGTGGTATTCGCCGGATCACTGGTGGCCACGAGCTTCGCCGTATCGGCGTTCAGGACCGGGTTGCCGTCCTTGTCGACCAGGGTCGCGGTGACGGTGTGGGTGGCGGTGCCGTCGGCAGTCTTTTCGCCTTCAGTGACGGTGAACTTCGTGCCGGCATTGGTGACGTCGACCGGGCCGGCGACGAAGACCGCGATGGTGTTCCCGTCGGCGTTGATCGAGTTCTCGTCGTAGGAAGCGTTGATGGTCTTGTCACCGGCCACAGTCGAGGCGATCGTGGCCGTGTAGGTGCCGTCGCCGTTGTTCACCCAAGCCCCGTAAGTGCTGTTGGCCGGGTCAAAAGCCGCGAGTTTGGTCGTGTCGGCGTTCAGGACCGGGTTGCCGTCCTTATCCACCAGGGTCACCGTGACGGTGTGGGTGGCGGTGCCGTCGGCAGTTTTCTCGCCTTCGGTGACCGTGTACTTCGTTCCGGCGTTGGTCACGTCGACCGGGCCGGCGGTGAAGCGGGCTACGTCGTTGCCGTCGGCTTTGATCGCGCCACCGTCGAATGAGGTGGTGATCTTCTTGTCGCCGGCGACGGTGGTGGTCACGGTGGCGGTGTAGGTGCCGTCGCCGTTATTGGTCCAGCTGCCGAAGTTGGCATTGGTCGGGTCGCTCACCGCAGCCAGTTTCGTGGTATCGGCATTCGGAACCGGGTTTCCGTCCTTATCCACCAGGGTCACCGTGACGGTGTGGGTGGCGACGCCGTCGGCGGTTTTTTCTCCTTCGGTGACGGTGAACTTCGTTCCGGCGTTGGTCACGTCGACCGGGCCGGCGGTGAAGCGGGCTACGTCGTTGCCGTCGGCTTTGATCGTTCCGCCGTCGAAGGCGGTGGTGATCTTCTTGTCCCCGGCGACGGTGGAGGTGATCGTGGCGGTGTAGGTTCCGTCCCCGTTGTTGGTCCAGGCACCGATCGTGGTGTTCGCCGGATCGCTGACCGCAGCCAGTTTTGTCGTATCGGCGTTCAGGACCGGGTTGCCGTCCTTATCAGCCAGCGTGACGGTAACCGTGTGCGTTGCGGTGCCGTCGGCAGCTTTTTCGCCTTCGGTGACCGTGTACTTCGTTCCGGCATTGGTCACATCGACCGGTCCGGCGGTGAAGCGGGCCACATCGTTGCCGTCGGCTTTGATCGCTCCGCCGTCGAAGCTGGTGCTGATCTTTTTATCACCGGCGACGGTGGTGGTCACGGTGGCGGTGTAGGTGCCGTCGCCGTTATTGGTCCAGCTGCCGAAGTTGGCATTGGCCGGGTCGCTCACCGCGGCCAGTTTCGCGGTATCGGCGTTCAGGACCGGGTTGCCATCCTTATCCGCGAGTGAAACGGTCACGGTGTGCGTTGCGACGCCATCGGCAACCCGGTTGCCTTCGGTGACGGTGAACTTCGTTCCGGCGTTGGTCACGTCGACGCCGCCGGCGACGAATCGTGCGGTGTCGTTGCCGTCGGCTTTGATCGTTCCGCCGTCGAAGACCGTGCTGATCTTCTTACTGCCGGCGACAGTCGAAGTCACGGTCGTGGTGTAGGTGCCGTCGCCGTTGTTGGTCCAGGCACCGAAACGGGTGTCCGTCGGGTCACTGCTGGCCGCGAGTTTCGTGGTGTCCGCGTTCAGGACCGGGTTGCCGTCCTTGTCCGCCAGGGTGACGGTAATCGTGTGGGTTGCGGTCCCGTCAGCGGTTTTGTCGCCTTCGGTGACCGTGAACTTCGTGCCCGCATTGGTGACATCGACGCCGCCGGCGACGAACCGTGCGGTGTCGTTCCCGTCGGCTTTGATGGCTCCGCCATCGAACGAGGTGGTGATCTTCTTGTTGCCGGCGACGGTGGTGGTCACGGTGGCGGTGTAGGTTCCATCTCCGTTGTTGGTCCAGGCACCGATCGTGGTGTTCGTCGGATCGCTGACCGCAGCCAGTTTTGTCGTATCGGCATTCGGAACCGGGTTGCCGTCTTTGTCGGCCAGCGTCACAGTGACGGTGTGGGTGGCGGTGCCGTCGGCAATACGGTTGCCTTCGGTGACCGTGAATTTGGTCCCGGCGTTGGTCACATCGACCGGGCCGGCAATGAACCGTGCGGTGTCGTTGCCGTCGGCTTTGATCGCACCACTGTCGAAGCTGGTGCTGATCTTCTTGGCCCCGGCCACGGTCGAGGTGATCGTGGCGGTGTAGGTTCCGTCCCCGTTATTGGTCCAGGCACCGATCGTGGTGTTCGAAGGATCGCTGACCGCAGCCAGTTTTGTCGTATCGGCGTTCAGGACCGGGTTGCCGTCTTTGTCGGCCAGCGTGACGGTAACCGAGTGCGTGGCACTGCCGTCGGCGACGCGGTTTCCTTCGGTGACCGTGAACTTCGTTCCGGCGTTGGTGACATCGACCGGACCGGCCACGAATCGGGCCATGTCGTTGCCGTCGGCTTTGATCGCACCACTGTCGAAGCTGGTGCTGATCTTCTTGGCCCCGGCCACGGTCGAAGTGATCGTGGCGGTGTAGGTACCGTCGCCGTTGTTGGTCCAGGTACCGATGGTGGCGTTGGCCGGGTCGCTGGCCGCGGTGAGCTTGCTGGTGTCCGCATCCGGTACCGGGTTTCCGTCCTTGTCCACCAAGGTCACCGTGACCGTGTGGGTGGCGGTGCCGTCGGCAACGCGGTTGCCTTCGGTGACGGTGAACTTCGTTCCGGCATTATTGACGTCGACGCCGCCGGCGGTGAAGCGGGCTACATCGTTGCCGTCGGCTTTGATGGCACCGCCATCGAAGCTGGTGGTGATTTTCTTATTGCCCGCGACAGTCGTAGTGATCTTGGCGGTGTAGGTTCCGTCGCCGTTGTTGGTCCAGGCGCCGATGGTGGCGTTGGCCGGATCACTGACTGCAGCCAGTTTTGCGGTGTCCGCGTTCAGGACCGGGTTGCCGTCCTTATCGACCAGAGTCACGGTCACGTTATGGGTTCCATCGCCGTCCGCGACACGGGCGCCTTCGGTGACGGTGAATTTGGTTCCGGCGTTGGTGACGTCGACGCCGCCGGCGACGAATCGTGCGGTGTCGTTCCCGGAGGCTTTGATTGTGCCGCCGTCGAACGTAGTGCTGATTTTCTTGTTGCCTGCCACGGTCGAAGTGATGGTGGCGGTGTAGGTGCCGTCGCCGTTGTTGGTCCAGGTACCGATGGTGGCGTTGGCCGGGTCGCTGGCCGCGGTGAGCTTCGCGGTGTCCGCGTTCGGTACCGGGTTGCCGTCCTTGTCGACCAAGGTCACGGTAACCGTGTGCGTGGCGACGCCGTCGGCGGTTTTATCGCCTTCGGTGACCGTGAACTTGGTCCCGGCATTGGTTACATCGACCGGACCTGAGACGAAGCGGGCAGTGCCGTTTCCGTTGACCGCGATCGATGCGCCGTCGAAGCTGGTGGCAATGGTCTTATTGCCGGCAACCGTGGACGTCATCGTGGCGGTGTAGGTGCCGTTGTTATTGTTCGTCCAGGCGCTGATCGTTGCGTTGGCCGGAGTGCTGGTGGCAGCGAGCTTGCTGGTGTCCGCATCCGGGATCGGGTTGTTCTGCGCGTCGCGCAGAGTGACGGTCACGGTGTGCGAGGCAGTGCCGTTTGCGGCTCGGTCCCCGGTGGAGACCACGAACTCGCTTTTCCGTGCGTCCGGGGCCGGCGACCCGATGGTGGTCTGCGCGGTTCTGGTGACATTGGCGTCATCGGTCTGGGCTACCCGCACCACGGTGCCGGTGGCTACCCGGGTGCTCGGCGTCAAGGTCCAGTTGCCGTTGGCGTCGACCGTCGGGGTGCCCAGCACATTGCCGGCGGCATCGGTCACGGTCACGGTGAACCCGGCCTGGCCCTTGCCGGTGAGCTGGTAGCCGTCGGAGGGGTTGATGGCCGGATCGACCATCACGCGGACCTTGCCGCTGGCATTGCCCACCGTAGTTCCACCGGAGACTACTTCGAAGGTCATGGTCCCTGCGGTGTCCGGCAAGTTCCCCGGAGCAGTGGTCGAAGCAACTTGGAGCTGCGGCAGGAAACGACGTTCCCAGCCTGAGTCCCAAGTGACCCGGGTGCCTCCGGTGGATGTGCCTAGGCCGCAGGAAAGGGTTCTTGAGTTATTGCTCAAAACGCAGTTGGTGGCAGTGAGTACCGTGTCGCGGAGCGGTCCATTCTCAGTACTGGCCAGTTGCGAGACGACGGTAGTCTGGGCCGGGAACACCGTACCCTCGGGGGCATTGAAGACAATCGAAGAGGTTTTGGTCAGATCGATGACTTCGCCTTGTCCGTCATTGACCAAGGAGAACTTCAAGGCGCCCTGCGAACCGGGGTACAAGGTCGATACCGCTGCGGGGTTGTTCCGCAAAGTCATCGAGGCAGCCACTGCCGGCGCGGCTTGGGCGATCATGGCGAGCGGCAGCACTGCCGCCGTCGCGGCGAACCAGGTCCGCCAGCGGGGCCGTCTTCTGCCCGCATTCTTCGTATCAGTGTTTTGCCGCGCAGCCGAACCCCGCGAATGAAGATTTACCAAGAGAAGTCTCCGTCAGTAGTAACAACACATACAGGGACTCCGAATAGATCCCCCCAACCTATAGACCTGCAATTCTCATTGCACGCGCTTAGGTACGATATCAGCCAACTCAAGCAGTTCCAATGTGGCTTTGTGGTAACCCCTATGCGGTGATATTCGATGCGTATTCATGATTTGCGCAATTTGTTCCATTGGAATCAATGGCCTGTTCAGGGTGGTCCGCCATGCCCAGGCGCGGCCCGGAATATACCGTCGCTGTGGCGTCAGTTTTCCCTTCGTTCAAAGGTTTTGAAGGCTATTGCCGGCATGCCGGAATGCCTTCCCGCTGACCCACACGGAGACGAAGGCAGTGCCAAAAGAGCCTAATCCGAGTGAGTTTTCGAGATGGATGAAGAATACGAAGCTGCATCTTCGATCACGTGCCGAAAATGAGGACGTCTACGTTATCAAAAGCCCTTCGACCATTCCGGATCTTTGTGGTTTCCCGCAGCCGAGCCATAAGCCCAACGAAAAAATCTGCATTCTCCGGTGGCTCGGAGTGCCGGAGAGCAGCCTCGTCGGGAGCACCTGGCGGCCGAGGCCTGATCAACTCAAGCCGACTGCATTTCCGGTCGCATCGACGTCCATCCGAAGTGCGGCAGGTGTTTTCGGCAATCCCGGCATGGTCATCACCGCGCCGGTCAAAGCCACGATGAATCCGGCCCCGGTTTTCGGCACGAGGTCCCGTACGTGCAGCGTGAAGCCTTCGGGCGCGCCCAGGAGCGAAGCGTCATCCGAAAACGAATATTGGGTTTTGGCCATGCACACCGGGAAAGCGTCCCAGCCGTTAGAGCTGATTTCGGCAAGCCGCTTCAATGCCGGGCTGGAGAACTCCACCCGGTCCGCCCCGTAGATCCGCTGTGCGATTAGTTCGATTTTCTCCTTGACCGGCAAGTCCAAAGCATAGAGATGGTCGAATCGGTGCGGTTGCTGCAGAGCCCGCAGCACCTCGGCCGCCAGTTCATCGCCACCGTCTCCACCACCACCGCGGCCCCAAACATCGGCCACCGCGGCGGCAACCTGGTGATCGGCGCACCATTGCAGCAGCCAGTCGAGTTCTTCCACGCTGTCCGAGCTGAACTTGTTAATCGATACCACGGGATCGAGGCCGAACTGCCGGATGTTGCGGATGTGCCGCTGCAGATTGCCCACACCGGCTTGCAGGGCGGCCAGATCCGGTTCCGCCAAATCGGTTTTGGCGACTCCTCCGTGCATTTTCAAGGCGCGTACCGTGGCCACGATCACCACCGCGTCAGGTGCCACATCCGCCGTCCGGGCCTTGATGTCCATGTACTTTTCGGCACCCAGATCCGCGCCGAAGCCGGCTTCGGTGATCACCACATCGGCCAGTTCCCGGGCCAGTGACGTGGCGATCACCGAGTTGCAGCCGTGCGCGATGTTCGCGAACGGCCCGCCGTGCACCAGCGCCGGCGTGCCCGCGATGGTCTGCACCAGGTTCGGTTTGACGGCCTCTTTGAGCAGCAGGGTCAATGCGCCCTCGACGCCCAACTCGGCGACCGTGACCGGCTTCCGGTCGTAGTCGAAGCCGAAGGTGATTCGGCCGATCCGTTGTTTCAAGTCCTGCAGGTCTTTGGCCAGGCAGAAAACGGCCATGATCTCGGAGGCGACCGTGATGTCGAATCCGTCTTGCCGGGGAACCCCTTGGGTCGGTCCGCCGAGGCCGATCACCACTTCGCGCAGCGCCCGGTCATTCATATCCAGCACGCGTTTGAAGCTGATCCGGCGCGGATCGATATTCAGCGCATTGCCTTGGTAGATGTGATTGTCGATCAACGCGCACAAGGCGTTGTTCGCCGAGGTGATCGCATGGAAATCACCGGTGAAGTGCAGGTTGATCTCATCCATCGGCAGCACCTGGGAGTAACCGCCGCCGGTGGCCCCGCCTTTCATGCCCAGGGTCGGTCCGAGTGAAGGCTCGCGCAGGGCGATCATGGCTTTGCGGCCGGAGCCGTCCTGCTCGAAGGCCCGGCTCAGCGAATCCGCGAGTCCCACGGTAGTGGTGCTTTTTCCTTCACCGGCCGGGGTGGGGGAGACCGCCGTGACCAGCACGACCTTGCCGCGCCGCCCGGACGCCGGAATTTCGCCGACGTCGATCTTGGCTTTGTACCGGCCGTAGAGCTCAATCGCATCCGCCGGAATTCCGGCGCGTTCGGCGATCTCCGCAATGGGTCGAAGCTGGGCTTGCTGGGCGATGTGCAGATCGGTCATGGGCTCGACGGTTGACGTCATTGTCTTCAGATCCTTCACTGATTCACGAGGTCTTCGCGGAACTGCTTTTGGCTGCCGGTTGGCCGGACCAGGGTGTGATCCGGTTGCCAATTTACCGCAAAGCAGCGCCGGAGGAACGAATTCGCCGAAGGCTTTGCCGGCTCAGCGGCTTGCGGCAAGCACAGCGTCGTAGACGGCTCGGGTGCGCCGGGCCGTCTGCACCCAGGAATGGCTTGCCGCATGCGCTATTCCGGCTTCGCCCATCCGGGCCCTGGCCGCAGGCCCGAGGTCGTGCAATTGCTCGATCGCGCGGGCCCAACTGGATTCGTCGAGGTCATCGACCAGGAGTCCGGTCACGCCGTCGCGCACGGCTTGGTTGAGTCCGCCCACCCGGGTGGCCAGCACCGGAGTCCCGCAGGCTTGCGCCTCGAGCGCGACCAGGCCGAAGGATTCCGACGACGACGGCATGGCCACCGCGTCCGCGGAACGGAACCACGAAGCCAACTCGGCGGCGGGCATCGGCGGCAGGAAATCGACCTCCGCTTCCAGCCCGAGTTCCCGTCGCAAGGTCGCCAAGTCGTAGTCCTGGGCACCGCTCCGCGAGCCGATCACCACGAGCCGGACGGCCAGTTCCGGCCGGCGGTCCCGGAGTTGGGCGAGCGCGCCGAGCAGGATATGCGGCCCTTTTAGCCGTTGCAACCGGCCGGCGAAGACCAGCAACATCTGGTCCGCTCCGGCCGCAGCGAGTTTGGGACCAGCCCGGAAGACTTCGAGGTCCACGCCGGGCGGCACCACCGAAATCCGGTCCGAGCAGCCGCCGTAGAGTTGGTTCAGCTCAACCGCCTCGGCTTGCGTATTGGCAATCAGCCGGTCCGCGGCGGCGACGATCTGGTCTTCTCCGGCGGCACGTTGCGAGGGTTCGGCCAACTGGCCCCCGGTGCGGTGCCGGTCTTTGACTTTGGCCATGGTGTGCATGGTGTGCACCAGCGGCAATTGCCAGATCCGGGCGAGTTCCAAGCCCGCCATCCCGGAAATCCAGTAATGCGAGTGCAGGATTTCGGCACCGCCGGAGCCGACGTCGGAAATCCGGCGGATCAGCTCGGGAAGCAACTGCGGCAGGGCTTCTTTGGACCGCGGCGCGGGAACGGCCAGATGTTGCACCAGGACCCCGGGAGCCAACTCCAGATCGCCCTGGTCGCCGGTGCTGATGATGCGGACCTGGGCGCCTTGGCGGCCCAAGTTCTCCGCGAGTTGGCGGACGTACACGTTCATCCCACCGGCATCGCCGGAACCGGGCTGGGCCAGCGGCGAGGTGTGCAAGGAGAGCATCAGAACACGCATGGGGCCTCCTCGTGCTCCGGACTCTCGATTGCTACCGGATCAAGAAGTATCACGAAGCGGGTGCCCCCCGCCTCTTCGGCACCGGCCATGGATGCGAAGTGCCGTTGCGCCCGGGAGTTTCCGGACCGGATCGGCGCAATGGGTTCAGCGCAGGGCCGGCTGCAGCTCTTGGGTGAACAAGGTCGTGCCGTTGATGTCCCGGAGGTTGACGGTCAGCACGTCGTTCGCGTCGAACTTCACTTCGCCGAAGAAATGCGCGTCGCCCTGGCGTGGGGATTGGTTCGGGTACTCGGCGGTCTTGACGAAAACCGCCTTCGGGCCGAAGGTCCCGTCCAAAACGTTCGGGCCGAAGGTGCCGGCCGAGATCGGTCCGCTGACGAATTCCCAGAACGGATCGAAGTCGGTGAAAGCCGCGCGTTCCGGGGCGTAGTGGTGCGCTGCGGTGTAATGCACGTCAGCGGTGAGCCACACCACGTTCCTGACTTTGTTGCGTTTGAACGCCTGCAGCACCCGGGCCAGTTCCAGTTCCTTGCCGAGCGGCTTTCCGTGGTCCCCATTGCTGAGCGATTCCTGGTTCTTGCCGTCCGGAACCACCAAACCCAGCGGGAGATCGTTGCAAATCACCTTCCAGGTTGCTCTGGAGGAGGAGACCTCCCGGATCAGCCAGTCGGTCTGCTCGGGACCGAAAATCTGCGTTTCATAAGGTTCCTTGCCGTCGGTGTTGGGCGATTTGAAGGTTCGCATGTCCAACGCGAAGACATCGAGAGCCGGGCCTCGGCTGAGCTTGCGGTAAATCCGTTGCGGACTGAAACCGCCGGGACGCCAGGCCAGGGAAGCGTCGCCGATCGGGACATTTTCCTGCCAAGCCTGCCTGGCCCTGGCCGCAAGCACGTCCACCCGCCGCTCGGTGTAACGATCGTCGTCGAGGATCTGGCCCGGGTACCAATTGTTGTGGGTTTCGTGGTCGTCCCATTGCGCCAAAACCGGTACCTTCGCATAAAGCGCCCGCAGGTTGTGGTCCAGCTGGTTGTAGCGGTGCCGGCCGCGGAACTCGGCGAGGGTCTCGGCGACCTTGCTGACTTCTTCGGTGACCAGGTTGCGCCACAGCCGGCCATCCGGCTCGGCCACCTCGGCTTGGATCGGATTGTCGGCGTAAATCGAGTCGCCGGAATGGATGAAGAAATCCGGCTCTGCGTCCAGCATCGCCTGATATCCGCGCATACCGCCGAGTTCCGGATTGATGCCCCACCCCTGACCGGTCGAGTCGCCGCTCCAGACGAAACTCTGCGGTCGCCGACGGCCCGGGAACGCGAAACGCTCGGGAGTGCCGAAGCTGCCGGTCTCCAGTTCCGAAAGTTGTCCGGCTTCGTCTTCGAATTGCAGCTCGACGCGGTATTCGGTGCCTGGTTTGAGCGCGGACAGCCACAGCTTCGCGGTGAAATCCGAGTCCGCGGTGGCGGCCTGCATCGTGTTCCAGCGGCCCCGGACCACTCGCTTGTGCGCGAAACGACCGGTCATCGGAACGCCGTCGCGGTCCAGTTCGGTCAGCGTGGCCAACATTTTCCCGGCGCCCGAAGCCCTCGCCCAGAGGATCGCCGAGGTGCTGTCCACCTCACCGATGGCCAGGCCGCTGGGCAGGGTCAGCCGTTGCCGGAGCAGGGGAGCGGGTGGGTACGCCGCCGACGCGGCGCTCGCCGGGATCAGGGCTCCGGCGACGCCGAACACACCTTGGAGAGCATGCCGGCGCGTCAATCCCGAACGGTATTCCATGCGGCTGAGTCTTGCCGGGAGGATTGAATCGGCGGTGAATCAGGAGTGAACTGGGGCTGGCCGCGGGCTGGGAACTGTACGTCGTTTCCTGCCTGGCGCGGGAAGAATCCGGTCCCCGAGGTTGCTGCAGATGAAGCAGCTGCCGCGGAAACGGGCTTTCGTCCGAGTTTGCGGTTAACTTTGATTAGTTCGTACAGGAAACCGAAAGCGGGTGATCATGGCACGACGGGAAGCGGGCATCGGGTATGCGCTCTTGGCGCCCAGCCTCTTCGGCATCGCCGCGTTCCTGCTGTTCCCGATCCTGGTGGTCATCTGGCTCTCGATGCAGCACTGGGACTTGCTCAGCCCGGCCAGTTTCGTCGGCGGGCAGAATTTCATCGACGTTTTCGGTGATCCGGGATTCGGCCGGTCGCTGCTGGTGACCGGGCTTTTCGTGCTTTTGGTGATTCCGCTGCAAACCGCTTTGGGACTCTTCGCGGCCACTCTGCTCAGCCGGGGTTTGCCGGGTTCCGGATTCTTCCGGGTGATCTATGTGATCCCGTGGATTTGCGCCCCCTTGGCCTTGGGCGTGGTGTGGAACTGGATCTTCGCGCCGACCGGCGGCGCGCTCAATGCGCTGCTGGGCCGCAATGTGCCGTGGTTGAGTGATCCGGTTCTGGCCCTGCCGTCGGTGGCCGCGGTCAGCATTTGGTCCCAGGTGGGCTATGTGACGTTGTTCTTCATGGCCGGCTTGGCGGCGGTGCCGCAGGAGACGCTCGACGCCGCACGGGTGGACGGTGCCAATGCGGTGCAGACGTTCTGGCGGATCAAGCTTCCCTTGCTGCGGCCGACGATGTTCTTCGTCCTGGTCACCGGGGTCATCTCCAGTTTCCAGGCGTTCGACAGCATCTATGCGCTCACGCCCAATGGCGGCCCGCAAGGCAGCACCGATGTGATTGCGACCAGGATCTACGCCAAAGCCTTCAAGGATTTCGATGTGGGCCATGCCTCGGTGATGGCGCTGGTGCTGTTCGTGATCCTGATCGTGGTGACGGTCTTGCAGCAGCTCTACTTCCGCAGGAGGATCACCTATGACCTCGCCTAGCCCGGCCGTGATCCTGAGAAATGCGGGCGTCTACCTCCTGCTGCTGTTCGGTCTGCTGGTCACCGTGGCGCCGTTCGTGCTTTCCGTGATGACTGCGTTCAAGACGCCGGAACAGTTCGCCAGCGAATCGGCATTGCGCCCGCCCAGTCCGGCTACCGGGGAGAACTTCGCCTCGCTTTTCGGCGGGGAGCGCAATTTCGTCGCACCGATCGTGGTCACCGCCCAAGTCGTGGGCCTGGTCACGGTCGGCCAACTGCTGTTTTCGGTCCTGGCGGCCTATGCCTTCGCCAGAATCGAATTCCGGTTCCGGGACGGATTGTTCTGGCTCTACCTGGCGACGCTCATGGTGCCGCAAGTGGTGACGATCATCCCGCTGTACACGTTGTTCTCGCAACTGGGCATCCGGAATACCTTCTGGGCCCTGGTGTTGCCCTTCCTGTTCGGTTCGCCGTATGCGATTTTCCTGTTGCGCGAGTATTTCCGTTCGATTCCCGAAGACCTGATCAGCGCCGCCCGGTTGGACGGCGCCGGGACGTTGCGAATCCTCAGGTCCATCGTGGTGCCGTTGAGCCGGCCGATCCTGACCACCCTGACCATCATCACCGTGGTGACCCATTGGAACAATTTCCTCTGGCCGCTGATCATCACCAGTGGCCGGACCTGGCAGACCGTCACCGTCGCCACCGCCGGTCTGCAGAGCCAGTACAACGGCAATTGGACGTTGGTGATGGCCGCGACGACCGTGGCGATCGCCCCGCTGCTGCTGCTTTTCGCGGTCTTCCAGAAGAACATCGTGTCGTCGATCGCGATCACCGGATTCAAATAGGCCGCAACCCAAGGAGAAAGCAATGAAGATCTGGCAGAAGTCCGCGCTCGCCGTGGCCGCGGCATTGGCCCTGACCACGACGGCGTGCTCGCCGGCAGATCCGGGCGGCACCGGCTCGGCCGCGACGACCACGGTGACCGTCCGGCTGTGGGACGAGCAGGTGCAGAAAGCCTACGAATCCTCATTCCGGGAGTTCGAATCGAAGAATCCCGGAATCACGGTGAAGACCGTGCTGGAACCCTTTGCCACCTATTTCAACAAGCTCCGCACGGATGTCTCCGCTGGGAATGCGGACGACATCTTCTGGATTTCATCCTCGTACTTCTCGCCTTATGCGGACAGCGGCTCGCTGCTGCCGATCGGCGCGGATTTCGATGCGGCCAAGGCCGGATGGGTTCCGGCGGCGGTCAGCCAATACACGCGCAACGGCACTTTGTGGGGAGTGCCGCAGCTGACCGACGGCGGAATCGGGATCTATTACAACAAAGACCTGGTGGCCAAGGCGGGGGTCTCCTTGGCGGACCTGCAGTGGAACCCGACCGATCCGGCCAAGGACACCTTCCTCAAGGCTGCGCAGAAACTGACTGTCGACGCGGCCGGGAAAACCGCCGACGATCCGGCGTTCGATGTGGGCAACATCGTGCAATACGGGTACAACGCGAGCCAGGATCTGCAGGCGATCTATTACAACTTCATCGGCCAGAACGGCGGCGAATTCCAAAACGGCGAAGACTTTGTTTTCGCTTCGCCGCAAAGCACCCAGGCTTTCCAGTACATCATCGATCTGATCAACAAATACCATGTGTCCCCGGGCGCCGCGAACAGCAACGACAACGGTGATTTCATGCGGGACCAGTTCATCCAGGGCAAGATCGCAATGTTCCAATCCGGCACCTACAACTTGGCGAACGTGGCCCAGGGGGCCAGCTTCCCGTGGGCGGTCGCGCCGATGCCGGCCGGCCCGGCAGGCGCGGTCTCGGTAGTGAACAACATCATTGCGGCGGGCAATGCGAAGACCGGGAACAAGGACGCGACGAACAAGGTGCTGCAATGGCTCGGCTCGGCCGAGGGTGCGAAGTTCATCGGAGCCGAGGGAGCCGCCGATCCCGCGGTACTCGGTGCGCAAGACGCGTACCGCAACTACTGGAATGCAAAGGGCGTCGACGTTTCGCAGTTCGCCAAGGCTGCGCAGGGCAAAACCATCCAGGCCCCGGTGGGCACCAACTACGGGGCCGCGGTGAACGCCTGGAAGCCGATTTTCAATGAGATGTTCCTGGGCCGCACGCCGGTTGCCGAAGGGTTGAAACAAGCGCAGGACGCTGCGAACAAGGCGGTCAAGGGCTGAACGGCAGCCCCGGAATTCACTGCCAGAGCAGCTTGAGTTCCGGGAAAGCGGTTTCGTAGCCTTGCAGCAGTCGCCGCCCCAAAGATTCGTCGCCGACCAGCGGATGCAGGCTGAAGGCGAGCTGCGCCTGGTCCCGTTCGCCGTGCAGGGCCGCCCGGACGACTGCGGTTTCCACGGCTTTGAGCTGGGCGATCAGGCCGAGTTGGTGCATCGACGGCGTCGAAAGCAACGGCAGAGCCCGGGCGCCCGAGGCATCGACCCGGCTGGGCACTTCGAGCACCGCGTCCGGCTCCAGCGCCGGCATGGTGTTCCCATTGCGCACATTGAGGATCAACTCGGCCGGCGTACCGGTAAGCAGGGCGTTCATCGCGGCCAAGGCGACTTCTTCATAGCCGCCGCCGGCGAGGTCCGGCTCGTCGCGGGGTTCGCCGTCGTTCCGGGCCTCGGCGAGGTAGCCCTGCTCGCGGGCCCGGCGCGCGGCATCCCAGTGCCGGAACGCCTCGGGTCCGTGGAACTGCGGATAGCTGCTGCGTTGCGCATGCGCAATCGACTCGCCCCGGGTCTGCGGAGCCTGCTGCACTGCGGCGAGCGCAGCTTCGCGGCGGTAGTAGTAAAACAGGTACTCGTTCGGCAGCGAGCCCAGGGACCTCAGGAAATCCGCACCGAAGAGCCGCCCCTCTTCGAAACTGTCCAGTCGGTCCGCGGCGGCCAGCAGTCCGGGCAGGCGATCTGTGCCGGCCTCGGTCAAGCCGTTCAACCAGCCCAAGTGATTCAGCCCGAAGTAGTCGACACCGGCCATGCCGTCCAGCGAGACCCCGGCCGCTGCGGCAGCCCGCCGGACCAAACCCAGTGGCGAATCGCAGATGCCGATCACCTGTCCCGGAAGCAGAGTTTGCAGCGCTTGGGTGACCATGCCGGCCGGGTTCGTGAAGTTGACCAGCCAAGCCTCCGGGCAGTGCTCCGCCATCGCGCCGGCCAGCGAGTGCATGTACGGGATCGAGCGCAGGGCGTAACTGATTCCGCCGGCTCCGGTGGTTTCCTGCCCGAGCACCCCGAGCCGCAGAGCCACGCGTTCGTCCAGAACCCGCCCGGCGGTGCCGCCGACCCGGGTGGCCGCGAACACCACGTCTGCACCGGGCAGGGCTTCTTCGAGCGATTCCCGGAGTTCCACCGGCGGGCCGGGGAATGGCATCGCCTCGATCACCGCCAGGATGGCCCGGAGCCGGTCCGGGTCGACATCGTGCAACACCACGGAATCGATCAACCCGGAGTGCGTCCCGGTGCTCAGCGCCCGGTACACCAAAGGAACCCGAAAGCCGCCGCCACCCGCAATCACCAGACGCATGAGGTCCATTCTGCCTGCCACATCCGCCGAGCGTTGACTTGTGGCGGTCAAAACCCTTGTTAGCCGCCACAAGTCAACGCTCGGCGCGGAGAGACGAGTAGGCTCGTGGCATGAAACCGGGGGCAAACGCCACACAGAAGCGATTCGATCCGCTCGCCGCGCACCGCGGTCCGGAACAGCCGCAATTCGATTTGATCCTGAGCGGGTCGGTGTTCTTCGACATCATCTTCACCGGCCTGGCCGAACTGCCGGAAAAAGGCACCGAAATCTTCAGCGACGGCATGGGTTCCTGCCCGGGCGGGGTGGCCAACCAGGCGATTGCGGCCAGCCGGCTGGGATTGAACACCAGCTTGGCCGCAGCGTTCGGCGACGACGGCTACGGTGATTTCAACTGGACCGTGCTGTGCGACCAGGAGCATGTGGACTTGGGCAATTCTGAGCGCTTCGACGGTTGGCATTCACCGGTGACGGTTTCGCTCTCCGTGCACAAGGACCGTTCGATGATCTCGCACGGGCATCCGGCACCGAAATCGGCCACCGAGTTGTTCGGTGGGAATCCACCCGGTGCACGAGCCGCCGTGGTCTCCTTGGAACCGCAGATCGAGCCCTGGGCCATCACCGCGGCGCGCCAAGGCACCAAACTGTTCGGCGACGTCGGCTGGGATCCCAGCGGGCAGTGGCCGGTGGAAACTCTGCAGCACCTGGAACATTTCTATGCGTTCATGCCCAATGGCCCCGAAGCGATGGCTTTCACCCGGACCGATGATCCCTGGGCGGCGCTCTACGCTCTCGCGGACCGGGTCCCGGTGGCCGTGGTGACGGTCGGCGAGCAAGGCGCGATGGCGATCGACGCGGAAAGCGGCGAAGAGGAGTGGGTGCCGGCGCTGCCGGTCCAAGCGTGGGACCCCACCGGTGCCGGCGACTGTTTCGGCGCGGCCTTCGTGATGGGAACCCTGGCCGGTTGGCGGCTTGCTGACCGGCTCAGTTTCGCGAACCTCTGCGCGTCGTTGTCCGTGCAACAGGTGGGCGGTTCGCTCGCCGCGCCCGGTTGGGGCGACATCGCGGACTGGTGGCACCGGATGAATTCGGCCCGGGCCGGGGTCCGAAAACAGTGGCTGAGGCGCTACGCCTTCCTCGAGGACCTGGTCCTGGACGTGCCTTCGGAGGCGGTGCGCAGGGCCACTGCCACCATCGCGCACCATTCCGACGCCTGAGCCGTTCCGGTCGCCTGCGCACTTAGACTGGTTTGGTGAACCGCGCAGATTTCCCCCCTGAACGCCAAGCCGTGATCGACCTCGAGGCGATCCGGCAAAACGTCCGCCGGATCGCCCAGATCGCTTCGCCGGCGAAGGTCATGGCAGTGGTCAAGGCCGATGGGTACGGCCACGGCGCGGTGCCGGTGGCGACGGCAGCGTTGCAGGCCGGAGCCGCCTGGATCGGCGTGGCGCACGTCCGCGAAGCGCTGGAGTTGCGGGCGGACGGCATCGAGGCGCCGATCCTGGCCTGGCTGCACACCGCGGCAACTGACTTCGGCTCCGCGGTCGAGGCCGGGATCGATCTCGGCGTCTCCGGTTGGGAACTCGCGCACATTGTGGCAGCGGCCCGGGAACAGCAACGCCCAGCCCGGGTACATTTGAAGATCGACACCGGTCTGGGCCGCAACGGCAGCACCAGTGCACTCTGGGATTCGGTGATCGGCGAAGCGCTCGAGTACCAAGACGAGGGCTTGCTGCGCGTGGTGGGCTTGTTCTCGCACTTGGCCGTCGCGGACGAGCCGCACCGGGAAGAAACCGATGTGCAGTTGCGCCGGTTCCGCGAAGCCGTGGCCATCGCGGAAGATGCCGGAGTCGACGTCGAAGTGCGCCATTTGGCGAATACTCCGGCGATCTTCTCCCGGCCGGACACGCATTTCGACTTGGTCCGGGCCGGCATCGGACTCTATGGGCTCTCGCCGTTCGCCGGTCAGACTTCTGAGGATTTGGGCCTCAAACCGGCCATGACGCTGAAGACTTTCGTGGCCCATTGCAAAGACGTGCCGGCCGAGCAAGGCGTCTCCTACGGGCTGCACTACCGGACCGGTGAACCGAGCACTCTGGCCCTGATCCCGCTCGGCTACGGCGATGGGGTGCCCCGGATCGCGACCGGTGGCCCGGTGCGGATCGGTACCGAAATCTATCCAGTGGTCGGTCGGATCGCGATGGACCAGATGGTCGTGGACCTCGGCCCGGGCAACAGGGTGGCGGACGGCGAATCGCTGCTCGGGCGGGAAGCAGTGCTGTTCGGCGCAGCCGAGGCCGGCGATCCTTCGGTGGATCTCTGGGCGGCAGCAGCGGGCACCCTCAATTACGAGGTGGTGACCCGGATCGCGCCCAGGGTGCCCAGGGTGTATCTGCACGCCGGGGCCGCCGCGGAAGCCGCAGAATGAAGCTCGATGTTCCCGATCTGGCTGGGACCCGGCGGCTCGCCAGGGCTTTGGCAGGGCTCCTCCGGGCCGGCGATCTGATCATCCTTTCCGGTGAACTGGGAGCCGGGAAAACCACGTTCACCCAGGCTTTGGGCGAGCAGCTGGGGGTACGGGCCGGTATCATCTCGCCGACGTTCGTGCTGGTCCGGATCCATCCTTCGCTGGTCGGGGGGCCGGATTTGGTGCATGTCGACGCCTATCGGCTGGCCTCTGCGGCCGAGATCGACGACATCGACCTCGAGAACACCATGGACGTTTCGGTCACGGTGGTGGAGTGGGGCGACGGCCGAGTGGAACACCTGAGCGATTCCTATCTGCGGATCCGGCTGAACCGCGGCGCTGCCGACGAAGCCGGAGCTGCTGGAGATGCCGACGACGAGCCGCGCAGCATTGACCTGATGGCCGTCGGGCCGCGCTGGGAAGGCACGGACTTCAGTTCGCTCCTCGGGTCGTGATGCCGGCGGAAGCTCCTGGCCCCGAAGCCGCGCGGCACCGCCGGTCTGCACCATCCCGTAGGCTGGTACCGTGCTTCTGCTCGCCATCGACACCTCGGCCATAGCCTCTGCCGCGCTCATCCAGGATGAAGAACTGCTCGACGCCTTCGCCACCGAGGACACCCGGAGCCACGCCGAAGTGCTCGCCTTGGGTATCGGGCGTCTGCTGGAGGGCCGGGACACCCCGCAAGCGATCGCGGTCGGCGTCGGTCCTGGCCCGTTCACCGGGCTCCGCTCCGGAATCGCGACCGCCAGAGTGCTCGCCGACGTCTGGCAGGTCCCGTTGCACGGGGTGCTGAGCCTGGACGCGCTGGCCTGGGCCGTGCAGACCGCGGCAGCGCCGCCGTCGGGGGAGTTCCTGGTTGCCACGGATGCGCGGCGGAAGGAAGTGTATTGGGCGCGCTACGCCGCCGATGGGACCTTGTTGGCCGGGCCGAACGTCGGCGCGGCGTCTGAGCTTCCGGAGCTGCCGGTGTACGGATTCGGCGCCGGCATCTATGCCGAGGCATTGGCTGGCCACGCGGTCGAGGAGTTCCGCGCGGCCCAGCCCACCGCGGCGGCATTGGGGCTTTCGGCAGCGGCCAGGCTGCGGGCCGGCCAAGCGCTTCTGGACAGTGCTCCGCAGTACCTCCGCGAATCCGACGCCCAAGTCCCCGGGCCGAGGAAACGGGCCTTATGAGCGCAGGATTCCGGGTGATGACCGCAGCGGACGTCAATGCCGTCGCCGAGCTCGAAGGCGTGCTTTTCCCGATCGACGCCTGGCCGCGGCAGATGTTCGTCGACGAGTTGGCCCAGGCCAGCCGGCATTATCTGGTCGCCGAGGACCGGGACGAAATCGTCGGATATGCCGGTCTGATGTGTTTGCCGCCGGTCGCCGATGTGCAGACCATCGCAGTTCTGCCGGATTTCGAAGGGCAGGGCATCGGCACTGCCTTGCTGACCGAGTTGTTGGCCGAAGCCGGCCGCCGGGGCGCCACCGAGGTGCTGTTGGAAGTCCGGGCAGACAATCCCAGAGCGCAGCAGCTCTACCGGCGATTCGGGTTCGAACAGATTCATCTGCGGCCGCGTTACTACCGCGACGGCGTGGACGCCCTGGTGATGCGGGCGCAGTTGGGAGCACAAGCATGATGCCGCTGGTACTGGGAATCGAATCCTCCTGCGACGAAACCGGCGTGGGCATCGTCCGGGGTACCCAATTGCTGGCCAACACGGTTTCCTCTTCGATGGCCGAGCATGTGAGGTTCGGCGGGGTGATTCCGGAAATTGCCTCCCGGGCGCATCTGGATGCGATCGTCCCCACGCTCAATGAAGCGCTGGCCACCGCGGGGGTCGGCTTGGCGGACATCGACGCGATCGCGGTCACTGCTGGTCCCGGTCTGGCCGGAGCCTTGATGGTGGGCGTCTGCGCGGCCAAAGCGCTGGCCTTGGCGACCGGAAAACCGCTTTACGCGGTCAACCACCTGGTCGCGCACGTCGGAGTCGGGCTCTTGGATTCCGCGCTCGGCAACCGGCTTCCGGAAAACCTCGGCGCGCTCCTGGTCTCCGGCGGGCACACCGAAATCCTCCGGGTCCGCAGCCTCACCGAGGATGTCGAGTTGCTCGGCGCGACGATCGACGACGCCGCCGGCGAGGCTTTCGACAAAATCGCCCGGATCCTCGGCTTGGCTTATCCCGGCGGGCCGGCGATCGACCGATTGGCCCGTAGCGGGAACCCCGCCGCGGTGGCTTTCCCGCGTGGCCTGACTGCGCCGAAGTACCTGGGCAGCCGGGAAGCACCGGGCCCGCACCGCTACGATTTTTCCTTTTCCGGACTCAAGACCGCGGTGGCCCGGCGGGTGGAGCAGGACGAAGCCGCCGGCACCGAAATCCCGACTGCGGACATTGCGGCGTCGTTCCAGGAAGCAGTGTTGGACGTGGTGACCGCCAAAGCGGTGCTCGCCTGCCAGGAACAGGGAATCGGAACCTTGTTGCTGGGCGGCGGCGTCGCGGCGAACTCCAGGCTGCGGGAGTTGCTTGCGGAACGGACCGCCGCGGCCGGAATCGAGCTGCTGGTCCCGGCGACGTCGTTGTGCACCGACAACGGCGCCATGGTGGCCGCCCTGGGCGCGCAGTTGGTGCAACGCGGGGTGCAGCCGTCGGGCTTGGGCTTCGCTCCGGATTCTTCGCTCCCGGTGACCACCATCTGCCTCTGAACCCGCCGTCGAGTGGCCTGATCTACACGTCAAAACCCGGATTTGGCCTGCAGAGGTGGCCGCTCGGCGTCAGTTTTGGTGGCCGTCCCGGAGCAGTGCGACCAGATCGTCGACGACCGCGTGCAGGTCGCCGTCGTGGGCCCGGGCCACGGCTCGTTGCCGCTGGTAGCCGGCGCCCCGTCGGATGATCTTCTCGACGTCGGCGAGTTCGGCCGCGCAACCGAGCCGGGCAGCAACCGGCTCGAGTTTGTTGAGCAACTCGAAGAGGTCTTCGGTGACCAGCTTTTCGTTGGATTCGGCGTCCAGGATGATGATGGCGTCCATGCCGTAGCGGGCAGCCCGCCATTTGTTTTCCTGTACATGCCAAGGCGGCATGGTCGGGATGCTGCCGCCGTCATCGAGCCGGTCGGAGAACGACTGCACCAGGCACTGCGTGAGCGCGGCGACCGCGCCGACTTCTTCCAAAGTCGCCATCCCGTCGCAAATCCGCATTTCAATGGTGCCCAGTGCCGGAACCGGCCGGATGTCCCAGCGGATTTCGCTCTGTTGATCGATCACACCGGTGGTGAGCACGTCCTGCACGTAGTTCTCGTAACCGGACCAGTCTTTGAACTGGAAGGGCAAACCGGCCGTGGGGAGCTGCTGGAACATCAAGGCCCGCTGCGAGGCGTACCCGGTGTCCTCGCCGTTCCAAAACGGCGAGGAGGCGGAAAGCGCTTGAAAGTGCGGCACGTAATTGACCAGGCCGTCGAGCACTGGCATGGCTTTGTGCACCGAGTCCAGGCCGACGTGGATGTGCACGCCGTAGATCACCATCTGCGATCCCCACCACTGGGTCCGATCGATCAGTTTGGCGTAACGCGCTTGGTCCGTGACGGCTTGGGCTTGGGAATGGCTGAACGGGTGGGTCCCGGAGCACATGAGTTCGACGCCGGCGCGGTCGGCGGCTTCGCGTACGGTGCCGAGCGAGCGGCCCAGGTCGGCTTTCGCCTCTGCCACGGTCTGGCAGACGCCGGTGACCAATTCCACGGTGTTGAGCAGCAACTCGCGCTTGATGTGCGGATGTTCCTCATCGGATTGCAGTTCTGGGTGCTCCGCATTGATCACCCGCAGCAGCGAATCTGCTTGCGGGGTGAGTTCGCCGGTTTCGGCATCCACCAGGGCCAGTTCCCATTCGACGCCGAGCGTGGATTGGGCTGAATCGCCGAAAGGTATTTCCATGATTCGCCCCCTCCGGAGGTCAGCAAGGCTGGATAAGTGTCGCCCAAGTCTAATTCAGCCGGAGCCCCGGTTCCGACTCGATGACTTCGGGCCGTCATCGAGGCATTTGCAAATGAGAATCGTTCGCATGTAACTTGGAAAACATGCATCTTTCTCTTCTGGCCTCGCTGGATCCGCACTGTCGTCAGCGCGGCGCGGAACTGCTTTCCGGCACCCACCCGGACTCGGTGATCGTGGTCCATGACCTCTTGGACGATGGCCTCGGGAACAGCGCATTGGTGCTCCGTCGGATCTACCGGCAGGGCGAATTGCAGGAGCGGAGCTCCGGTCGGCTGGAGCACGGCTGCCTTTCCTGCACGGTGCGCCTGGACCTGGTGCCGACGGTGCGCCGGTTGATCCGGGAAGGGGTGCCACACGCCGTATTGGCGCTGCCGCCGGGGGTGGAGCCGGACATGGTGGTGGAGGCGCTTTACGCCGGGCTCGAAGAAGCCTTTTGCATCGACAACGCGGTGCTCGCCCTGGATCCGGCAGAACTCGAAGACCAGCTCTGGGACCGTCGGGGGCTCTCCGCGCTGGGATTGACCAGCTACCCGAAAGATCCGCGGACCCAGGGCGAATTCCTGGTCGGAACGCTGGCCCAGGCGGATACCGTACTGCCGTCCCCGTCATTGGCGAATGCGCTGATCGAGGCCGCGCACCCGCAGCGCGCGCTCGGCCTGGAGTTGCTGCACGAACTTGCACCGCACGCCGCGGTGGCGCTCCGCACCGAGCAGGTCCGGCCCGGCTGTTTCGATCTCGACGAGCTTATGGCCCGCCAGGCACCCGGCGAAGTCCGGGTGGCGGAGGACCGGAGCCCAGGTGTCTTCCGCACCGTCCGGTACCAACTGCAGCGGCCGCTGCACCCGGAACGCTTCCGTGCCGTGCTGCCGGAGCTGGCGGCCGGAAGCTGTTGGGTCCGCGGCCGGCTTTGGCTCGCATCCACGCCGGAACGGCGGATCGCGGTCCGGGGCATCGGGCCCAGGCTTTGGCTGGAGAACACCGGGGATTGGCTGCCCGGGATCGAGCAGCCGGGCAGTGTCCTGGCGCTGACTGGCCGGGCCGACGAACTGATCGAATCGGAAGTCCACGACTTGCTGGACTCCGCGCAATTGAGTCTGGCTGAAGCGGGCAACCGGCCGGAATATTTCGACGACCCATTCGGCTTAGACAGCCGTCATTGAAGGAGGAAAACCATGAAAGTCAGAAACTCGCTCCGGGCTTTGAAGAAGGTCCCCGGAGCGCAGATCGTCCGCCGCCGCGGCAGGACGTTCGTGATCAACAAACTGAACCCCAGGATGAAAGCCCGCCAGGGCTGAAACCGACTGCCGGTCCCGCTGCCGGCCCCGTTCCGCCCCGAAGCTGGCCCGGGGTCCGGGAGAGATCCGGGACCGGCGGCTATCCTGGATACCGTGCCTATCCTGAACAAAGACATGACCTTGTGCATTTCACTCGCGGCACGGCCGAGCAATATCGGTACGCGATTCCACAACTACCTCTACGACCGGCTCGGCTTGAACTTCGTCTACAAGGCGTTCGCCCCGGTGGACCTCGCCGATGCGGTACGCGGAATCCGCGGGCTGGGCATTCGCGGCGCCGCGGTTTCGATGCCCTACAAGGAAGCCGTGATCCCGATGCTGGACCGGATCTCGCCCTCCGCGGAAGCGATCGATTCGGTCAATACCATCGTGAACGACGACGGCGTGCTCACCGCCTACAACACCGACTACCTCGCGATCGAGCGGCTGCTGCTGGAGCACCGGATTCCGGTGACGAGCACCGTGCTGCTGCAGGGCTCGGGCGGAATGGCCAAAGCGGTCGCCGCGGCGTTGCGGAATGCCGGATTCGGTTCGGTGACCATCGTCGCGCGGAATTCCGAAACCGGGCCGGCGCTCGCTGCGCTCTACGGATTCGACTGGCTGCCGGAGGTGGCGGAACACCACGCGCAACTGCTGATCAATGTCACTCCGTTGGGCATGCAAGGCGCAGACGAATCGGTGCTGGCCTTTCCGCTGTCCGCGATCGAGGCAGCCGAGACGGTCTTCGACGTGGTGGCGCTGCCGGCCCGGACGCCATTGGTCGAAACCGCGGAAGCGCTGGGCAAAAAGGTGATTTCCGGTGCCGAAGTGATCGCGATCCAGGCCGAGGAGCAGTTCGTGCTCTACACCGGGGTGCGGCCGAGCGCCGAATTGGTCCGGGAAGCCTCGGAGTTTTCCCGTGCCGAGTCCTGAGCCGCGCCGGGTTCAGAGCGGTTCGACGACGGCGGCCACCCGCTCGCTGCCGATCCTGGTCAACACCAGCGTGGCCGAGTTTTTGGCTTTGGCTTTGCCGGCTTTTCCGCCGAGCAGCTGTTTGCGGAGCTCTTCGGGAGTGACCGCGGTACCGCGTTTTTTGATCTCCAGGGTGCCGATTCCGGCTTCCCGGACCCAATTGCGCAATACTTTGACGTTGTACGGCAGCACGTCGATGATCCGGTAGCCGCGCGCAAAAGGTGTGTCCAACGGTTCGGCCGCGGCCAAATAGGCGATCTGCGGGTCGACGAGGTGCGCCCCGATCCGTTTCGCCAGGTCCGCGACCAGCCCGGCGCGGATCACTGCCGGATCAGGCTCGTAAAGGTAGCCCTCGAGCGGTCCTACCGGAGCGTCCTGCGCCGCCGGATCGAAGTCCAGGGCGCTGTGCAGTTCGGCGCCGCGGGCAGCACCGAGCAGCAGCGCCGATCGGCGGATGCCGGGTCGGGCCAGCGCATTGAACCACAGCGTGGCCTCCACCAGATCGCCGTCCACCGAGACCCATTGCACTTCGCAACCGGCCGGGATCGATTCGTGCGGAATTCCGGGCCCGAGCTTCACGCCCACCGGCATGCCCCGTTCGGCGAGGCGCTCGACGAAGGAAAGCGGTGGGGAGAAAGCTTCCGGATCGAAAATCCTGGAGGTGCCGGAGCTCGTGGAGTCCCGCCGGGCCGGATCCAGCCAGATGCCGTCGACGGTCGCCGGATCGAACTGGGCGGCGTCGGCCTGGATCACCCGGGCATTGCGGAAGGGGAGTAGGTTCATGGTCGCGCAGGCCGCAGTGGTCTCGTCGAGCTCGACGGCGGTCACGTCCAAATCGAGGGTCGCAAAAGCCAGCGAATCGGCACCGATGCCACAGCCCAAGTCGGCGATTCTGGCGACTCCGGCGGCAGCGAAACGCTGCGCGTGCAGGGCGGCGACTGGCAACCTGGTGGCCTGTTCGAGGCCGGCTTGAGTGAAGATCATCTGCGCGGCGAACTCGCCGAACTTGGCGGTCGCCTTATTGCGCAATCTGGATTGCGTGAGTACCGCCGAAACCAACTCGGCCGAGTGCCCGGCCTTGCGCAGCCGTTCCGAGGTGGACAGCGCATCTGCCTCGGCGTACGGCCCGATCGCGGAGAGCAATTCCCAGCCTTCGGTGCTGAGCAGAGGGGCAATCGATTCAGTGGACATGAGGAAAGTCTAATTTGCGCCGGGCACCCTGCCGTTGACGGCTGCGAATCCTCCGGCGGGCATGGTGTGATGGATCCATGCCCATGGGACTCAGTTTGTCGCTCATCCTTCCGCCGGTGCTGGCCAGCATCATCGGTTCCTTCGCGGTGGTGCGTTGGCAGCCGCCCGGCCAGGTGGTCAGCGGGGTGCAGCATTTCACCGCCGGCGTGGTGTTGGCGGCCCTGGCGAGCGAGCTGTTGCCCGAGGTCAAAAAGGAAGGGAATTGGCTCTGGGCCGGAATCGGCTTCGTGCTGGGGGTCGCCCTGATGCTCGGCTTGAGCCAGTTCAGCCGCTCGATGGAAGCCCGGTATGAAAACGCCAAAAGCCTCCGCAAGGCCGCCATCCTGCCGATCGGACTGATCGTGGCAGTGGGCGTGGACCTGCTCGTGGACGGGGTCTTGGTGGGCTTGGGCTCCACGCTGAGTTTCAGCCAAGGGCTGGTCCTGGCCGCCGCTTTGACCTTGGAGATCCTGTTCGTCGGGGTCTCCTTGACCTTGACGTTGAAAGCCCAGGGGATCCGTCCGCTGATCGCCGCATCGGCGACGTCGGCGCTTTCGCTGTTCACCTTCGTGGGCGCTTTGATCGCCCTGTTCCTGCTCGCCGGTGCAGGTGCTTGCCGCGGTGCTGGCTTTCGGTGCGGCGGCACTGCTCTACCTGGTGGTGGAGGAACTTCTGGTAGAAGCCCACGAGCACCGGGAGACGGCGCTCCTGACGGCGTTGTTCTTCGTGGGGTTCCTCTGCGTTTACGTATTTGCCGCATTGGGCGAATGACCGCCTGTGCCCGGGCCGTGAATCTGCGGAAAACTGGCACTCGCCTTGACCGAGTGCTAATCGACTCAATAGAGTCGTAGTTAGCACTCTCATACCGAGGGTGCTAACTGAAAAGGCCGTATCCACGGTGCACCTACCGGCACCGCGACGACGGTTGACGCCCGTGGCGCGGCCAAACCCACAAACTACTGAGTGTGAGAAGGAGAGGTCCGAGTGTCGGTCTCTATTAAGCCTCTTGAGGATCGTATTGTCGTCCGCCAGCTCGAAGCTGAGCAGACCACCGCTTCCGGTCTGGTGATCCCGGACACGGCGAAGGAAAAGCCGCAGGAAGGCGAAGTCGTCGCCGTCGGCCCAGGCCGCGTGGACGACAACGGCAACCGGGTACCGGTAGACGTCGCCGTCGGCGATGTGGTGCTCTACTCCAAGTACGGCGGCACCGAGGTCAAGACCGGCGGCGAAGAGCTGCTGGTGCTTTCGGCCCGCGACGTTCTGGCCATCGTCGTCAAGTAACCCACCCGACCGATCCCTGCACCGCCGGCCCCGCCGATGGTTGCAGGGATTAGTCCGTGAAAGGACAACTGACTCATGGCAAAACAGATTGAATTCAATGATGCGGCCCGCCGCTCGCTCGAAGCCGGTGTCGACCGCTTGGCCGACGCGGTCAAGGTGACCCTCGGCCCGCGCGGCCGCAACGTCGTCCTGGACAAGAAGTGGGGTGCCCCCACGATCACCAACGACGGCGTGACCATCGCCCGCGAGATCGAGCTCGATGATCCGTATGAAAACCTCGGCGCGCAGCTGGCCAAGGAAGTAGCCACCAAGACCAACGACGTGGCCGGCGACGGAACCACGACGGCCACGGTGTTGGCCCAGGCCCTGGTCAAAGAAGGCCTGCGCAATGTTGCTGCCGGTGCTGCGCCGAGCGCGCTCAAGCACGGCATCGAGGTCTCGGTCGAGGCGATTGCCGAGCGGTTGTTGGAAAACGCCCGCGAGGTAGGCAGCGGCCAGGTCGCTTCGGTGGCCGCGATCTCGGCGCAGAGTGCAGAGATCGGCGAGTTGCTGGCCGAAGCGTTCGACAAAGTCGGCAAAGACGGTGTGATCACGATCGAGGAATCCTCCTCGATGCAGACCGAATTGGTGCTGACCGAAGGGATGCAGTTCGACAAGGGTTACTTGTCGCCGCATTTCGTCACCGACCACGAGCGCCAGGAAGCCGTGCTCGAAGACGCCTTGATCCTGATCAACCAGGGCAAGATTTCTTCGATCCAGGAATTCCTGCCGTTGCTGGAGAAGGCGCTCAAGGCGTCCAAGCCGCTCTTCATCATTGCTGAAGACGTGGACGGCGAAGCTTTGTCGACGCTGATCGTCAACAAACTGCGCGGTACTTTGAACGTGGTTGCGGTCAAGGCTCCGGGCTTCGGGGACCGCCGCAAGGCGATGTTGCAGGACATCGCGATCCTGACCGGCGCGCAGGTGGTCTCTCCGGAGATCGGCTTGTCGTTGGACCAGGTGGGTCTGGAAGTCCTCGGTACCGCTCGCCGGATCACCGTGACCAAAGACAACACCACGATTGTCGACGGCGCCGGGACCGATGCGGATGTCAAAGACCGGATCGCGCAACTGCGTGCCGAACTGGATCGCACCGATTCGGATTGGGACAAAGAGAAGCTGCAGGAACGCCTGGCCAAGCTGGCCGGCGGGATCGGCGTGATCAAGGTCGGCGCCGCCACCGAGGTGGAACTGAAAGAGAAGAAGCACCGCATCGAAGATGCTGTTTCCTCGACCCGTGCGGCGCTCGAAGAGGGCATCGTCGCCGGTGGCGGCTCTGCTCTGGTCCAGGCAGCCAAAGCACTCGACGAAAACGCCGAGGTGCTGGCGCTCACCGGTGATGCGGCGACGTCGGTCGGCCTGGTCCGCCGGGCGGTCGCCCAACCACTGCGCTGGATTGCCGAGAATGCCGGCTACGACGGCTACGTCGTGATCAGCAAGGTCGCCGAACTGCCCGACGGACACGGCTTCAACGCCGCGACCGGCGTCTACGGCGATCTGATCGCGGACGGTGTGATCGATCCGGTCAAGGTGACGCGTTCGGCACTGCGCAATGCTGCTTCGATTGCTGCTTTGGTCCTGACCACTGAAGCACTCGTCGTGGAGAAGCCGGAAGAGGACGAAGACTCGCACGCGGGTCACAGCCACTAGGCAAAACCACACGTGGGGTGTGGGGGCCAACCCTTGAAACTTCGGTTTCGGGGGCTGGCCTCCACACCCCACGTGTTTAACGCCGATGCCCTCCGGCTTCACAGGGGGCGTCGAGGTGTCGTCCGGCGGAATCTGTGAGCGGCTGGTACCGTTTAACGCGGCCATTGTGCGAATAAAGGATGTACATAGAGTGAAGGCGCGCCATCTGGGGGGTACGAACCTGAGGATTCCGGGTTCGGCGGTGAGTGCTCCGGTGCGGGGGTTTCGTCCTGAGATTGAGGGGCTGCGGTTTTTCGCGGTTTTCTTGGTGGTGGTTTATCACGTCTGGTTGGGTCGGGTTTCCGGCGGTGTGGACGTGTTTTTGTTGATTTCGGCGTTTTTGATGACGTCGCAGTTCGCTCGGAAGATTGATCGTGATGAGCGGATCAATCTCGGTGGGCATTGGTTGCATTTGCTCAAGCGGTTGTTGCCGATCGCGGTGGTGGTGATTGCTGCCACGGCGGTGATGAGTTGGTTGTTGTTGCCGGCGAATCGGTGGCCGTCGATCATTTCCGAGGGTTGGGCTTCGCTGTTCTATTTCGAGAATTGGTCGCTTGCTGCGAACGCGGTCGATTATTACGCGAGCAAGGATTCGGCGAGTCCGTTCCAGCATTTTTGGTCGTTGTCGATCCAGGGTCAGGTGTTTTTGATCTGGCCGTTGATTTTCTTGGGTATCGCGTTCTTGCGCCGGCGGTTGGGCTGGGACCATCGCCGGTTGATGCTGTTGGTGTTCGGTGCGATTTTCGTGGTCTCGTTGGCGTTCTCGGTGTGGGAGACGGAGACGAATCAGGCGTTTGCTTATTTCGATCTGCGCACCCGGTTGTGGGAGTTCGCGTTGGGGTCGTTGTTGGCGTTGGCTTTGCCGTTTTTGGGCGGGATCAATCGTCGGGTCCGGATTCTGATGGGCTGGGTCGGGATCGTGGCGATGGTTGCTTGCGGTTTGGTGTTGCAGGTGGATCAGCAGTTCCCGGGGTATATGGCGTTGTGGCCGACGTTGGCGGCGGCTTTGGTGATCGTTGCCGGGGATACGTCGTCGCGGTTCGGTGTGGATCGGGTGCTGAGTGCCCGGCCGTTGACGTTCATGGGCGGGAATGCTTACGGGTTGTATTTGTGGCATTGGCCGATTCTGGTGATTTTCTTGGTCTGGCAGGGCCGTCAGTCGGTGGGGTGGTTCACGGGTTCGGCGATTATCGTTGCCGCGGTGGTGTTGGCTATTGTTTCCACGCGGTTCATCGAGCGTCCGGCTCGGCGGATCAAGTGGGTCGAGGTGGCTTGGTACCGGTCGGTGCCGGTGGTTCTGGGGTGCGTGATCATCGCGGCGGTGCCGTTGGTGAGTTGGCAGGGTTATCTGAAGAACCAGGTTGCTGAGGCCTCGAAGAATTCTTCGGCGGATAATCCCGGTGCTGCTGCGTTGATTCCGGGGTTCGAGTTCCAAGGCAATCCCAACGCACCGATCCAACCCGCACCAGCCGGGATTTGGGAACAGTTCGCGGTGCTGGGTTCGGATTGCGAAGGCAGATGGGCCAGCGACGTGCCAGACATCAAATCGGTCTGCCGTGCGTATGCGAACAGCAACGCGCCGGGCAAATCGATCGTGGTGATCGGCGACTCGCATTCCCAGCAGTGGATGCCGGCCCTGCAATACGCAGCGGAAGAGAACAACTGGCAGCTGGTTTCGATCATCAAAGCGGCCTGCCCTTACACGGTCAGTGTGCCCAGTGCCACGGCGGACTGCAACGCCTTCAACCAGGAAGCCACCGACTACGTGACGGAACGCAAGCCGGATGCCGTCCTGACGGTCGGCACTGTGGCCAAGCCGTCATCATCGGATGAAACCCTGACCCCCGGTTTCGTCGAAGCCACCAACAACCTGATTTCGCAGGGGATCCAGGTCATCGCGATGCGGGACAACCCCAGGTTCAGTTTCAACATGGCCGAATGCGTGATCAGCAAAGGCAGCGAAGACCCGCAATGCAATCCACCGCGATCGTCGTTGTTCGCCGCGGCGAGCCCCTTCGAATCCGTGTCGGATCCACCCGAGGGGCTTTTCATGCTCGACCTGACGGACTACCTCTGCACCCCGGAGGTGTGCCCGGGCGAAGTCGGCAACATGTTCGTCTACATCGACGACAACCACTTGACCATGGACTATTCCGCGACCTTGGGGCCGGTGTTCAACCAACGGTTGCTGGCCGCCACTGGCTGGTCCCAAGACCCATGAACCCGGTGCTCATGTCGCTCGGTGGCCGGCCCGATAGGGATTGCTGCTGAACTCCGCGGGGTGCGGCCTCCGGGCCCGGACCAGCCGGTAGAAGACCAAAACCAGCACCGCGGAGACCACGATGCCCAAGAGGTTCAGCAGTAATTGGAGCGCTGAGCCGGCGGCCTTTTCCGGCTCGCCGAGCACCAGCGCCACGGCGACGAATCCGGCTGCCGGGACCGTGGTCACCGAGATGAAGACGCCGACCAGCACGGCGGACTTCCGGCCGATCAGGGAAATCATTCCGGCTGCTCCGGCGAGTACCGCGACGATGAAGGAAAACGGCCCGGGATGGTAGATGAATTCCACCGCGGAATCACCTTGGTTGATCGAATTCGGATCGAAGAAGCCCAGGGGGAGTGAAGCCCAGACTGCCAGCGCACACAGTGCCATGGCTACCGGGAATCCCACCAGCAACGCGGCGGCGGCCCGACGGGCGAGTGCCCAACGTCGGTCCACGATCGCCAAGGCGAGCCCGGCGAGCGGTCCGAATTCGGGGCCGACCACCATGGCGCCGACGATTGCAATGGTGGAATTCGTGACAATGCCGATTCCGGCCAGCTGGGTCGCGATGACCAGGAAAGCCAGGAAACTCCAGGACAGCCGGGCATCGTCGTTGGTGTTCTTTTCGACCTCATCCCAGATGATGGCGTCGGCGCCTTCCCCGGGCGCAGCCTCCGAGGCGGCTTCGGCGCGGGTGGAAAGCACGAGTTCGGGCGTGTCCACGGTGATCGAGCCCGACTCCGGGATGCCCAAGGCATCGAGTTTCTCGATGAATTCGCCGGCGGCTTCCCGGGCGATCTGAACCGAAACCACGTCCCCGGCCGGCAGGATCGAGGCGTCCTTGAAGACCGCCACTTCGGCGGTGCCGAGTTGTCCAGTCGCCAGTTCGATTACTTGTTCGGTGAGTCCCGGAGGACTGACCACCCGCAACTGCAGAGTCATAGCACTGACTCTATCCGCCCCGGCAGTCCGGACGGTGAAATCGATCACAGCGGCGGCCCGCGGAATAGGCGCCGTCGCAGTTTCGTTTTAGGATGTATCCAATCCCGGAATAGCGCACAGGCCAGCTCGTAATCACGCGCCGGCCATCGGTTGCAAACCCCACCCGGTACCCCCGCCTGAGGAGACCTTGTGACCCAGAATGAGACCCCCAACGACCCCTTCGCCCTGATCGGGCTGACCTACGATGACGTGCTGCTGCTGCCCGGCCACACCGACGTGATCCCTTCCGAGGCCGATACATCTTCACGGCTGTCCAAACGGATCACCGTGCAGACCCCGCTGCTTTCCGCCGCGATGGACACCGTGACCGAATCCCGGATGGCGATCGCGATGGCGCGTCAGGGCGGCCTGGGCGTGGTGCACCGGAATCTGTCCATCGACGACCAGGCTGAACAGGTCGACCGGGTCAAACGCAGCGAGTCCGGGATGATCACCAACCCGGTGACCATCGGCCCCGAGGCGACGCTGGCCGAACTCGACGAACTCTGCGCCCGCTACCGGGTTTCCGGCTTGCCGGTCGTGGACGGTGCCGGCCGGTTGCTCGGCATCGTGACCAACCGGGACACCCGGTTCGTGCTCGAATCGGAGTTCCCGACCCGGCTGGTGCACGAAGTGATGACCAAAATGCCGTTGGTCACCGGCAAGGTCGGAATCAGCCGGGAGGATGCTTCCGAGCTGTTGGCCAAGAACAAGATCGAAAAACTGCCCTTGGTCGACGACGACGGCCGGTTGCGCGGATTGATCACGGTCAAGGACTTCACCAAGGCCGAGCAATACCCGTTGGCGACCAAGGACGATGAAGGCCGGCTCCGGGTCGGTGCCGCGATCGGTTTCTTCGGCGACGGTTGGGAGCGCGCGATGCGGCTCATCGACGCCGGCGTGGATGCTTTGTTCGTCGATACCGCGAACGGACACTCGCAGGGCGTGTTGGAGATGATCCGCCGGCTCAAATCCGATCCGGTGGCTGCGCATGTCGACGTCATCGGCGGTCAGGCAGCCACCCGTGAGGGAGCCCAAGCGCTGATCGACGCCGGTGCCGACGGAATCAAAGTCGGCGTCGGACCGGGTTCGATCTGCACCACCCGGGTGGTGGCCGGCGTCGGCGTGCCGCAGATCACCGCGATCTACGAATCGGCCAAGGCCGCCGGCCCGGCCGGGGTGCCATTGATCGCCGACGGCGGTCTGCAGTACTCGGGCGACATCGGCAAGGCGCTGGTCGCCGGAGCGGACACCGTGATGCTCGGTTCGTTGCTGGCCGGAACCGAGGAAGCCCCCGGGGAACTGATTTTCGTGAACGGCAAGCAGTTCAAGTCTTACCGGGGGATGGGCTCGCTGGGCGCGATGCAGACTCGCGGCAAGAACACTTCCTACTCCAAGGACCGGTATTTCCAAGCCGATGTTTCTGGTGATGACAAGCTCATCCCCGAGGGCATCGAAGGACGCGTCGCCTACCGGGGGCCGCTCTCGTCGGTGGCCTACCAGCTCAGCGGCGGGCTGCGGCAGACCATGTTCTACACCGGGGCCCGGACGATCCCGGAGCTCAAGGCCAAGGGCAAGTTCGTCCGGATCACTGCGGCGGGTTTGAAAGAGTCGCACCCGCACGACATCCAGATGACCGTGGAGGCGCCGAACTACGGCGGACACTGAGGACTACGCCGTCGATTTTGTCCGGCGCCGGTGAAATTTCAGCGGCGTCAGGCAATTTCGGAGGCGTTGCCGTGTTGGATGCGGTGCTGCGGGACACGGTAGGCTGGTGCGGTGACTTACGAGATTGAGATCGGCCGCGGAAAACGGGGACGCAGGGCTTATTCCCTCGACGAAATCGCGATCGTGCCGTCGCGGCGCACCCGGGATCCGCAGGACGTGTCGATTGGCTGGCAGATCGACGCCTACCAGTTCGAGACCCCGGTGATCGCGGCCCCGATGGACTCGGTGATGTCGCCGGCCACCGCAATCGCACTCGGTGAATTGGGCGGCCTCGGGGTGCTTGATCTGGAGGGGCTCTGGACCCGGTACGAGGATCCGGAAAGCGTGCTCCTCGAGATTTCGGAGTTGGCATCCAGCACCGAGAGCGCAGCCGCGACCCGTCGTCTGCAGGACATCTACCAGGCGCCCGTGCAAGCGGAATTGATCACTTCCCGGTTGGCGGAAATCCGGGCTGCCGGAGTCACCGTGGCCGGTGCGCTCACCCCGCAGCGCACGCAGGAGTTCTACAAGACCGTGCTGGCTGCCGGAGTGGACATCTTCGTGATCCGGGGCACCACGGTCTCCGCAGAACACGTTTCCAAAGGCCAGGAGCCGCTCAACCTCAAGCAATTCATCTATGAGCTCGATGTCCCGGTGATCGTCGGCGGCGCGGCCGGATACACTCCGGCGCTGCACTTGATGCGAACCGGCGCTGCCGGCGTCCTGGTCGGCTTCGGCGGCGGTGCCAGCAGCACCACGCGCCGGGCGCTGGGCATCCATTCGCCGATGGCGAGCGCCATTTCCGATGTCGCTGCGGCCCGTCGCGATTACATGGACGAGTCCGGCGGCCGGTATGTGCACGTGATCGCCGACGGCGGCATGGGCACCTCGGGCGATATCGTGAAGGCGATTGCGATGGGCGCCGACGCGGTGATGCTCGGTACCGCGTTGGCCCGGGCGGAGGAAGCCCCCGGCCGCGGTTGGCACTGGGGTGCCGAATCGCATCATCCGGAGCTGCCGCGTGGCGACCGGGTGAAGCTGGAGACCGTCGGCCCGTTGCAGGAAGTGCTCTTCGGACCGGCGCACCACTCGAACGGCAGCTCGAACCTGATGGGCGCATTGCGCCGCTCGATGGCCACCACCGGATATTCGGATTTGAAGGAGTTCCAACGCGTCGAAGTAGTGGTCTCGCCCTACTGAGGCTGCAGGCTCCGGCAGATCAGTCCTTGGGGGGAAGGAAAAACATGAAATCGCCGATTCTGAGCTATCTCGAATACCTGCATGCTGAGGGGAAACAGAACACCGCCGGCGCGCCGGCGGCTTACATTCCGGAACTGGGCAGAGTCTCGCCGGAGCTGTTCGGGATCAGCTTGGCGACTGCGGACGGCTACACCTACGAAGTTGGCGATGCCCGGCACCCGTTCACCATCCAATCGATTTCCAAGCCGTTCAGCTACGGGATCGCCTTGATGGATCAGGGCTTCGACGCCGTGGACCGCAAGGTCGATGTGGAACCGTCCGGTGAAGCGTTCAACGAGATCTCGCTCACGGCTGGTTCCGGGCGGCCGCGGAACCCGATGATCAATGCCGGCGCGATCGTTTCCACTTCCTTGGTGCTGCCCGAAGCGGCCGGCCGTTATGAACGGATCCGGGCCGCCTACTCCGGCTTCGCCGGGCGGGACCTCTCGCTCAGCCAGGAAGTCTTCGAGTCCGAGCAGAGTTCGGGGTACCGCAACCTGGCGCTCGGCTATTTGTTGCGGTCTTTCGGCATCATCGAAGAAGACCCGAGCCCGATCGTCGAAGATTACTTCAAACAGTGTTCCCTCGAAGTCACCTGCCACGATCTGAGCATCATGGCCGCGACCTTGGCGAACAACGGGGTCAACCCGATCAGCGGGGAGCGCCTGCTCACCGACGATGTGGTGGAACGGGTGCTCAGCGTCATGGGCACCAGCGGCATGTACGACGGCGCCGGAAACTGGATCACGCACGTCGGAATGCCGGCCAAAAGCGGCGTGGGCGGCGGGATCATCGCGGTGCTGCCGGGGCAGATCGGCGTGGCGGTTTTCTCGCCGCCTTTGGACGAACACGGGAACAGTGTGCGCGGTGTCGAGGTCTGCCGGCGGCTGTCGCAGGATTTGCAGATGCATTTCGTCCGGGCCGGCCGGACCGGGCGCTCCGCGGTGCGTTGCTCCTACTCGGTGGCGGACTCGCCCTCGGGGTCCAGGCGCAGCGAGGAATCCCGGGCGGTGTTCAACCAGCACGGTGGGATTGCCCGGGTCTACGAACTTGCCGGTGACCTGCTCTTCTCCGGGGCGGAAAGCGTGGTCCGTGCGGTCTCCGACCTCGAAGCCGAGGTCCGCTACGTGGTCTTGGACCTGCTCCGGGTGGACGAGGTCTCCGAGGTCGCCAAGAAGATGATTGCCGAACTGCACAGCAGATTGGCGTTGGAAGACCGGGAGTTGCTGCTGGTCGATCCGGAAGGCAAATTGGGCGATGTGGATCTGCCGCCGGAACTGCCCGGCGCCAGGGTTTTCGGTTCCCGGCAAGACGCGATCGAATGGTGCGAAGCGAAAATCCTGACCGCTTTCGGCACCTCCTTCGAGTCGCCGGAACATGCCCGGATCTTCGAAAGTTCGCTTTTCGAAGGGCTGGACCATGCCGATGCGCTGGACTTGCGCTCGATGATGCTGGAACGCGTGTTCGACGACGGTGAACGGGTCCTCGGTCCGGATGAGAGTTTCCCGGGTGTGTTCTTCGTGGTGCAAGGGCAAGTGATCTCCAGCGGAACCGCCTCCAATGGCCGCCGATTGCGGTTGACCAGCGTCAACCCCGGTGCGACCTTCGGCGAATCGGCGCTGATCGGGGCCCGGGCGGGCGGCGTCGAATTGACCGCGGTGGGTCGGCTGGAGACTTTGTTCCTGCCTGCTACGGCGATTGCCGCCTTGGAGGAGATGAACAAGGACCTGGCGATCAAGCTCTGGCGTGCCCTGACCCGCGGCGGCTATGAGTCGTTGGACCGGAGATTGCAGGAAGTGGCGGTCCGGCTCGGAAACTGACCGGAGCCAACCGGCCGCTGCCGTTAATGGGCTGAGGGAACTATTGTGGAATTGTCCGCCACTGTTGAGGAGATCCCTGTGCCAACGCCACGTTCCCGCAGCACCGCCAGCCCGGCCAAGCCGGCGACTTCAGCCAAGCCGGCGACTTCAGCCAAGCCGGCCAGCTCAGCCAAACCGGCCAGCTCAGCCAAGCCGGCCAGCTCAGCCGCGTCGACGTCCGGCTCGGCGCGCAATGACCGGATTCCTGGAGACCAGAATCCCGGCGGGCAGCTGAGCCCGGAGTTCCGTGCTGCTGCTCTGGCTGAGCTCGTAGCCACGAACCAACCGGGCCAGGAGCTCGATGTGCTCATTGTCGGCGGCGGCGTGGTCGGCGCCGGGGCGGCTTTGGATGCGGTGACCCGTGGGCTGAAAGTCGGCATCGTGGAGATGAACGATTGGGCTTCCGGGACGTCGAGCCGTTCGTCGAAGCTCATCCACGGTGGTCTGCGCTACCTGGAAATGCTCGATTTCGCCTTGGTCAAGGAGGCGCTCCAGGAACGCGGCTTGCTGATCCAGCGGATTGCGCCGCACCTGGTACGCCCGGTGCCGTTCCTCTATCCGTTGACCAAGCGTTTCGTCGAACGCCCATATGTCGGTGCCGGCATCCTGCTCTACGACACGCTGGGCTTGACCAGCGGAAACTCACGTGGTGTGCCGTTCCACAAGCATCTGAGCAAACGGGGCACCTTGCGCGCCGCGCCGAGCCTCAAAGACGATGCCATGGTCGGTTCGATCCGCTACTACGACGCCCAAGTCGACGATGCCCGACTGGTCAACGACCTGGTCCGCACGGCAGCCTCCTACGGGGCCCAAGCGGTGAACGGGGTCAAAGTGGTCGATTTCCTGCGCGAAGGTGAACGCGTGGTCGGGGCGAAAGTCCGGAACCTGGTGGAGGGCGGCGAGTTCGAGATCCGCGCGAAGCAAGTGGTCAATGCGACCGGCGTGTGGACTGACGAAACCCAGGCCATGGTCACCGACCGGGGGCAGCTCAAGGTCAGGGCGTCCAAGGGCATCCACCTCGTGGTGCCGCGGGACCGGTTCCAGTCCACGGTGGGCCTGATCCTGCGCACCGAGAAATCGGTGCTGTTCGTGATCCCGTGGGGCCGGCACTGGATCATCGGCACCACGGACACCGATTGGAAGCTGGACAAAGCGCATCCGGCGGCTTCGGCTGCGGACATCGATTACGTGTTGGGCCATGTGAACAAGGTGCTCAAGCGTCCGTTGACCCGCGAGGATGTGGAGGGCGTCTATGCCGGCTTGCGGCCATTGCTGGCCGGCGAGAACGATTCCACCGCGAAACTCTCCCGGGAGCACGTGGTGGCGCACCCGGTGCCGGGGCTGGTCGTGGTGGCCGGCGGCAAATACACCACTTACCGGGTGATGGCCAAAGACGCCGTCGACGAGGCAGTGCGGACGCTCGACGAGCGGGTTCCGGAAAGCTGCACGGAGACCATTCCGCTGCTCGGCGCGGTCGGCTATCAGGCGGCTTGGAACCGGCGGAACCGGACGGCAGAGGAGACCGGTGTGCATGTGGCGCGGCTGGAGCATCTGCTGGGCCGTTACGGTTCGATGACCTCTGAGGTTCTGGCGATCATCGCGGCCGATCCGAGCCTGGCCGAGCCGT
Organism: Arthrobacter russicus; assembly: GCF_031454135.1. Taxonomy (NCBI): domain Bacteria; kingdom Bacillati; phylum Actinomycetota; class Actinomycetes; order Micrococcales; family Micrococcaceae; genus Arthrobacter; species Arthrobacter russicus. The sequence continues at coordinate 3,027,904 of NZ_JAVDQF010000001.1, forward strand.
TGCCGGGGGCGGAGGACTACTTGCGTGCCGAGGTGGTCTATGCGGCCACGCATGAAGGCGCGCTGCACGTCAGTGATGTGCTCACCCGGCGTACCCGGATTTCGATCGAGTCCTGGGACCGGGGCGTCGCTGCGGCCCCGGTGGTCGCCGATCTGCTGGCGCCGATCCTGGGCTGGAGCAAAGCCGTCAAGGATGCCGAGACCAAGAAGTATCTGGCCCGGGTCGAGGCCGAGCTGCTCAGCCAGGAACAGCCCGACGACGCTTCGGCGGACGCGGTGCGCCTGGCTGTGGAAGACGTGGTCGGCGAATGAGCCAGATCCGAGGATGAACGTGCCTTTCGAACGTTACGATGGCCTGCTGACCACACCGGATCTGGTGATCCTGGAGTTGGTCGCGGAAACTCGCGAGGACGCCGCCGCCCAACTCGCGGAGAAGATGTTCGCGGCCGGCCGGGTTTCCGATTTGGCCGGGTTCCTGGCCCAGGTCAACGCCCGGGAGCACCAACTGGCCACCGGCCTGCCCGGCGGGATCGGGATGCCCCATGCGCGCAGCGAGTTCGTCACCGAGACCACGATCGCGGTGGGCATCACCAAGTTCGGCCATGCCCTGGACTTCGGCGCCGTAGACGGGCCGGCCAACATCATCTTGTTGATCGGGACCCCGGCGAGCTCGTTCTCGCAGCATCTGGAGGTGCTGGCCACTTTGGCCCGGTCGCTGTTCAAAGAGAATTTCCGGGAGTCGCTGCGCCGGGCGCACGACGCCGAAGTGATCGCGGAGCTGATCAATTCATCATTGGTGTTCTTCGATCACTGACCGGGCGGAGCAAAGTCGTGCCGCAGTCAAAAAGGCAACCGGCCCTGCTCCGTGTGTTCGGGGTCGAAGACTAGAAGGCCTTGGATTCGTCCGGCGTCGCCGAAGGCAATGCGGCCGGCGAAATTCCCTGCTTCGAACTGCAAGACCGCTTCGACCACCTGCATGGCTCCGGCGCGTCTGGCCTTGACTTCATCGATTTTCTCGAATTGGCCGGAGCTTGTCACCGCGATCAGCCAAACCTCTTCGAGCTGGCGTTCGCTGATCGTCTCGAGCATCGTTTCGCTGAATTCGTCCCGGACGGCTGCCCAGTCTCCCTCGGCGTAGCGGGTGAAGACCTCGATCGTCTTTTTGACCGCGTCCGCATTGCTCAATCTGGGGATCTTCTTCCCGGAGACCGGGTGAACGGGTGAGCCGAACCGCTGGAATGCGGCTTGTCGCGTAATGCCCAACACCGTGCCGATGTCCTGCCAGGTGCTGCCGGATTCGCGTGCGCTGTTGACCACGTACGCCAAGGTCGCCTCGGCCTCTGCCTGAAGCCGTTCTGCCGTGTGCAGGGCTTCCCGGGCGACCAGGGAAAATGGCGATACGTCCAGCAGCCTCTGCAGCTCGGCGGCGGCGGCCTGCACCTTGGGAACCGGCGGCGGTGGATCGATGTCGTTCACGCGTCCATCCTAGGGCCCTGCCAGGCAAGCGCGTTCACCAGGAAGCAACGACGGCGAGCAATGCGCAGACGATGAGCGTGAGGCTGAACCTGAGTGCGGCGGCCGGCAGAATGCCGCGCCGTCTTGGCGTTTCGGGTGCTGCGGCCAACCGCGGCCAACGCACGACCATGCAGCCGAAGGCGGCGGTCAGGATCGTTGCGGAGATCCACCAGGACCAGAACGGAACCACGGAAAAATCGCTCACCAGAAGGCTGAAGATGACGACGGCGAATGCTTCGAGGGCTCGGCTGAGCACCTTCAGCGAAGGTTCTGCCGTGTCGGACCGGTAAAAATGCCACCAGGCGGAACCGCTTGCGACCAGGCCGATCGCCAGTGGCAGCCAGAGGAGCACGGTGCGGAAGTCCATGGTTATTTCCGCAACTCTGCAGCGGCATTGGCGACCAGTGCGAACCCGGCTTCGTCCAGGCTTATCGCTGCGTTCCCGATCAGCACGGCGGCGTAACCGGCTTCCCGGTCCAGGACCATGATCGAGGCGAATCCGCCGGTCATGCCATTGTGGTGGCTCAGCGAGCGGCCGTTGCGCTCCGTGGTCAGCCAGGACAATCCGATGCGGTCGCCGCCGGGAATAGCCGATATCGGTTCCAAGGCGTTCATCCCCGGCGCCGTTCCGCTGAGGATCGCTTTCGCATATTTGGCCAAATCCTGCACCGTCGACGTGATTGCGCCCGCCGGGCTGAACGCGTGCATGATCCATGGCTCGGCAGCCCGGAATGAGGTCGAGTACCCGGGCACGGTTCCGGTGGATGAGGAGGCAGCCACCGAGGTGTTCGTCATACCCAACGGCGTGGTGATGCGATCACGGACCAGACTGGAGTAGTCGGTTCCGGCCCGCGCGGCAAGGGCTTCGCCCAGCAAGGCGAAGCCGAAGTTGGAATAGCCGAAGCTTCCCCGATCACTCAGCGCCGCTTCGCGGGCATAGCCCAGAAGCGACGGACGATCTTGGGTGTACGGATTTCCGGCGGTCAAAGTCGCCCAGAACGCCCCGGTGTAAAAACCTGGCGAGTTGGGCAGCCTGGGCAGCCCGGAGGTATGCGTCGCCAGCTCCTGCAGAGTTATTGTCGACGCGGGGCTCTGGCCCACATCGAGAAGCTCACCCAACCGGGTATCGAGCGCTACTTCGCCCCGGTTTACCGCGTCCGCGAGCAACATGGCGGTGAACGTTTTGGTCAAAGAGCCGATTTCGAACCGACTGTCGGGTTGCGCACCGAAACAGGCGAGTTCCTGCCGATCCTGATTGAGGACTGCGGCACAAACTTTGCCCACTCCGCCGGGAAGCTGGGGCTTCACGGTGGCCGCGAAACTTTTGTTTCCGGCAGAAAAGACTTCCAATTGCTGGGGCAGCGGGGCTGCAGCGAGAAGGATTCCGATCAGCGAGACCGACCCGAGCAAGGGGATCCATCGTCGACGCAACCATGGCAATCCGACATTGTTCATGCGTAAAGAATAAATTTACATATTCAATATGTCAAGAAAAGATTTACGTTTGTAATCAGGGTTGCGACGTCCTACTCGGTCCGCCAGGAGTCCCACAACGAGGCATAGGAGCCGCCGAGCGCGAGCAGCTCTTCGTGCGAGCCGAGCTCCGTGATCCGGCCGCCTTCGACCACCGCGACCCGATCGGCGTCGTGCGCGGTGTGCAATCGGTGCGCGATCGCGACGACCGTGCGTCCGGCCAGCACGGCATTGAGCGACTGTTCCAAGTCCCGCGCAGCCTGCGGATCGATCAGCGAAGTGGCTTCGTCGAGCACCAGGGTGTGCGGATCGGCCAAGACCAGCCGGGCCAAGGCGATTTCCTGGGCCTGCGCCGGAGTCAGCGCATAGGCGCCGGAGCCGACCTCGGTCTCCAGCCCTTCCGGGAGATTGGCGGCCCAGTCCAGCGCGCCGACGTCGGCCAATGCCTTTTCGACTTCGTCCACGGTTGCTTCGTCGCGGCCGAGCCGGACGTTGTCCACGACCGAACCCACGAAAACGTGGTGCTCCTGGGTGACCAGGGCAACTTCGCGGCGCAGCTCGTCCAAGGGGCGGTCCACCAGCGGAACCCCGCCGACCATAACACTGCCGGCACTGGGCGGATGGATTCCGGCGATCAGCCGGCCCAAGGTGGACTTTCCGGCACCGGAAGGGCCCACCACGGCGAGCCGTTCACCACGGCGCAGCACCAGGTCGATGCCGTGCAGCACATCGTGCCCAGGCCGGTAGGCATAACGGGCGTTGCGGATCACGATGTCCTGGTCCACAGGCTCGGCATCGGTTGCGCTCCGGTCTGCCGGCACCTCTTTGATGCCGGTGATCCGGGCCAGCGAGGCCGCACCCACCTGGAGCTCGTCGAGCCACATGATCAAGGTGTTCACCGGATCGACCAACTGCACGGCGTAGAGCGCCACCGCTGCGACCACTCCGGCGGTGACGATGCCCTGCGAAGCCAGCCAGCCGCCCCACACCAAAACCACCGCGACCGGCAGCCAGAAGGCGAACTCGGTGATCGGGAAGAGCCAGCTGCGCAGCCAGAGGGTATACCGTTCGGCGCGGAAACCGCCGGCCAATCCGGCGTCGATCTTCTTCCTGCGCTGCGCCCCGAGGCTGAGCGCGTCCACCGTCCGGGCGCCTTCGATGCTTTCCGAAATGGCCCCGTTCATCACGGCGTAGGCTTCGCGTTCGGCCGCGTATCCGGCCGTGGAACGGTTCAAATACCAACGGGTCGCCGGCACCAGCAAAGGAACTCCCGCGAGCAGGGCCACGGCCACGATCGGCGAGATCAGCAGCGCTGCCCCCAAGGTCAGCAGCAAGGTCACTGCGCTGACCAGGATCTGCGGAACCGCGAAGCGAACCGCAAATGACACGGCTTCGACGTCATTGGTGGTGCGCGAGACCAGATCTCCGGTCCCGGCCTTCTCCACCGTGGAGAGCGGCAGCGAAGTGACCTCTTCCATGAACTCTTCGCGCAGTTGGGCGAAGACTTTTTCGCCCTGGATCATGCTCGAAGCCACTGCGAACCGTTGCAGTACGGCCTGCAGCAAGACGAACCCGATCAGCAGGAAGCCGAAAAGCATCACGTGTTCCAGCGTGGTCCCGGCGCTGATGTCGTCGATCAGGACGCGCAGCAGCGCAGGTCCGGCGAGCCCGGCCACGGCGGCAAGCACGAACAGCCCGACTACTTTGAGCAGCGCGGCGCGGTGCTGTTTGATCAGTCTGACGGCTTCGCGTTTGACCTGGGCTTGGTCGGAGACCGGCAGCTTCCCGTCGCCCAGACTCGCCGGGTCTTGGCGCGGTGCAGTTTCCGCGGCCAACTCGTCCGCAGCGTTTTCACTCACCTCTGATCACCACCGTCCGGTATTCCGGGACGCTCAGCAGCTCCCGGTGCGTGCCTCTGGCCGCGAGCCGGCCGTCGACCAGGAAGAGCACTTCGTCCATGACGCCGAGCAGCAACGGACTCGCCGTGGTCACCAGCGTGGTCCGGCCGCTCCGGGCGGCGCGGAGTCGGGCAGCGATCCGGGCTTCGGTGTGCGCGTCCACCGCGCTGGTGGGTTCGGCGAGCAGCAGGGTTTCCGCATTGCTGAGCAAGGCGCGGCACAAGGCCAAGCGTTGCCGTTGCCCGCCGGAGAATCCGCGGCCACGCTCGGTGACTTGATGGTCCAGGCCCTCGTCCAGGCCGTCCAATACGTCCAGCGCGCCGGCGTCTTCGAGCGCGGCCAGAACCGATTCGTCCGAAGCCCGGCCGCGCGGGTCCAGAAGTTCGCGCAACGATCCGGAGAACAGTTGCGGGTCGGCTTCGCTGAACACGATGCGCTCCCGGATGCTGGCCACCGGGATCCGGCGCAGATCGGTTTCCGCCCAGTACACCGGGTGCTCGGCGAGTTCGGCGTCGTCGAATCGGCCCAACCGTTCGGCCAGCTTCGTGGATGCGGCCGGATCGGAGCTGACCACGGCAGTGAGCCTTCCGGGCTGGATCACGGCTCCAGACGCGGTGTCTCGCAACGGTGCGGCCCCGCTTGGCGGGGGTGTGCTGCCTTGGTCGGCATAGGCTGGGTCGGTGCTCAGGACGGCGACCACCTTCCGCGCACCGACGAAAGCGCGGATCACGGCGGACACCATTTCGGCAAGGATCCGGACCGGGGTGACCAGGAACACCGAGAAGCCGTAGAGCGAAACCAGTTCGCCCACCGAAATTTCGCCGCTGACTGCCAGATTGGCGCCGAGCCAAGTGAAGAGCACCGCGAAAGCCCCGGTGACCACAAGCTGCGTTCCGTCCAGGGTCGCCACGGAACGGGCCACTTTGTTGCCACTGAAGCGGGTTTCCTGGGAGCGACTGCGGTAGCGCGCGACGAAGATGTGCTCCCCGCCGATGCCGCGGAGCACCCGGAGCCCGGCCACGGTATCGGCGCCGACCGCGGTCATCTTTCCGGCCATTTCCCGTTGTTCGCGTTGCCGAGCCTGCAGCGGCCGGATGATGAAAAGCAACAAGGCGCAGCAGACCGGGACGCCGATCAGGACGATCAGCCCGAGCTGCCAGGATATGTTCCAAATCAGCACTGAGACCAGGAGGTAGGAGAGCACTGCGCCGGAAAGCCGGGCAGTGAGATCGTAGATCTGGCCGATCCGGACGGCGTCCGAAGCCGCGGTGTTGATCAGTTCCCCGGTAGAGATCGCAGACGGCAAAGCGTCGCCGGTACGGGTGATCTTGTGCCCGATGACCTGTACGGAACGGTAGGCCGCCTGCAGCCAGTTGGAGACCGCGATCCGGTGCCGCAGCACCGCGAAAATCGCCTGGACCAAGCCCAACACCAGCATCACCGCGGCGCCGGCCAGCAAGGCACCCCAATCTTTGCCGAGGATTCCGCGGTCGATGGTCTGGCCAAGTACCAAGGGCATCGTCGCCTGAGCCAGCAACCAGATCGAACCGCAGACGATTCCGCCGATCAGCGAGGGGAGCTGGAGGCTGCCCAACCACAACAAATACCTCGCCGGCGAACGGGTGTCCGGTGAGGTTTTGATCGGGTAGGGGTAGGTTCGCACAAGAATTCAGCCTAGTCCCAGGCCGCCCGAGATGACACTAGTATTTTCCAGAATCTGTGCCCAAGCTGTGTCGCTGCCGCCAGAGCCGGGCTCAGTTCGGTTTTCTACAGCCGGACGAAGTACCTTTAACCTGTGCTCAAAACCGCCCTGAAACCCCGTTGGATCGCCGCGTTGCTGTTGGCTTTGGTGATCTCGTCGGTTTTCGTGCTGCTGAGCCAGTGGCAGTTTTCCCGGTCCACGCAGACTGCGGAGCAGCCCACGGTGACCACCGAGGAGGTCAAACCGCTGATCTCGATCTTCAAACCGGGGGAGACGATGTTCGCCAGTTCGGCGGACCATGTGGTCAGCATGACCGGCAGATTCGAGCCGGGCAAGCAGGCGATCATCAGGGACCGGCTGCAGAACGGCGAAAAGGGTTACTGGGTGGTCGACGCCTTCGTGGTCGACGGTGCACCGGTGCTGCAAGGCGCCGGAGCGACTCCGTACACGGTGATTCCAGTGGCCCGGGGGTGGATTGCCGATCCCGCCCAAGCCCGCCCGGCGCCGTCGGGCCCGTTGACGTTGACCGGGCGCTTGATCCCGGCCGAAGCCCCGGTGGTTGCCAAGAACCTGCCGGAAGGACAGCTGGCGGTGCTCTCCACCGCGGAGCTGATCAATATCTGGCAGGTCAGCAGCTACCAGGGATTCGTGGTTTCGTTCAGCGAAATCGGCCCGGCCGGAGATGTCGGAGCGCACGCTGTGCCGGGCGACCTCAAGGGGATCTCGGTGGATGCGCAGCCGCCGAACCAGAACTTCAATTGGCTCAATCTCTTCTACGCGGTGGAATGGATCGTCTTCGCCGGGTTCTCGGTGTTCCTCTGGTGGCGTCTGGTCGCCGACGACTTCCGGCGCGAAAACGAGCCGGAGTTCGAGGACGATTTCGACGACGATCCGCAGCCAGCCGGTGAAGCGGCCGCCACTGCCGGGCCAAACATTTCGACGAAGGAAGTGCAACAGTGAGTTCTCCGCAACGGCCGGCCAAACGGCGATTCGGCGGCACGGTGGCGCAGATCCGATCCGCGCTGGGGTTCTACAAAGTGCTCGCGTACCTGACCGGTGCGATGCTTTTGCTGCTCACCGCGGAAGTGATCCTGCGTTATGTCTTCAACCTGGTTCTGCTGGTCGGCGGCACGAACACCGTGACCGGGCAGCCGCACGGCTTCGGCTTCGTGGAAGTGGGGCCGGACGGTTCCTTCGCGGTGACCGGATCGTTCAACCTTTCGACCGCGGTGCTGATCGCGCACGGTTGGATGTACGTGGTGTACCTGATCGCCGATTTCCGGTTGTGGTCCTTGATGCGCTGGAAGTTCAGCAAGTTCATCCTGATCGCCTTGGGCGGCGTGGTGCCGTTGCTGTCCTTCTTCGTGGAACGCCGGATCCATGCGCAGACGCTCGAAGAGATCGCGGCGAACCCGCAGGCGTCGAAACGCTATTGAGCCGGTTTCCCGCCGCCGGTCCACGTGCCCGCCGGGCGGACTCGATCGGGTTCCACAGCCGCGGGGCGTGATTCCGGCTTCCGAGTCCGGCTGGAATGCCCGGCGGCGGCCCGGTAAAAAGCAGGCGGACGGTTCGCTAGAATTGTCGGGTGACTATTCCCGCTGCCGATGCGCAGACTTCCCACCGCCCGGTCCTGGTTGTCGATTACGGCGCCCAGTATGCGCAATTGATCGCCCGGCGGGTCCGCGAGGCGAATGTGTACTCGGAGATCGTCCCGCATACCTTCAGTACGGAGCAGTTGCTGGCCAAGAACCCGGCCGCGATCATCCTTTCCGGCGGGCCCTCAAGCGTTTACGCCGAGGCAGCCCCTTCGGTCGGTGCCGACTTGTTCGAGGCCGGAGTGCCGGTCTTCGGCATTTGCTACGGATTCCAAGCCATGGCCCTGGCTCTGGGCGGAACCGTGGCCAAGACCGGCTTGCGCGAATACGGAGCCACCGACGTCACGTCAATCGGTGCTGCGCGCTCCATCCTGGCAGGCACCCCGGACCAGCAGAACGTCTGGATGAGCCATGGCGACTCGGTGCAAGAAGCACCCGCCGGGTTCGAGGTCCTCGCCAGCACGTCCGGAGCTCCGGTGGCAGCCTTCGCCAACACGGAGAAATGCCTTTTCGGCGTGCAGTGGCACCCGGAAGTCAAACATTCCAATTTCGGCCAGAAGGTGTTGGAGAACTTCCTCTTCAACGAAGCCAAAATCGAGCCGAACTGGACTACTGGCAATGTCATCGAAGAGCAGGTCGAACGGATCCGCGCCCAGGTGGGCACCGGGAAAGTGATTTGCGGATTGTCCGGCGGCGTCGACTCGGCGGTAGCCGCAGCGCTCGTGCAGCGCGCCGTCGGCGATCAGTTGACCTGTGTTTTCGTGGACCATGGGCTGCTGCGCGAAGGCGAAGCCGAGCAGGTCGAACGTGACTTCGTGGCTGCGACCGGGGTGAACCTCTACGTCGCCCGCGAGGCCGATCGGTTCTTGACCGCCTTGGCCGGAGTCAGCGATCCGGAGACCAAGCGCAAGATCATCGGCCGGGAGTTCATCCGCTCCTTCGAAGAGGCCGAGCGGACTTTGGTCGAGCAGGCGGGTCAGGCCGGCCAGCAGATCAAATTCCTGGTGCAGGGCACGCTCTACCCGGACGTCGTCGAATCCGGCGGCGGGGAGGGTGCTGCGAACATCAAAAGCCACCACAATGTGGGCGGTCTGCCGGAGGACCTCCAGTTCGATTTGGTCGAGCCGTTGCGCGCATTGTTCAAAGACGAAGTGCGGGCTGTCGGCGCGCAATTGGGTCTGCCGGCCGAGATCGTGCAGCGGCAGCCGTTCCCCGGACCCGGCTTGGGCATCCGGATCGTCGGCGAGATCACCGCTGATCGACTGGAATTGTTGCGCAAGGCCGATGCGATCGCGCGTGCCGAACTGACTGCGGCCGGCTTGGACCATGAGGTTTGGCAGATGCCGGTAGTCCTGCTGGCCGACGTGCGCAGCGTAGGCGTACAGGGCGACGGGCGCACTTACGGCCATCCGATCGTGCTCCGCCCGGTGTCGAGCGAAGATGCGATGACCGCGGACTGGTCGAGATTGCCCTACGACCTTTTGGCCCGGATTTCGAATCGGATCACCAACGAGGTCGACGGCGTCAACCGGGTGGTCCTCGATGTCACCAGCAAGCCGCCGGGAACTATCGAGTGGGAGTGAGCCGCGCGGCAGTGCCCGGACTGTGCCAGGTCACAGGCAATGTTTTCGGCTCGCGTCCGTGTGCCATACCCGATATCGTGAACTAACCGGTTAGCCTCAGAATCATGCCGGTATGGTCGAGATTGCAACGAGCAGTGCTAGGCGGGCCGTCGTCGGCATCTGCCGAATCTGCCCAACCGGCGGATTCGAGTTCGACGCCGGCCGCGACGCCGCCTTCGGGCGGGAAGAAGGAACGGCCCACGGAGGCGCGGCCGGGCAAGAAACCGGCCAAAGCGGAGAAGAAGCCAGAGAGCCAAAAGGTAGAGAAGAAGGGCCACGTGTCAGAGAACGCCAGCCAGCCGGCAGACGCTGAGCAACTGCGCGCCTGGCTTGACGCCCTGGAACCATTCAGCGGGCCGGATACCTTGCTCGATTTCGATCCCCGGGGTGCCGGTTGCGTCGACTTGACGCACGCCCACCCTTCGGGATTGGCTCAGCTCCTGGCCGGCCGGAAGACCCGGCTCTCGACGCTGATCCGGGATCCCGGACAGCTCTCCGCAGCGATGCAGGCGGCGCGCGCGCTCCGGGCCAAGGTCCAGGAACTGGGCTCCGACCGAGGCGTCGATGTGGGCTATTTGGCTGCCGGGACCGTGGGCTGGGGAACGTCCGCCAGCGGTACCCACCACACGATCAGCGCACCGGTCATGTTGATTTCGGTTGCGCTCAGCGCGCGGGCCGGACAGGAGGACTACGAACTCCAGCTCACCGGTCAGGCCAAGATCAATCCGGCGTTGGTCCGGTTGCTGCAGGCACAGTACGGGATCAGTTTCGATGCCCAGGCAGTGGCCCGGCTGGCCTACAACACCGCGAGGTTCGATCCGGGGCCGGTACTCGACCATTTGCGGATCCTGACCGCCACGATTCCAGGCGTGACGATCGAACACCGTCTGCTCGCCGGAAGTTTCGCCGATATCAGTGAAAACCTGGACGATCCGGCATTGCGTTCCGGGGAGGGCCTGGTCGGCGAGTTGCTGCAAGCAGTCGCCGGCGATGCTGCACCGGCAGAACCAGGGCGGCAGATCAAGGCCTCGGACTACCCGGCTTTGGACGAGCGCTCGCCGCAAGACGAATTCCAAGTCCTCGATGCCGATCCGGAGCAGCAACTCGCCATCGATGCGATTCGTTCCGGAGAATCCCTGGTAGTCGCTGCTCCGCCCGGTACCGGCCAGACCCAAACGGCGCTGAATGCGATCGCGGCCTTGGCCTACGACGGCAAAAACGTCCTGGTGCTGTGCGAACGCCGCTCCACGCTGAATGAGCTGACCCAGCGTTTCGCTGGGCTCGCGTTGGACAGCATGGTGTTGCAACTGAGCGCGCAGAGCAGCCCGCAGCAATTGAAGTCGCAATTGGTACGGGCCATCGTGCGGAACGAAAAAGCGACGCAGCCCAAGCTGGACACCCTGCATACCACGCTCGTGGCGCAACGGCACCAGTTGATCGACCACGTTGCTTCGTTGCACGGGGTCCGGCCGCGTTGGGGATGTTCGCCCTACCAGGCAATGCAATCACTGGCCGAGTTGACCTCGATCCAGCCGGCTCCGGCGACGACGGTACGGCTCAAACGCAGCGTCCTGGACGCGATCAAGGACCGTTCCGAGTTGGGCGGCCGGCTGCGCCGGGCGGCGGAGCTGGGCAGTTTCAGCGCCTCCTCGACACGCAGTCCCTGGCATGGGGCGCGGTTGGTCACCCGCAAGGAGACCGAGGAAGCGCACGGACTGGCCAGTTCGCTGAGCGAAAGCCTTCCGGCCTTCGCGAAGAAGATGGAAGAAGTCTCCGATTACGCGCAAATCCGGCGGGGGAACACCTTTGCGCAGTGGGGCGAACAGCTGGAGTTGCTGATCGCGGTCCGGGAGAGCCTGGACAAGTTCATGCCGGATATTTTCGACCGGCCGGTCAATGACCTGATCTCCGCCACGGCCAGCGCTACCTGGCGCCGGGACCGCAACCTGGAAATGCCTTCCATGCAGCGATCACGGCTGCGCCGGGTGGCCCGGGAATATGTGCGGCCCGGGGTGCACATCGATGACTTGCACGAGTCATTGCTGCTGGTTCAGGAACAACGTCAGCAATGGGCGGCGTTCGCCACGACGCAACGGCATCCTGCGGTGCCTTCGGGCCTCGCCGAGTTGCGGAACCGCTACCACGGTCTGGCTGCCGAGTTGCTCAAGCTCGGCGCGGCTCTGGAGCGCACTGCGGCCGGCGGCGGCTTGGAAGACGTCGAACACCAGGCGCTGGTGCGTCGTTTGATCGATTTGGCCGACGACCAAGCCACCCTGGAGAACCTTCCGGAGCGCACGCTGCTGGAAGAGAACATGCGGGAGCACGGGCTCGGCGAGTTGCTCGACGATCTGGCCGCGCGGGAAGTGCTGCCGGCACAGACCCGGGCAGAGCTGGAACTGGCCTGGTGGCAGTCGGCACTCGAGGCAATGATCAGCGGTGACGACTACTTGGCGATGTCCGACGGCGAAAGCCTGCGCCGGTTGGAAGCCGAATTCCGGTTGGCGGACCAGGCGCATGTGGTTTCCGGTCCATCGAGGTTGCGCTGGAATCTGGCTTCGAAATGGCGTGAGTTGGTGACCGGTCGTGGTCGGGAAAGCGAATTCTTGCGCAATGTGCTCAAGGACGGCCGGATCAGCCTGGACCTGCTCGAAGCGCATGCCGGGCAGTTGGTGGACCAATTGGTACCGGTCTGGGCGGCCAGCCCGCTGATCGCTCCGACCGTGCTGCCCGAAGGCAAGCGGTTCGATGCGGTGATTTTCCTGGATGCCGAGTCGGTCTCGATCCAGTCGGCGTTGCCGTCTCTGGCTAGGGCCCGGCAAGTGGTCGCGTTCGGCGATGATCGTCTGCTCAGCCCGGCCCCGTTCGCGGTATCGACGGCGGCGCGCAGCCTGCCGAGAAATGCCAAACCCCTGGTCAGTGTGTTCGATGCCCTGGCCCGCATCCGGCCGAAGGTCCAGCTCCGACGCAGCTACCGCAGCATCGATGAGGATCTGAGCGCTCAGCTGAGCCAGGATTTCTACGACGGTGCCTTGCGGCTGCTGCCGGACGGCAAAGCGGTGACCGGTCTGGATCGCGCGGTCAGTGTCGAGTATCTGGCTGATGGCACGGGGTTGCCGGGCAGCGACAGCGAAGGCGTCGAGTCTGTGGCCGCCGAAGTGAACCGGGTGGTCGACCTGGTCTTCGAAGCCGCGCGAGTGCATCCGCGGTCCTCGTTGGCCGTGATTACGGCTAGCGCCAGGCATGCCGCGCGGGTGGCCGAAGCGATCCGGCTCAATTTGGCGAACCACCCGGAGCTCCAGGAATTTTTCGCCAATACCTCGGATACGCCGTTCCGGGTGGTCCATCTGGACCGGGCACCGGGACTCGTGCGGGACCGGATCATCTTCTCTTTGGGCTTCGGGCGGACTCCGCACGGCAGGGCGCTGCACAGCTTCGGTCCGCTGTCGCAGGCGGACGGCCGGGGCAAGTTCGCGCTCGCGATGACTCGGGCACGGGAGCATTTGACGGTTTTGAGCTGCTTCAAGCCGGAAGATTTGGACACCGCGAAACTGAACTACGGGGCCCGAGACTTCTATCAGCTGCTCGAACGGGAACTGGGCGGCGCATCGGTCACCGGAGCGGCGGTGCCGCACACGTTGGCCGCAGGCCAGGGCCTGGAGGACGATCCGTTGGTGGCAGACCTGGCGGATCGGCTCCGGGCCAGGGATGCCCGGGTCTGGTACAACTACGACGGGGTCATCGACATCGTCGCGGCCGCTGATCCGATCAGGTATCTGGGCTCGGTCGACAGCGAAATTCCGACGCCCGTGGCGGTGGAATCGGATGGTTCCCGGCGTTATCGGCAGATGAGTGTCCGAGAACGCAGCAGGTTGCGCCCGCAGCTTTTGGAACAACGGGGTTGGCGCTACATGCCGTTGTGGACCATCGAGGTGTTCACGGACCCTTCGGCTTGTGCCGACCGGATCGGCGGCTACCTCGGACTGGACCGTTCTTTGAACCACGTCGATTTGCCGTCGTTGCTCGGCGTCGAATCCGGCCCGACCCCGGCGCAGGAAGCTCAGATGGACGAAAAGAAAAACACCGCCCGTACGGCAGCTGCGGAGCCGGTTTTGCCGCAGCGGGCCGCAGAGGACGATCCGCGGGCTTGGGGCGATGCCGAATCAGCCAACCACGACGAATGGCTCCGCGAGCAGAAGCCTCCGCACTGGGGTTGAGTTGCCCGGCGTCGCGCCGGTCTGGATCGGTCGACCGGGTTCATGGCGGGCTGACCAAGACCAGGGACAGCCGGATTCGGCCAACGGCTCCGGCCAAGGCGGTGGCCTGTTCCGCCGTCGCGGCGATCACCACCAAGCCTTCGGCGTCCTTCACCGCAGCCCAGTTCGACGTGGCCTCGCTTTTGCGCTGCGCCCACAGGATCGGGACCGCAGTGGCGAGCACGGTTCCGGCTCCGGTCCTTCCGGTGCCGTCGTCGGAAGTGCCGACTACGGTGACCAGTTGGCCGGGGGAGACCAACTGGGCGGTTGCCGGGTCCGCCAATCGGAGCGGGACGGCGGAGCTGCCCGGCGGGGCGCCGGCCAGCAAACTCTGGCCCACCAGGGAAGCATCGGTCAGCAACTGCCCCTTGCGGAGCGCCCCGGCAAGCTGTTGGCCGGTCGCGTCGTCCAACTGCGCCAAGGCCGAATCCGGGAGCAACGACGTCGGGACGCGGACCAGACGCAGGTCCGCTGCGCTGAGCCGGGTGCCGGACGGCAAGTCTCTGGCCGCGGAAAGCACGGCTTGGCTGGCTTGGCTGCCGGGCGCGAGTTGGTTCACCGCGATCGCGATCGCGGCGCAGAACAACACCGCGGCGAAGAACCGCCGACGTCGGCGCACGAGTCGGAAGGTCCTGCCGGCGAAAGCAGCCAATCGGGGTTTGTCCGGTGCCGAAGCCATGCAGCGAGGTTACTGAACCAGTTCCGCCTGGTCGACGCGTTCACTCCGGATGTGCAGGAAAGGCGAAAACCAAGAGCAGGGTAGGAGGAGTCCTAGGAACTCAGCCCGCGGCCGGCGACGCTGCTTTGCTCTCCGACGTCGATGCGGCAGGCGCAGGCGCAGTTGCCGGTGCGGTGGCCGAACTCGACGAGCGCGAGTCGGTGGAATAGAAGCCGGAGCCCTTGAACGAGACACCGACCGAATTGAACTTCTTGCGCAAATTTCCGCCGCATTCCGGGCAGACCGTCAACGAGCTGTCGCTGAACGACTGCTGAATGTCGAAGTTGTGTCCGCAATCTTTGCAGGCATAAGCGTAGGTTGGCACTGTGAATCCTCCGATTGCTTTCCCGGATGCGGCCCTCACGGGCCAGCTCCCAACTAATGATTCTAACATTCCAGGGGCCGAAAGAATTCCGGGGTCAGTGCGAATTGCACTCGTTGGTCCAGGGCGTCGTGCGGTACGCCGCCGGGCGGCAGCAGGTCTTCCGAATAGACGGCCGCAGCCAAAACCGGAGTTTGCCCGGCCTCGTGCACGCGGGACAGCGCGCGGTCGTAATATCCGCCGCCTTGGCCCAGCCGGTTGCCCTCCCCGTCGACCGCGAGGGCCGGCAAGACCATCAGGCCGACCGACGCCAAGGCCTCCGGCCCGTGCCGGTCGCCGACCGGTTCCTGGATCGGGCCGAAGTCGCTGGTCCGCAGCTCGACGCCGGGATGCCAAAGCACCCAGGAGAGCTGCCGCTGCGGTTCGCAGACCGGCATGAATATTGGATGACCGGCGGATGAAAACATTTCGAGCATTGCCAGCACCGGGGGCTCGGCGGCAACCGGGAGATATCCGGTGATCGCGCGCCGTTCTGCGGCCAGGCCCAATGATTCAAGCAATTCCTGACCGGTTTCGATGAATCCGTGTGCCTTTTCGCGCAAATTTTCGGCGCTGAGCGAGGCGCGGCGTCCGCGTGATCGGTTCCGCAATTCGGCCTTGCGCTCGGCCTCGGTCAAATCGGTCATGATGCCTCCTCCCCACATTCTCGGTTAGCCTAGGACAATGACCAAAGCGCAACGAATTCGCAAGGCCGTCATTCCTGCCGCCGGTTTGGGAACCAGGTTCCTTCCGGCGACCAAGGCCATGCCCAAGGAAATGCTCCCGGTAGTGGACAAGCCTGCCATCCAATATGTAGTCCAAGAGGCCGTCGATGCCGGCCTCGAAGATGTTCTGATGATCACCGGGCGGAACAAACGCGCCTTGGAGGACCATTTCGACCGAGTGCCGAACATCGAGCGGCTGCTCGAGGCCAAGGGCGACGCCGGCAAATTGGAAGCGGTGCAGCACGCGACTGATCTGGGCGAAATCCATTACGTTCGGCAAGGCGACCCGAAGGGTTTGGGGCATGCGGTGCTGCGCGCCAAAACCCACGTGGGGGACGAGCCCTTCGCGGTATTGCTCGGCGACGATCTGATCGACGAACGGGATCCGCTGCTTTCCGTGATGCTCGATGTCCAGGAGCAGACCGGCGGATCGGTGATCGCCCTGATCGAGGTCGAACCGTCGAAAATCAGCGCCTACGGCAGCGTGGACATGACCCCGATCGAGGGCAAGGACTACGTCCGGGTCAATCAACTGGTGGAAAAACCGGCCGTCGAAGATGCACCGTCGAACTTGGCCGTCATCGGCCGCTATGTGCTGCACCCGAGGGTTTTCGACGTGCTGGAACAGACGGCGCCGGGCCGGGGCGGGGAGATCCAGCTCACCGATGCCTTGCAGACCCTGGCCACTGCTGAGGGCGAAGGCTCGGGAGTCTACGGCGTGGTCTTCTCCGGCAGGCGTTACGACACCGGGGACAAGCTGAGCTATCTGCAGGCTGTGGTGACTCTCGGCTGCGACAACGAGGATCTCGGTGCTGATTTGCGCGCCTGGCTGACTGAGTTCACCGCGAAACTGGAAGCCTGACCCATGCGGGGCGCGGCCATCTGGCCGGCCACGCTCAGTTATGGTTCGGTGGGGTTGCGGCCGATCAAAAAGCGGGACCGCCAGGCCTGGAATGAAGTCCGGGCGCGCAATCGGGAATGGTTGACGCCCTGGGAAGCCAGCAATCCGGAGCCGGGCGGCCGGTTGCCCAGTTTTTCCGAGATGGTGCGCGCCTTGAACGATCAGGCCCGGGCCGGCAGTGCGTTGCCGTTCGTGATCACCGAAACGGACGACGACGGCGTGGCCAGGCTGGCCGGGCAACTCACGGTCAGCAACATCATCTGGGGTTCGGCGATGATGGCCACCGCGGGGTACTGGGTGGACCGGGACCGGGCCGGACGCGGTTTGGTGCCCACGGCGTTGGCCCTGGCGACTGACCACTGTTTCCAGAATCTGGGACTGCACCGGATGGAAATCAACATCCGGCCGGAGAACGCACCGAGCCTGCGCGTGGTCGAGAAGCTCGGCTTCCGGGACGAGGGTCTGCGGCCGAAGTACTTGCACATCAATGGTGTGTGGGCCGATCACCGCAGTTTCGCGTTGACCGCCGACGAGGTCCCCGGCGGGCTCATTTCACGACTGCGGATCCGCGGTTAACCGGGGCCCGGAGCCGAATGGACCGTTTTGTTCCGGCGCGGCCTGAAGATTGTTGAGATTCCGCTCGACACACCCGGCGGCTACCCGGTCTGCGCGGTCGCTGCGTTTTAAAGTTGGAGAGTGAACGCGCCGCTCAATACCTCAGTCATTTTGGCAATAGCGGTGGCGTTGTGGCTGATCTGGGTCGCGCCGTTCTTTTTGCGTCTGCGCAAAAAGCAAAATCCGGTACCGGTCACCATGATGGACGATTCGGATGAGACCGCGATCGATTTCGAACCGATGAAAATGACGATGCATTCCCCGGGGCCGCAGGAGGCTGCTATGACTGGCACGAACGAATCCGTGGCTACCGGAGCGCGTACGGCGACCCCGTTCAAGATCAAATACGATCGGCTCGCGATCGCCCTGGTCGGCGCGCTGGCCGTGCCGACCCTGCTGCTCGGACTGGTGCTGCGGATTGCCGGAGTCTGGACGATTTGGGTTCCGGTGCTGGCATTCCTGGCGCTCGTGGCTTCGGTTGCGGCTTTGCGGACCTTGGCCATCCGGGACCGGAAGCAGCGCGTCGAAGGCGCCTTCCGCGAGGCCATGGGCGCAGTTCCGGAAACCCAGACCGTGATCTCGGCGTCGAAGACCGTTCCGGCAGAAATGAAGCCCGCGGAACTTTTCGATGCGCAGCAGAGCGCCGCACCGGAGTCGCCGGCCCCGTTGACTGCGGCGCAATTGCGCAGCGCGGCGTTGGCGGTGGCCGATGGCGCCAAAGTCAAAGACGATGGCACCTGGGAGCCGGTCGCGGTGCCCAAGCCGAGCTACGTCGAGGCAGCCAAGGCCGAACGGCCCGCTCCGGCGCCTCTGGACCTTCCGGAGCAGCCCAAGGCCGCAGCCCGGACCTCGATCAAGAAGGCCGAAGCCGGCGTGGCACAGCCGACGGCGAAGAAGTCCGCAGGCAATACGGAGAAGAACGCCGCAGCGCTGAACAACCTCGACGACGTGCTGCAGCGCCGCCGCGCCTGAGCATTGCGGTCCGCGCCGGTCAGCGTGTGCGGATCAGTGCGCGGCTTCCAAGGGGCTTTGACTGGTTTGCCCTGCCTCGGCCTGATCCAACAGGTCTTCGCCCATTTCCGAAGGGTTCCAGGCCACTTCCCAGCGATAGCCGTTGGGGTCTGAGAAATAGACCGAGTAGCCGCGCCAGGAGCGCTTGCTGCCCGGTTTGAGGCGCGTGCCGCCGGTTGCCATCGCGCGCCGGAGGACCGCATCGACGTCGTGCTCAGTCCGGCAGTTGTAGGCCAAGGTTATCGGGGCGTCGCCGGCAGAGACCGGGCCGACTTCTTCGATGAACTCTTCGATCGCCCAAAAGGAGAGCACCACGCTGGGCGCCACCCGGAGCATCAGCACGGTGTCGTCCTGATAGCTGGCCTGCCAGCCGAGCTTTTTCAGGTAGAAGGTTTTGGCCGCCGGGATGTCGTTCACCGCGAGCGTGCCAGGTGAGGCGTTGCTCCATGCGGTCAGTGTAACCTGCGATTTTGGTCCGATGCTGACAGTGGCGTAGGCTAGTTGAGCTTGGATCGTTAGCGGTCCATACGGGGCATTGGCGCAGTTGGTAGCGCGCTTCGTTCGCATCGAAGAGGTCAGGAGTTCGAATCTCCTATGCTCCACCATAAACCCGCAGGTCAGAGGCTCGTTTTGTCGAAGATGTGACCGAAATTTCGATCTTTGTGCCCGAAAATCCTGTCGGTGCCCGGTGAGACGATGAAGCATGGCCTCAATTAGCAGAATCAATCGCGACGAGAAGCCCCCAAGGTGGCGAGTCCGATGGTATGACCCGGACCTCAATGGCAAAGCCCAGTCGATGACCTACGCAAGTCGCGTAGAGGCAGAAGAATGGAAGCGACGCCTCGACGCGAATAGGGGTTCGCTGAAGGCAATTGAAGCCGAGATTGCTCGGTCAAAAGAGTCCGGCCCTACTGTCGAGGAGGCATTCGAACGTCACATCGGACAGCTCATGGGAACCGAGAAATTTACGCTCAAGAAGTATCGAGATAACGTTCGCCTGTACTTCTCAGAAATTGCTGATCGAAAGGTATCCGGGTTCAATCGAGACGACGTGATCGAATGGATGCGATGGATGGAATCTCGTGGACTATCCCCGAAGACCATTGCTGACATAAGAGGTCTGCTGTCTGCCATGCTCACGACCGCAATCCACGACGGGCACTTGGTAACGAATCCATGCAAAGGCGTCAGGCTGCCCAAAGATATGCGGGTCACGGACGGCATGAGTCCGATGACGTATGAAATCTGGGCGGCAATCATGGCGCAAATGGACCCAAGTTTCATCCCATTTTTCGACTTGCTGATTGGTACCGGGTTCAGGCTCAACGAAGCAACCGTACTCGGAGAAGAAGACTTCATGCTTGATCAACCGACATCGTTGGTTAAAGTGGACAAAACCTGGAAGCGTTCAGCTTCAGGGGGCTACCTGATCGGGCCACCAAAAACCAGACGCAGCCGCCGCACGGTATCTATCGCGCCTTCTACGGCTGAATCTATCCGTCCGTTGGTTGAGAATGCGAACGGTGGCTTCGTATTCACGCTGAAGCGCGGTGGAGTCATCCGTCCAGCCAACTTGTACAGGACTGCGTGGTACCCGGCATGCGAAGCCGCAGGCTTGCGAGGGAATGACCGCCCACGAATTCATGACATCCGGCACACTCATGCATCGTGGATGATCGCCGGGGGCATGGACATCTTCACGCTCTCACGTCGTCTCGGACACGAATCAATCGTCACTACTTCGAACACCTACGGACACTTGCTGCCTGATGCGCTGTTCAAGTCCGCTGCAATCGCCCAAGCTGTCCTTGAGGCGAGCCCGCCAATAGGGCTACCAGAACTTACTCCCTGATCGTGGTCACTCGGTCGGAGTCGTACCACTGGTCCAGTACACCGTCTGGGGCGTCTGGCCAGGGGATTGCGACCCTGACGGCACCCCACGGCCCCGGAACGTACTCCAGGGCGACTCCTTGGGCTTCCTGGGTTGTGTAGTC
Source organism: Arthrobacter russicus (assembly GCF_031454135.1). Lineage (NCBI taxonomy): Bacteria > Bacillati > Actinomycetota > Actinomycetes > Micrococcales > Micrococcaceae > Arthrobacter > Arthrobacter russicus. Next base: position 3,048,286 of record NZ_JAVDQF010000001.1, read on the forward strand.
GGGCATTGGCAGCACTACCGTGACCGCGAAGGGCTCAGCGATCCGGAAGGTTTCCACGCTTTTGCGGAGCGTGTAGTCGTCAATGCTGTGCGGCAGGTGCTTCATGATCGGTCCTTGGTGATGCGGGTGACCGCGTTGGCCCATACCCAGATCTTGTACTGGGTGAATGAAGGCTTGTGGAAGAAGTCGATCTCCACGGCGCACGGTGACCAGCCGGTGACGAAGGCTTTGACCTGGACGGCCTGTGAGGGGAAGTTGATCCAGGCTTTCACGTGCGGCCGCTCTTCACTGCTGGGGATCCAGGTGATTTTGTCGCCCTTGGAAATCACCTGCGGCCAAGTCATGGCGATGGGTCTTTCACGGCGCGCCGCGTCGGCCACACGTTGGGCGTGCAGCTTGTCGTAATGGTCCGCGTAGCGTCGATTCGTCCCCACAACCGCAGTGTAAGACCGGGAGCACTGTTCGAACAAGTGTTCGAACTTGAGGCGGCGGAGGAAGTTTTCAACGAAACACTTGCAACACCCAAAAAGTGTGTGTTATGATTGTTGTATCAGCAAGGGAGGGAAGCTCCCAGCTACGAAGCCCAGGAGGGCCACATGTTCACCAACGCAACCGCCGCAGAATACGTCATCTCCGCCATCGAGAACGGCGACGCCAGCCGCGAAGACTTCAACGTCGAAGCCATCGCTTCCGACCTTCATGACATCGCCGGTTGCTGGAATGTCGCGGAGGTTGACGCCGATGAGTTTTGGACCGTCGTAGAGCGTCACGCACGCTAAAGCAAAGAACGTGCCCCACCCGCTAAAGGGTGGGGCACGTTCTCACCTGGAAGGGGTGGAGATGTCTGATCTGAAAATGTCATCAGCTGAGGTCGCTGCGACAAGGAAGCTGATCGGGCTGACGCTCAGCGAACTCGCTGATGAGCTTGGCGTAGGGATCAGCGCGGTTCGTGATTGGGAGCGTGGCCGCTTCTCGCCCCGTGAAGGGCTGGTGCGCGCCCTGCTTGATCTTCGAGAAGTCCACGACCGTGAGGTTTCCCGACTCCTTGTGGCTGCCGTCGCAGGCACCCCGATCCATTTACCTGCTGGGCCGAAACCGAAGGGCTGGTACCTCGCTTTAGGGGCGCGCGTGATTGACCGATTCCCGGACGCCATACTCGACTGGGCGGAGCATGGCTAACCAGCGCCCGCGCACGGCTCAGCAGCTCGCACGCGTCGCCGAGCTGAGAGAGCGCGGGATGACCGGCCCGCAAATCGCCAAAGAAATGCGACTCTCAACCACAAGGGTTGAAGTCCTTCTAAGGCAAGCTGGCTTCAGCGGAAAGGTGAAGCAGCCGGAAAGGCACGGTATCCCGGCCCGCTGGAAGGCTGGGTGCAGGTGTGAGCTATGTAAAAACGCCCGCCGGGACTACAGGCAGGCCGAGTACCAGAACGCCCGAAAGCGAGCCATCGACGCTTGGGAAGCAGGGGAGCACTCACCCGGCCCGCTATGCCCTTGCCCGGCTTGCCGTAAGGCTGCGGCGGTCACTCTCTCCGCGCGGCTGGAGCGCACCCAGGCCTGCGCGGTGGAGCATGGGCAGCCGTGGACTGCCGACGAAGACGAAAAGGCGCTGGACCGTAGATTCAAGATCGAAGACATCGCAAGGAGCCTGGGGCGTACCTATGCGGCCGTAGCCAACCGACGCCGGTACCTAGCCCGCAAGCGCAAAACACAACGCGACCAAGACGATACGCTGGAATCGTGAGAATCATTGGCACCTTCCGCGACCCCGACGGCATCCTCAGCGACGCGACAATCGAGCGCGATGTCTATCCGGATGATGCTGTTGAGCAGCTCAAAGCCCTCAACCCAGAAGGGTGTACCTTCCTGCACATGAAGGTACACCGGTAGACACAAAATTAGCCCCCGCCCGGTGGGGGCGGGGGCTAATCGTATGGTGCTCTTAGCCGACTAGCTCGGACTGCCTTGCTGCCGCGACTTCTTCCCAAGGGATTTGCTCGGGTTCGCTGCTGGGAATTTCGACAGCGCGGCCACCAGCGACGTGGACCGCTGTCATGATGCAGGAGAAAGCCAGCGACTCGGCGCGGGCTTGGTCTTGATCTTCTACCGTGATGGTCACACCGAGCTTTCGCTGCTTTGCGTCCATCCATACGGAGGAGTCGAGCATCCCGGGTACAGATGCTTCCAGGTCGATCAGGGCATCAGCGAAGCGTGTGAATTCAGATTCCATGTCGCTGTGTCCGCTGAGCTTGAATTCCATTGAGTGCGTGAGCATAATCATCGTCTAGCCACCACCTTCCCCGTGTAGCAATCTTGCCGATAAAGCCATTTGATGCAATCCCTAGCATAGTTCGGGTTGCTGGGAGTGAGATGTATGGATCGCATATGACCCCCACAGGGGCACTTGACTTTGTAATATTTGGGCGGGTCTATGATCTCCCATCCCGCCTCGTGATACTCGCCGAGGAGAGCGTTCAACTCCTTGACAGGGTGCTTCTTCCAGTACCCCATGCGGCCCCTTCCCCATGGACTACGCGAACTTTCACTATACGACTAAGTGCTCGAGCATTCAACCTGCAAGGTCGATCTCCATAGGTCTAGGCGGGTCTGCCGGGGAGTTTGGACGGCCATGGGTCATCGGTGTAACGTGTGCACACGAATTGGGATTTCTGGGACGCGGTGGTGACGTAGAAGACACCAGCCCCGGCCCCGCGTGGGCCTTTGGACCCGACGTTTCCGGCGCTCATGGGTCCGCCGTCGTACTTCACCTGCAAAACCCCACGTGCCGGGGAGCCGTCCAGGTAGGTGGCGGCGAGTGCGATTTTCACGGTACCGGGTGGTGACATTTTGACCTCCTTGGAAGGTGCTCGGCTAGCGTTTTGCCCGGCGTCCGGCCAGGCGGGTGCCGTCGGTGGTTTCCAGGGTCCCAGTGGAGGGTGTCCCGTCAGTGAATCCACCAGAGGCCAGGGAGGTCAGGATCGAGACGATTCCGGCAACCCCGGACACGGAAGCGATCTGCCACCAGTTAAGGTCCGTGAAGCCGACCGAGCCGGTACCGATCAGCGCGATCGCAGCCTGGGCGACGGTTTTGACGGCCCGCTCGAAAGCAGCCGCCCAGAAAGCTAAAGTCAGCATTACTTGCCCCCCGTCACGGACACATCGACTTTCACCGTGCCATCAGTCAGCGCCGCCTTCACAGCCTGCTCGACAAGGCTAGTTTGTACTTGCTGTCCCGCTTCCCGGTTCGCGTCGGAGTAGGCGGCCATCGTTGCCAAGGTGATCGTCCCGCCGCCGATACGGGGGATCGGGGTATTGAGGACTGCTTGCGCTGCGGCTGATGCTGCTTGGCGAACGGCGGAGGCCATGGTCGCGTCGAACCAAGCGAAGAAGTCTTGCTTGGACATTTGACCGCCTACGGATCCTTGGCGGGAGAATTTCTCGTTGTCAGTTTCACGGATTGCTTGTTTCAGGTCATCGAGGTTGGCCATGTCGAACCAGTCCTTTTCTGTGGGGGGTTGGTTTCGGGCGAGTGCATCGAGTCGGGGCAGGTCCCATACCCCAGGGCATGCTGTCGGAATCCAGTCCGAATGCTTGAAGAGCGGAAGGTCGCCGTAGGTGGCGCGTAGGTCACGGATAAGCTCGGCGACGGTGGCGTAGTCTTCGTCTGTGGCTTCCGGACGGCATTCGATGCCGATGGTGGTGGCGTTGCCGCGTGCCGTGCCGGCATGCCAAGCCGCATTTTCTGGGGCTACGATGCAGGACACTAGCCCTGCTTGGACGATGTAGTGCGCCGAGGTTGGGACGTTGTTGGTGCACAGCCATTGGCGGACGGTTTCAAAGAGCTGACCCAGACCGCCCCAGTGGTGGATTGTGATTCCGGTGATCGTCCGGGGCATTCCGAAGATGGCCGGCACCTGAGCGGCGGGGGTGAAGTTCTTGGACGTGTATTGGGTTTCGAGAGTGTATGTCATTGGTCAGCCTCCCTGTTTGTTGTTCACTGTGGTTGTGGGCGCTGATGTGTGGTCTTCGAAAGCTTTTTTCAGGTCATCGAAGCTGTTTTTCAGGTCGCGGGTGTCGGTTTCTTGACGCCTTTGGCTGTCTTTGATTGATGTCCCGTTGTTGTATTCGACTTCGTGTCGGATCGTTTCGAGCACGGCGTCTTGTCCGTCAAGGCGGGTTTTCAGGTCAGCGAGGTCTTCGAAGATCGAGGGGATGCGCGCTTGACCGGTTTTGGGGTCAGCATCCACCCCGCCTATGCGGTCGATGACTCGACCGATTTTCCGCAGGTACGGGATGATGACTTTGACGATGAAAATAGCGCCCCCTGCTGCCGCTGTCGTGATGGTGGCCAGGGCGGCCCATTCACCCCAACCCATCAGCCGAGCCTGGTGATACGGAAGTTCGGGACCATGAACCAATCGGTCGCTGATGAACCATCGACACTGATATCGGACGTACCAGTGACGTAGATTATGGTGCTCAGAATCCCGCACCAAGACCCTGTCGAACCGATCCCGGCTTCCGTGTAGCGGACCCCGTCACGGTAGAGCGTGGCGACACCGGCTCCTGGTTTGTTGTTGCCGGCTAAGAACATTTCGACGTTGTAGAGCCCGGGAAGGGTGATTCTGAAACCCGATTCGACCCCAGCGGGGGAACAGAAGTTGTTGTTGATGTCCTGCACCGAGCCGAGGGCGCCGATTTTCGTTTTGGTGGAACCCCATTTGACTTCGGGTGCGCGCAGCCAGGAGAACTGTTTCCCTTTGCTGTACGAGAAGGAACCTGCATCCCATACTTCGATCACCCCACCCAGGTCTAACCGCTGGACGATGACACCTGGGCCGGGGGTTATCTCGTTGAGTTCTGTCAGGTTTCGGACAGGGATAGGTGCGCCGCGTGGGACTGTGTATCGCCAAACCTGGCTGATTTGGACTAAGGAAGAGTTGGTTGCGGTGGCACCAGTCTGTACAAGAGCTTCGGCCAGGACAAGTGCACCCTGTACAGGGTTGCCGTTCAGACTGGGTGCAGGCTTGACTGGGGCAGCCGCGGGTGTGCCCTGGGTGACGTAAATTTCTGCAGTATTGTCCGCGTCACCGTACTGGGTGTCGTTCTGCTTCGTCCAGATGATGTCGTAGCGTGAGTTTGCCCCTGGCGCTGGTGTTGTCTTCCTGTTGGTTGTACCCGTCGTGGAGAAGACGTAAGCGCCAGCCGCTGCAGCACGGGTGGTGACGACGTTCACTGCGGCCACGTTGTAAGACATGTCGCTGGTGCCGGTGACGACGAGCGTAGCCGTTGGCATGAGAAGGCCCGGTCGTGGGCTGCCGGAAGAGTTTTCTGCGAGCATGCCGGCGAAAGCGAGCCTGGCCTGGAGCGGGTTGGTGCCCTGAAAGTTCGGGGATGTTCCCGTCTGTGGAATGAAGAGGCCACGTTCTACTGGCATGATGCCTCCTAATTGGGGATCACGATGATGGTGCGGGACTGGTAGGTGGCGTTCAGATCGCCGCCGTTTTGTTGGGAGACTCCGGCAGTGCCGAAGTAAGTCATGCGGAGTGTGTAAGTGCCTGGCGCTATTTGGTGGTTCCGGGAGTATGCGAAGCTATTTTTCGGTCCGCCCATGCCCGCCGAGACGACGTTTCCGACGACAATGCCTTGCTCAGTGTTTTGGGTGATCCCGCCGGAGAGCAGCCGGTAGGAGGCGTAAGAGGTAGCGCGGTAGCCTTCCTGAGTGACATTGGCCGTCAAAATGACTGTGATGTTCCCGGTATAGGTGGTAAACGTGACATCTGGACCGGCGTCAAGCCACCCAACCGACTGGCCTACTGGTGCGTTTACGGCAAGCTGACCTGGGTCCGTTGCTGACCTTGCGCCCGCCGCTGTGGAAGCCAGGGGAACCCATCGACCGTCCTTTGTCTTGACCTCGACGCCGGGTTGGGTTGGGTCGGCGTAAAGGCTCGGACCCAGGTGCACGACCGGGTTGCCGTTCGCGTCGAGGATGGTCAGCCCGTCGCCGTCGCTGATGGTTGCACTTCGCAATGAAGCGGCAGACCTCAGTGCCGCAATTTGGGCCTCAAGGTCTTTGATTTTCGCTGCAAGTCGCCGGTTCGGGTCGGGCTCTGGCACTGATCTTGGTATCTCACTCAAATTGACCTCACTGGGGCGAAGGTTAGTTTGACCTGGTCAGTTCCGTCACCGTCAATGGCCATGATCCGGGCAGGTGCTAGACCGCCGGGGATGATCGGATGGTCTTGTGGGATGAAAAGTCGCGCGAAGTCGCCCGGCAAGTACGTCCCCAGCCGTGGCGCGGTTTCGGCGGAAACGGTCACCGTCCAAGAGGTCAGGGCTCCACGATTGACGGTGATGTATTGGGCTGCGTACTCGTTCAGGAGGTCTTCACCGAGCACGTCCATGCCGGCCAACACCCTATCCGTCCACGGGTAGCCGACATTGACCATGCCCAAGTCTTGGGCCAGGCCGAACCTTCTTCCCCGTCCCTCACCGGCACCGGGCTGATAGGCCCGGGTAGTGAGGTTTTTGCCGGTCTCCTCGGCAGCGAACCCTATGACCCCGGACTTTTCGACCGTCCCATCCCAAAAGAACGGATCGCCTTGCTGGGAAAGGTACGGCTTCTCTTCGGTGCCGACCTCCATGAGCCATTGCACATATCTGTTGTCTTTTGGTGCGAATTCTGGTCGGAACCGAATGTCGGGCCCGTTCTTCGCCTGGGTTAGGTTTGTCAGGGCCTCGCCCAGCACCGGAGCCTCGTAGCCGTCATAGGTTTTCACCCTTGTGCCGGGAATATCGGGTGGAAGGACGATAGGAAGGCTGCCCAGGGGATTGTCTTGGATGGAGGAGCGGACCAGTTCCCTAGCGATTGAGCCGTGCGTCATCCTCGTTAAGGCGATCGAGGTTTCAGAAATTTTCGTACCTGCGAGTAGCTGCTTCCAGTTCAGTGCCACCCGGTCGTGGAGCAGCGACCAAAGCCCTTCCGCATCAACTTGTAGGAGCCCTGTTTCTGGGTCGAACTTTTTGGTGACGATCGGCCCGCATTCCAAGATCTTGCCCTCATACACCACGCCGAGGGACTGTTTCTGTCGTTCCGTCACAGAAGCCACGTTGAGGTGGGCGACTTCTTTGGCATTCGTGGGGATCTTCACCGACACGGTTCCGGGGCCATTCAGGCGTATGCCCCAACTGAGTCCGGCCACCGGTAGGAAGGCGCTAATCAGGCCTGTTTTGGTGTCGGCCGTGAAGACTTCGAACCCGTTCACCACCATGCGGGGGGCACCTCCACGGTCAGATTGGCGCCGGATGCATTTGGTGCCAGGAAAAGCCACGTTGCAGTGCTTCCGCCGAACACCCGCGACCATCCTCGACCGATCAGTTGGGCTCCACGGTCCTCACCGTCAAGGGTCACCGACCCGCTGTCGGAGTCCATGAGCAGGGTCTGACCTGGGAGAACGACGCCGACGTATTGCAGAACGTCGCCGGTGTCTTGCCGGATGATTTGCAAACCTTCCGGGATGGACCCGGTGATCGTGAACTTGGGTGCGGTGTCCGCGGTGCCCAAGTTTTTGATCGAAACCGTCCCCACGGAACCGACGTTCCCGAAATCCAAAATGCCCGGAGCGGCGGGAGACCCGAACAATGGCATGGTGTAGAGTCCGCCGCCGCTGCTGAAAGGCTCGGTAGCCCCTGCCAGTGTTGCGCCGAACTTTCGCGGGTTCGGTGCAACCACTTGGTAGGAGAATCGCACCATGGTCAGGCTTGGGCGGGAGACCCTGATCTCGGTTGCTAGCCAGGCGCTCACCCACCGTGGGGCTTTCCGACCTTCCGTGACGGTGAGTACACCCTCAGTGCCGTCGGCGAGGATCGCCGCCAGTTCGTCCTCAAGGTCATCCGCAGTCAGTTCGTTGTCGCAGTAGGCGGTGGCTGCTACGGAGATCAGCCGCTCATCTTTCACACCGTTGACAGAGAAACTACCCGGGAAGCCCAGCCGCGGAATAGTTTCCCGGCGCATGCTGGGGGAGCCTTTCCAACCAAGCAACCCGTCCTTGTCCAAAACGATTTCGACATTTGTGTTTGGACGGTTATAGATTCGGTCCAGCAGACTGAAATGCACCTTTTCTGGAGCTAACAACACATGGGAAGGAATCAAGTGAGGCCTCCGAACGCGTTGATCAGCTCCCTGGCCGCCGCCTGACCAATGGTCACATCGGACATGCCCGGTTGCGGGTTGAGCGTGAGATTCAGGTTCACCCCGCCGCTCCCACCGGTACCTACGCCTCGGACGTCTGGAGACATGTCCGGAAGCGCTGGCACGGTGACCAGCCCGGTCATGGTGCTGGCGATTTTGCTTTCCATGTCTTCGACGCCCAAGACGAGGCCTTCACCGATGTTCACGCCGTAGCCACGGAACACTTTCGACGGCGAGGCGATACCCAACGCCTGTTTGAAAGGTCCCCTGATGAATTCCGGCACCAAGTCGAGGAAGAAGTTTCCAAGATTTTTCAGCAAAGAACCGGCTCCGTCGATCAGCCCTTGGACGATGTTCCGACCAATATCGAAAAGCCAGCTGCCTGCCTTCGCCAAGGCGATGCCAAGTTTCACCGGTAGATCATTGAAAAACCCGATGAACCCGGCAACAAAGTTCCCGACGCCGCCGAGGATGTTCCGCCACGTATCAGCGAAGAAGCCACCGATGTTGCCTAGGGTGCGGCTGACGAAACTGTAGATCAGGTCAAGCCCGCCCCTGATCACCGAGGCGATGGTGCTGATGACGCCAGTGACGACAGCGCCGATGGTGTTCCAGATCCCGGAGAAAATGTTTCCGATGCCGGTCCAAACCATCGACCAGTTGCCGGAAATGGCACCAGTCACAACTTGGATGACGCCTTGGATGACCGGCATGATCGCGGTGATGATGTTCGCGATGGCACCAAAAACTGTCTGTACTACCGGCATCAAAGCCTGGATGATCGGCAACAGCGCCGAGGCGAAAACAGCTACTAGCGGTGCGATGGCAGCGATAACAGCCTGCAAGACCGGAACAACTGCCATGAAAACCTGTGTAAATGGCGGCAATAGGGTGCTCACCAGTTCAGAGATGATCGGCGCCAGTTGGCCGACCAGGCTCGCGATTACGGGTGAGAGCGCAGCCACAAGTTGCCCAAAAACGGGCAGCATAGCGGCCAGCATCGAACCAACTACCGGAAGTATCTGACTTCCAACGTTCTTCAGCACGGGAACCAATGAGGTCGCGAGCATCATCAACAGCGGAGACAATGCCGCCAAGGCCTGTGCAATGAAAGTACCTACCAGCGCGAACGCCTGACCCAGGATGGGAAGCACCGTCGTGCTGAGTGCTTGAAGTACTGGAGACAGCGCCCCTGCCAGAATCGTCACAACCGGAGCGAACGCTGCCAACAATTGGCCAGCCACCGGGCCGATGATAGACAGCAAAGACCCGGCCAAAGCACCCAACGCACCCAACGCGTTGCTGATCGGCCCCAACGCGGGCAACAAACCGGTGATCGCTGCCCGGACACCGGAAACAAGGCCGGTAAGTCCTGCGGCGAAAGCTGGAGACGCCAGGGCCGATGCAATGGCTGCGGCCAACTGGCCAAGCGTGGATCCGACGGTTGAGAGAACGTTGGAGATTGTCGGACCCAAATACACCAGGAGGTTACCGATGGGCGCCAACGCGGAGAACAGCGCTGCGGCACCGGCGTTCGCGCCTCGGAAAATCGTAGCCAAACCATTCACAAACGCCGGGCTATTCGCCACGTCAGCGACCTTCTGCAAACCTGAAGCCAATGACCCCAAACCGGCGCCGCCACCGGCTTGCGCACCAGCGAAAAGTCCACCGAGGATGCCCCCGACGCTGACGATGACGGTTTTGAGTTGCGACAGTGCGGTGATGCCGTTCTCCACGAAAGCTTTCAACCCACCACTTGCGGCCTGGGCCTGGATGTAGTCACCAAAGCGTGCAGAGAGGTTCGTAAACCATTGCGCTAGGCGGGGCAGATACGCCCCGCCCACTGTTCCGAGAGTGGTCATCGCTGAGACTAGTGGCGCAAGCGCGCCTTTAGCGATGTTGATTGATTCGGTGAGGAAACTGAACTGTGTTCCAAGAACTGCCGGCGTCAAATTGTTTTTGAGCTGGTTCGCCGCTTCGGCAAAGAACCGCCCCTGGGCCGTGGCTACCTCATCGAACCCTTGACGCAGTGAGGGCAGGACAGAGGAAGCCAGGGAACGGATAGGGGCTGCCGCTTCGGCCCAGAACTTGGTGCTGATCGAGTCCTGCATTCGCTTGAACGCCGGGCCCAGATCTGCCAAAACCGTTTTGGTGTCTTTAAGTGCAGCGATCATCACACCGGCACCGACAGCCATGCCAGTCAAAATGCCGGGCAAAGCCACCCCGGCACCGAGCGCCTGAACAAGGCCGCCGCCGAGCAGAACAGCGCTCGAAGAGGCCGCCAGAAGCACCGAGGACAAGGCGGCGCCCAGGGTGACAACTTTCCCGATGGTTAGGGCGAGCTGGTCAAAATTCTCCAACGACTGTCGAACGTTTTGGATGCCATTGGACAGGACGCGGGCCCCGGAAAGTCGGGCCAACGCGGTCGCCGCGGCTGAGAAGGACGCCCGATCAAGATCAACTTTGATGGTCGACTGCCGGGTGCGTGCCAACAAAGCCATGCGCGCTGACGCACTCCCCGCATCAACATCGACCTTGACCTCGGGGGAGATGTCTTCGATCTGCCGTTTGACCTTCAACAAGGCCGTGTTGTCGATGACCGGCTCCGTCGTGACTTTCAACGTCATGGAGGCTTCGATCCGGCGCAAAGCTTTGAGCAGATCGTCCCTAAGCCCGCGGGTGTCGGGCAGTACCCGGATGGAGACCCTGCCAGCGCTTCTTGTCACCACGGCTGGCCTCATTTCGGTTAGGACTGGCCCAAGGCTTGAGCCAGTGATGCTGCGTCGAACTCGGCAATCGACGGTGTCGGCGGTGCTTGGTGCTGCGGCCGCCAAGCAGGGGGCGGCACGTCCACCCGTTTCTGCGTCAAAGCTTGGACAATTGCTACTGCCGCGAAGTTGACCGCATCAACTATTTCGGCTGACTTGTAGGTGTCCGGCCCCCAGCCAATGAAGTGGGGGCCGCCAAGGATTTTCGCCCGATAATGTGAAGCCGGTTCGGCGTACAGGCGCTCCGTCAAGATGAGCAACGAACTGAGGCGCTTATTGCCGGCGTAAACGTCGTTCACGTCAAAGCAGTAAAGCGCCAGAAGATCTGAAACGATCTCAGGATCAGCCGCTAGTTGCTCCCGGAGCCTTCGAGTTTTCCCACATAGACCCCGTAATTCATCGCCAAGGTGATGACACGCTGGTAACCGTCACGGCCCTTGGTGAACTCGGTCAGACCTTCGGGGTCTTTGGCGAAACGATCACGCAGGAACCGCCCGAAGTTCGCGACTTCTCGCAGGTTCGGGTGGACGGTCGCAGCATCGTCACTAATCAGGCCAAGATCGTCAAGCCAGCCGATGAGCTCGGTCTGATCGAAGCCGTCAACTTCGCTGACCGGCTTGAGGAACTGCCAGCCAGGTGTGGATTCGAAATCTTCGACCGGGGCTTTGCTCTGGTGGTCTTGCGGTTTGCGCGGGGCGGTCATTAGTTGCCTCCAGAGGCTGCCGCACCAGAGCCGGCAGGTGCGGCAGCCATTTTCAAAGCCGGGTGGAAGATGCGGAACTTTTCCCCTGTTGTGGGGTCGTCCAGGATTTGGAAGGACAACTGCACTTCGAAAAACTTTGTCGGATCGATCGACGGTGCTTCACCGATCGAGACTGTGGTGTTGGGGACGCCGAAGGCCATACGCCCGGTGCCATCAATCATGAGGACCATGACCGCTTTGGCTTGGGGCACGATCTGCCTGACGCTGTAGGAGCCCTCAGCATCGTCTAGTACTCCGCCGCCGAACGCGGTCGCTAGCGTGGTTTTGTCGATTTGCAACGAGTTCGCAGTCAGCGACCAGTTCGTGGACGCATAGGTTGTTCGAAGCGCCTCAGCCCACCACGAACCGTTCACGGTCGCATCCCCGCCGTCCTTGGACAGGGCAACGTTGTTGTCACGGGACGTGTGCCCCAAGGTGTCCCACCCGGTCGGTGGTTTGAGCGGGTCAAGAGTCAAATAGTCGGGAAAAGCGGTTCCCGGTTCGGCAAGGAAAACGGTGCCTTTACCGGGGATGATGGTGGCGGCGGCGTTCAAGCCCATGATTCCTCCAAAAGTGAATGGTTGTTTAGTTGCTGTGGCGCACGATGGCGCTGAAAGTGCCGTCGTATTGGGATAGGCCGCCGGCGTTGAGCACCGTTGTTGTGGTGCGGGAAGGCATCGACACATCCTCCATGTAGGTGACGGCACCGATGCCCGGGATTGATGCTCCGCTGTCGTGGAAGCCGTGCATTGCCGCGTATGTTCGGTCGGCCAGGGCCGAGGCGTTGTCGCGGGAAGAACGTTCTGAATCGCCGTCACAGATGATCGAAACGTCGATCTGCCATTCCCAGGCCAGTCCTGCGGCGCCGTTGGAGACCATGGCACCGTTGCCGGCGGTGACTATCACCAGCGGCAGTGCGTCGATGTCTCCCACGTCCGCAGAAGCCTGCACAGAAGCACCAGGTAGTGCCTGTTCGAGGAGACGGACGAAAAGAACTTCGGCATCGACGGTGACCCGGTTCAACGGTCAGCCTTCGGTAGCCGGGTCAAAGCGGTGCCCATGATTCGCAAGCCGGGCACCCACCGGCGCGGGCCGGCCACGCCTTCACCCAATGGCCGGGTGAGGTGACCGAGTTCGATGCTGATCGAGTTCGGGTCGGTGGCGACCACCAGGCGGTCCCGGACGCCTTTCTTTCCGCGGACGTTCTCAATTTTCAGGCCGCGAACATAGTCACCGGTTTTGGCGTGTTGGCCCGCCTGGGCGGTGACCAGTGCCAGGACTTTCAACGCTGCAGCGTCCAAAGACGGTTGCAGTTCAGGCATTTTCGCCACCTGCGTACCCAGGCCTCGATAAACGTTAGCCACGGTCACACCCCCTTGGCTTTGCGCGCCTGAATGAGAACGTCAAAATGTTGGGTGCGCCTGCCGTTGCCGTAAACCATGGCCTCGCCGAGCTGGTCCCAGTCACGGCCCATCCACTGGACAATGGATTTCACCCCGCCCGGCCAGGGGCCGCGACCGATCACCCGGTACACGGTGGCGACTTGGCTGTTGAGCGCGGTTGTTTCATCGGTGCTGACCTTTTCGATGTGCAAGCCTTTGACCTCAACTGCGGGAAGGTCGGTCCAGCCCCAGGCGTTCGCGCTGTCCTTCTTCCCAACCTGGGGGATGACCAACACTTTGTGCCGGCCACGGTCCAGGAGCATCAGTTCCCCCAGCCACGGTCGAGGCCCAAGCCCGCGGTGCCGTAGGAGAACATGGTTTTGCCGGGGCAGCCGAGGATTTCCAGTTCCTTATCGGTTATCCACAGGTCGGCTGATGCTGCTGTCGGGAATCGGTCATAGGAGTAGTTGCCCTCGGATTCGCTTTTGAACCCTTCAGGTGCCCGGAGAACACGAAAAACCATGTTCTCCAGGACCATCAGGAACAAATCTTTGTCCAACTTTCCGGAATCGACTCGGGACATGGCGCCCGGACACTTTTTCTCAATGAGAGCCAGTGCCTGTGTGAGCTTCTTCTGAACGAAGCCAGCCGGAAAATCGTTGATGTCGTCTTCGAAACCGTCGGCGATGTCTTTGATGGTGATATCCATGAGTCACACCTCAACGATTTCTAGGCTTCGGGTTCGCCCGTTTCAGGGGAGACCGACTGCGGGACCGGTTCAGCGAGGACCGTTTCTTGGCCTGCCGGCGGGGTGCCGGCATCGTTTTCGTCAGCGGGCCCGTCCCAAACGTCCGGGTTGGTGATGAGCTTGTGAGCCCAGCCCGGAACAACGTCGCCGGGCCCGAACGCGACAACGCCTTTAGACGATTGCAAGTACACGGTGGCTTTGAGATTTTTAGCCATCACAGCACCGTCGCAGCAAAGGATGCGTTCGCGTTTTGCAAAACAGGGAGCGCGATTGCTGACGCCAGGACGTCGAGACCTTCAGGGTCGGTCCGTTCGAAGGAGCCACAGAAAATACCTGCCTGCTCACTGGCCGGGATGCCGTAAGACGGTTTCAATGCCTCGGCAGGAATGCCGTAGTCGGTGGTGCCTAAAACACCTCCGAGCACCGTGGCACCCCCGGGAGTTGGCAGGAAGACGGCCACATTATCCGCGACCACACGCTTGCCGCCGTAGGCTTTGTCGAAGACGATCGTCTGCCCGATCCCGTAGGAGGCGAGCGTAGAAATAACGTCGTTGAAGCTGACCCGTGACGGCGCATTGCTGTTGCCAACCGCTGCCTGGATCAAGTCCTTGTTCTTCGACAGATACGACAAAGTCCGGCGTGAAATCAGCAAGTTCTCCGGAGCCGTTCCAGTGTTCGCCGTGTAAGCCTGAACCCAGTTCAGGATGTCATCCAAAGGCTTGGCGGTTTCCTGATCCCACTTCACCGCAGCAGCCGCGGTGTGGTCTGGGCGGCGACCGTAATCGATGGTGAACTGGAGCCCGTTCTCATTGAGCGTCAGCTTGCCCTTTTCGATGGCCTCGCCCCGTGCCAGTTCCAAACGAACTGCAACTTCTTGCCCGAGCTGGGCGGCGTAGCGTTCCAACGAGACACCGAGCGCGTCCGCCTGGCCCATCATCCGCAGCTGGGAAAGTTCACTGACCGGCAGCTTCTTCGAGATCGGGGGCAGCTTACCGGATTTGGTGAGGTTGCCGACCGTGCGACCGTAAGGTGCTTCAGTGTCGAAGGCCCGGAATTCTGCGGAGTCGATTTGGGCCTGCGAAGTGTCTGCAAGCTCGTAGCTCAGCGTCGCATTCTCCCTTGACGGAAGATACTGTTCCAGGAACAAGCCCCCTGAGAGGTTTTCGGATGCGGCGCGTGCGGTGGCTGTCAGCTGGACGGCGGTGCGGAAATCCTGATTGATAGTCATCTCAGCCTCACTTCACGAAAACGAAATCGCCGGTGGTTTTGGTTTCACCGGACAGGGCAGGGGCGGTTGGCACGAATGCGGTGTTGATGATGGCGTGCCGCAGCAAAGCGCCGGCCGCGTTCGCAGTCGCAAGACCGTTGAAGTTGGCTTCGAGCTGCACCGGTTCCAGTAGGAAACCTTCAAGGACTTCACGCCCATCGGTTGCTGCCGGGTCGAACGGTCCGTACTTTTTCGAAACGGTGACCTTACCCAAGGGGAGCCCGGAAGGGACGACACCGTTGGCGTCGTAGTGGGTTTTTGCGGTCAGCAAGCTCACGTCGATGGTGCACGAATCGGCGGTATCGCGGGCGTGTTTGCTGCCCAACCACCGGTAGTCTCCGCCACCAACAACGGTTGTTTTGATCGAGAAATCCACGATCTTACTCCTTTGTTTTGAGGTTTTGTTCTTTGTACTGCTGCTTGAGAGCGGCAATGGAGCCAGCTGCTGAACCTCCGTGGCGGAAACTGTCAACAGTGCTGGTGTAGGAATCTTTCGGCTGTTGGTTCGCAGCGGCTGGCGCCGGTTTTGGTACCAACGATTCGATGATGTTCTGGATTTTCGCGGCGTCGATGTTGCCGGCCGAATCCAGGAGCGCTTCTGGTGCGATGATTTCGACCAACGAGTCGATGTCTGTCGCCGGGAGATGTGGTGCGTTGGCGCGAATCTCCCCGCGGATCGCCGCCTTCAAAAACCGGTGAGAGCCGGTCTTTTCTCCTTCGCGGCGGGCGTCTTCGAGGAGACGTTCCTCGTCCGTTTTGGCCTGGTCTTTCACGGACTGAAGCTCGGCTTTCAACGCGTCATAGTCGCCGCGGCTTTTCGCAGTTTTTTCGTGCTTCTTGGCATGAAAACGCCAGTAGGCTTCCCGTTGCGTCGCGTCCATCTCGGCCAAAGGGGTGTTAGCGGGGAAGCCCAGCTCGTTGTCGTAATGCTCACTGGCCGTGCTGGTAACAACACCTGGTTCAACGGCAGCCGTCAGAGCTGCTGCCGTCTCGACGGTGTTGGCGGCTTTGGTGTCCATGTTTTCTCCATGACTGTAGAAATGCGTTGCGTGACGCAGCGCGAAATTAGGCGGCAAGCTTTTGCTTCTGCCGTTCGATCAAGGCTTGGTTGAAGGCGACCCCTTGACGGTTATCGACTCTGACCGAGCGGTTACCCATCCGCGTCTCCGTGAATGTTTCGCCCGCAGCGAGCCTGGACTGAAGCTCTTCGATGGTTGCCTGGGCTGCGTTGATCATGGCCCGGGCTGAGTTTTTGTCATCCTCAACCGTCGGGGCCGTGTACGGCTCGGAACCTGCCATGGCCGGCGTGCGGAACGAGTCGCCTTCCCTGCGTAATATGGGGCCGAGCTCGCCGTTTTCGTGGACAACCACTCTGGTCCTAACAAGGTCCTCCGCAGCGGTTGAGCCTGCGGCGTCGTAGAACTTTTGGAGATCGTCGGCGTTGAGTTTCAGTCCCGGGTCCAAGCCTTTCGTGATCGGCATGACCCCGCACTTGCATAAAGTGTGCAACGGCATCAAGTCTTTGACGGTGTAGAAGTTGGTGGACGCCACCACGCACAAACCACACGAACCGGTTTTGGACAGTTCAGGGTGAATCATCCGCCGGTAGCCGACGACTTTCGGTTGGGCGCTCAAAGTCGCTTTTGTTTGGTCTCTCGCCGCTGCCGAGACGTCATCGGTGGCGAGAGCTGTCACCCGTCGAATCGCTGCGTTCACAGCTGCTTCGGAACTGCGGCCCTGAGACAATTCCCAACGCACCTGTTGTTCGGGGCGCCGGTAGACGTCCAAGACCGTCGTACCCGAACGCGGATAAACGGTCGCTGTTCGTGGCTGCCGAGCGGGTAAGCCCATTGCGCCGAGGACGAGTGAAAGGTAGGCGCTCTGCGACTTGCTGACCGCTGTCAATGCGGCCCCAACCAGGGTTGCACTCCGGGCCGCGTATGAGGCCACCGTTGGTGGGTCGTTGTAGATCGGCCTGGACCAGAGCGTGAGAAGCTGGCTGAGCAGCCTGCTCTGGATGGCTGCCCGTTGCACGGTGTGTTGCCTAGACAGCCTGGCGAATAGGCTTTCGCTAACCATCCTGGTTCACCTCGGTCGTGGCGAGGAGGGCTTCCTCCAATGTGTACTGGGCGTCGCGTTGCATTTCGGCCGGGGTCAGGTTGTAGATCCGTTCCTGGATCATTTTTCGTGACATCGAGCCTTTGGCCTGAGAGGCGGCCAAAGACTGTTCACTGATCGAGGCCTTTCCTGGGGCCTCCCAGATGGTTTCGATCTGCGAAATGTCAGCCCGCACGCTGTCGCCATTCATCCGGAAATGGAGGCCCATCATGCGTTCGAAGGATGCGCTCATACGACGATTCAGCTTCGTCACTTTGGCATTGAGTGCTTCCCTTGCCAGTGAGGCGCCTTCGGCGGAACCCGTGGAAGCATCCGGCGACAAAATATAGAGCGGGGTACTGGTCACTGAAGCGATATGCTTCAGATCTTTCTCCACTGCGGTAAGAATCGGTGTGACATCTGTGGTGGAGGATTCCCAAACCTTCGAATCCGGTGGCAGCAACCAGAGGGCTGCCGGGCCGGCGGAGAACATCTCGTCATAGTTCACAGGCTGCCCGGCGAGCGGGTGCCCGGGCGGATATTCGCGGGGCAGGTTGCCGCTGAGGGCTCGTTGCCGGAAGGCTTGCATCGCGGTGATCGTCAGTCGCTGCAACACTGTGTGGTTGATCCGGTCCAACGCGTCGGTGTGGCGTTCGAACTGCCCGATGCCCTTGCGTGCCGTAAATGGCACGATCGGGATGCCCTCACCCAAGTTTGGGATCGGTTGTGGGTCTTCGATCCATTCCCAAGACCGCCCCGGGTACCAGGTGGTGCCGTTGTTCGGGATGGACGTAACGGTGGCGGCACGCACGGCCCGACGGGAGTAGCCGTCCCTGTACAGGATGATGATGTCGTGCTGTTGCACCGGGTCGAATCCGACAGTGATCCCGACGCCAGGCACAAGCTCATTCGCAGCTGAGGCTTCGGTGAGCGTGTTCCATGCCGAAAGCGGCCTAAAACCGTCCTTGGAGGTGAGCGCATAGGATCGGCCAAACGTGGACACTTCATCGAAAACGTCGTCGGCGAGGATTTCCATTTGCGAGTTCCGCCAAACGCCCATGGCCACGTTGTCGCCGAGTTCGTCATCTGGGGCGCCGGTCCGGAAACCGGTCGGTTGCTGCCGGGAGGTTACCGCCTCACAAATCGGTTCAGCGAAGTTCAGTCGGGCCATCGAAACGAACCGGATGTAAGCTTCGCGCATCTGCATGGAGGCGCCGTCCGGCACAGCAACTGAACCGTCACGGTAGGAAGCTAGTTTGCCCAAACGGCCGAACCCGTTGCCCAGGTTCGCGGCAAGGCGCATCAGCCACCAATCATCACTGCCGGTCACGGTTGTCAGGTCAAGCAAAATGCCTCCTAACGAACGCGGATCGGTACGAAAGTATCGGGTTGTTCGGGCTCTTTGAGTTTCAGAAACTGGGCGCGAGCCTCGAAGGCCAGGGCCGCGGCCATGGCGGCGTCCATCTTCTTGGGTGAATGCTTGCCTTCTTTGCCGATCACGATGCCGCCGCGGCGACCCCAGCGGCGGGCATTGACGAAATGGCGGACCAGTTGAGGGTTTGCGGACATTTTCACGGTGCCCATGCGAATGTGCTGGTTGAGTCGTTGCAAGGCCAGTGCCATCGGGCTGTCGTTTTTCGTCCACCACCGGATCATCGAAGCCTGCGCGTTGTTGGACTTCACCCGTAGCTGGTCACCAAACTCTTTCTCCCAGGCGTCGATGTAGTCTTGCCAGTGCGGCGGGTCGGCAAAGAACCCGACCACGTTGTACCGGGCGAACATGTCAGAAACAGCGGCGTCGAAAGCCACGGTGTCAACCGCCCAACTGTCCGATTCGGGGCCGTCAGGTATCTCCTCGATACGGACCTCGAACAGATACCCGTCAGAGACGCGGCAACCGACAAGGGCAGTCGCATCGTCGTTGATTGAACCGTCAAAGCCGAGGGTGATCATTTCGCCCTCAGACACAGTGGATATGCCCTCGCCAGGCATCCCATCAGTAACAGAAGCCATTTCGGCAGGGGTAACCCAGGCGTTGTGCGCCTCAGTCAGCGCATTCAAAAAGTAGCGACGAGACTCTTCAGGCGTCCGACGCGGGTCGAAAATGTCATCAATAACGCCCTGCAAGTCGTTCCAGTCCATGGCTTCGCCGTAGGCGTCGTTGACTGCCTCTTCCAAATTTTTCAAGTTGGAGAGATCTTTCAGGTCAGACCAGCGGTGATCGTAAACCATGCGCATACGGCCACGTGCTTTGCCTTCGTTGACTGCCTGCGCGTACTTGAACGTCTCTTCCGCTACGGACTCTTCACCAGGCAAATACATTGTCGTGGTCTCGATGAACCATGTCTCGGCGATCCGTTTGCGCTTGACCAAATTCCTGGTGACCGTCTTATACATTTGGCGAAGCATCTTCGTCGCGTACAAGTGAGACTCATCGAAAACGACGAACGTTTCCTTGCCGCCGTCCTTCGAAGCCGAACCAGCCGTCGACGGGGTGATCTCGCCGCCGAAAGGCAACAGGATGCGAGTCAGTCCGGCATCCAAACCGTAAGCTTTCAACTCTGACAGCGGGCCAGAATCCAGGTTGAAGTAAATCGTGTCGTAGACGTTGCCGGTCTGCGTTTCCTCAGTCGCCATGATGCGAACGAACGGGGTCTTGACCGCCCGGCCCATCGGCTCACCTGGCGCATAAGTGTAAACATGGCCCAAATATTCGAACGTTTCACCGCCCTGAGCCCAACCGGAAAACCTGCAAGGGCCCAAAGCCTCGAAAAGGGCTAGCTCGGCAGCCAACCCGGACTTGTTGCAACCCTTCGGGCGCGAAAAGAACGCAGAATCGACTAGCCGGCGCCCTTTCGGGTCGAGTGCATAGCTATCAACAATGAAGCCCGAATATTCGTCGCCGTGGCGCACCGGTTCGCCCTGAACATCGCCAGGACCGTGAACGACAAGCGTCTCAATCCACCACAACGCCAGCCAACCCAGTGAACGTTCCCTGTCAGCATCCGGCGGCCGCAAAAGCTGACGCGTCATGGCCTACCCCGAAATCCGTTTACGCCGAGCTTCCAGGCTCGAAACCGACGCGCCCGCGGAGCCCGGCGCAGAACCAACCTCAGGATTTGGGACATCAATTTCCTGACGCAACCGCAGCCTGTCCTCCGGGGTGGCACCAAACTTTGCGACCCGCAAACGAATCTCGGAAGCGTACTCCCACCTGCCGGCAGACCACATCGTGTGATGCATCAACGCTGTATCGAGTAGGAAATGCCAATCCGGTTCGGAAAGCATCCTCGTAGACTGCGGAGACTTACGCCAACCGTCCCACCACTGCACCGTCATCGGATGCCAAGCCCACTCCTCACCATCCTTATCAGTACCCAGCACACCAGAGGGGAGTGCGAAACCTCGAAGGGCCCCATCTGCTTTGAGCTTCGTACGCTCAGGTGCCTTGTTCCTGCGCGCAGGATTCTCAGACGGGGCAGGACCAGCACCAGCCATGTTCTGTACCTCGATCCGTGACGGACGGCCGCCCAACCAATGACTGGAGGGACGCGTGAATAGTTATGCAAGTTGAACCGCCGGCTGAAGTCATTTCAATGCCTCCAGACCCGTACGCACAGCGAACGGCAGAACGCTTGCGGGATTCCGTTCGTGGGTGGCGGGGGAGGTGGTGGCCCGGGTGTGTATATTCATGCATTTGTTGAATGGTTATGCGTTGAGTCCGGGGTGTTGTTCTTGTGGGCGTGTTTCTTTGATGGGTTTGTTTGCTTTGCCGCCTTGGCTGGAGGACTTGCCTTGGTGATGGTAGCTACACAGTGAGGTGAGTGATTGGAGTCGGTGGTCTTGTCTGTCTCCGGTGTGGTCGCAGTCTGTGGCTGGTTGTGTGCAGCGTTGGCCGGTGTCGTGGCGGATGTGCGTGCATTGGTATCCGTCGCGTTTGAAGACTGCTTGTCGGCGTTGCTGCCAGTCTGGCGGGAGTGTGGCTTTGCGGGTGGAGCCGGACCAGTTGGGCATGGTGGGTGGCTCCTTGCGTCTGTTTCGAGCCCTCTTGGTGTTACTCGTCTTGGATGGTGAGGCATCCGAGGAGCGCGTGCGCTAGGCCCAGGCTGATGTGGAAGCTTTGTCCGGTCATGTACTCGTCGGTGTAGACGGTGTGGGTCGTGTTTGGGGCGTCGGGGCGGATGCCGGAGACGTGAAGGACGTACCCAGTCATGAGGATGCCTTCGTTCTCGTCATCCAAATGTGCAGCGATCGCATCATCCAATGCGGATTTGGTGGTATCTGACATTTCAGTCCTTCTGGGTAGTGAGAAGAATCTCGCCCGGTGAGTCTCCCGGGACTGCCTGAATCTCGAAGGTCAGCGCTCCGAGATTGATGTCGCTGCCTTCGCGACGCGCAACGAGGTCGAAGGTGAGGTCTTTGACCGTGGCCATGTTTGCGCCTGCTCTCGGAGGAAGTGTGTGCAGCTGGTTGTGCTGCCGGTTTGCCTGATGCGGTAGCCGGGCCTTCCACGCCCTGAACGTAGGAGGTATCCAGGGTGTAGGACTTGCCGCGTTGACCGACGCGACGCGGGTACAACAAAGGCCGCTCTGTGGGGAGCGGCCTGGATTTTTCGATAGCTATTCTAGGTACTTCTAGTTTAAGTGTTCGATCAGTGAATTACAAGCACGTAATTTTGTTCGTGTCGTCAACTTGCGTGGCTGTAGCTGATGGCGTCGCGGAGGTTCCAGAGCTGGGCGCCGGTCCATTCGGTGAGGCAGGCTGAACAGCGGACAACGCCGTTGGTTGCGACGAGGGCGAGGTTGATGTCACCAGCCTCGTTCATGGTGTGCCGGTTGCCGCATTGTGGGCATGGTGCGTTGATTTCGATTTTCTTGGGCGGGTTGATTAGTGCGTGTATCTGTTCGCACCATTTCGAGACGATGCGTTCCGCTGCTTCGTTGCGGGTGGTGGCCGCTGCCCATGCTTGGATGATTGATTCGATGGTTCCGGTGGTCTTGGCGTGTGGAGCTTCAGCCGCTTTGAGGTCTTGGGCTGTCCGGGCGATCGACTGGTAAAGGTCCAAGACGTCGAGTGCGAGAGGGACTTTGTAACGATTCGCGCCGACGCCGGACCGGTTGCCGGATGAGGAGATTTCACCGCGGAGCTGGTCCAAAAGTGAATCCTCGCTGACATATTCACGGGCGCCGCTGTCACGGGTGATGGTGGTTTTGTGTGGACGGGTGAGTTCGTGCACAGCTTGGCTGAGGTCCATGGGTCTCCTTGGTCGGGCTGGGTCAGAAGAATCGTTTCTTTCTGGGTTCTTTAGGTGAGCCGCCAAGCCTCCTAATGCCGCGGCTGATCGCGCCGACAGTCGGGGCTTGCGTAGGGGTGAGATAGGGTTGCAACTCGTTCAGGATTGCTTGACGTGTTTCCGCTTGGTCAGCTGGCAGGTCCTTGGGTCGGTCTTTGGTGGGGCTGTAAGTCCCGAGGATTCTGCCTTGTAGTTCGCGGGCCCGCGCGATCATATGATCTGGGGCAGGCTGGGGTGCAGATGCGAGTTCTGCACGGAGTTGTTCCCAATCTTTTTGCATGGTTTCTAAAACGTAGGCGCGCCATTTGGCAACTTCGCGCGCAGCTTGTTGTCTTTTCTCGGAAACGCGTTTTTGCTTCATGCCTGAACATCGTAGTGCCATTTTGGTTTCACAATGGGAGTTAGGTCTGCTTGTTCTTGGAGTACATCCCGTAGCGGGTCAGTCTCGCTCATTTGCCCTCCAGTACTTTGGATGGGCCTGACAGTTGGGCCAGTTCGTAGGATGAGATTCCGTCTCCGTCGTAAGCGCGGTACCAGAGTCCGTATCCGTCGGATTGCCAGGCATGGCCGTTTTCATCAAGGATCACTTCGCGGCGAGACAGGCTTTCGAGCTGAACTTGCCTTTTGCGTGCGTCACTTCTCAAGAGGCGCTTCTGGGCTTGCCCGGTGCTCATTAGCCCTCCAGGTGGTCAAAGACTAGGTAATGGATGTCTTGGAGCGCCCGGCTATAGCCCTTGGCGAAAGCCTCTACGGGGTCAACCTCGGTAAAGCTCGTGCAGATGGGTTCGTTGAGCGAGAGAATTTCTTGGAGTGCGGCAGCCATTGCTGGGCCAAGTGACCGTGACGCGGTGATGAATGCCCCGTCTGGCTCGGCTTGCACCGAGGCGACCGTGGGTGTCCCGAATCCTGGCCGGGCTTTTACCGTCCGGGCAGGCATCCCATTCACTAAGGGCAGGAATGACCACGGCCCACTAGTGGCTTGGTCGGCTAGGGCTTGGTACTGGGCCAACGGCTCGGTAGCGGTCATCTCGGGTATCCTTTGCGTATGTTTGAATTCTTCGGCAAGCCCGCAACCCTTTTCGGTATTGCCGCAATCGCTCTGGCGGTTGCCGTTCTTGGGCTTTTTGCTAGCGAGCCGAATTGGTGGACATTCGCTGCGCTGGTAGCGGCCGCAGCCGGGACAACGTTCGCTGGTGTCGCCCAGAAGGTCGCTGCGAATCGGGAACGGTAGCCGCTCGGTCGTCATTGGGTTTCTTTTCTCTGGGTAGGATTACGGGTATGGCTACTTGGCAGAAGATTTTCTGGCCTATCGTGATTGTCGGGTCGATCGTTATCGGTGTTGTTTCCTTGGCGTTCGGGAACTGGCTGACTGCTCTGGCGATGCTCTTCACCCTTGCTAGTGCCGTAGGGAACTTTTGGCTCGCTTGGAGACGTGGAGCTGCGAAGTCATAGCGCTGCCCGCCCTTTCTCTGTCAAGGTCACGGCTGGCCCTTCGAGTGTGCTCACCCTTTTCAGGCATCCGATTAGGACGAGGCGACTGACCATCCTGGTACCCAGCAAGGCGCATGCCTTTTCTTCGGTCATGTAATCTGGCGTCTGCCACCCTTCCGGGGTCAGCGTGTTCATTGCCCCGCCTCCCTGCTTAGTCGTTCTGGTTTTTGATGAGTCGGGTTAGCCCGGCGCTGGGAGCAATGTTGATGACTTCGCCAAGCGCTCCTTGGGCGATGAAGGATGGGTCTGCACCGTTTTCCAGTTGCTTGACCATGCCTTTGATCCTGTTCGCCGCGGATGTCAGCCGTTGTGCAATTTCCTGGAGGTCTCCGGCGAGCATTTGCCGATCCAGGTTGTCCTCGCTGGTCATAGAGCTGTCTCCTTCTTTGGCTGCGGATGGTAGTTTTGATGCGTCTCCGAAAGCGTATCCGGCTCCAATTCCTGTTCGCTCATTTCTGGTCGCCGGGTTTCGTCCATGTGGCGATTTCGTAGCTCTCGGAGGGCAGGCGGGCAAGGATATCCTCGTCAGAAAAGGATTCCTCGAATCCGTCTACACGCCAGGCCCTGGAGAGCGTGGTAACCCGGTGAGCGATCTCGGTGAACTCGCCGTTGAAGTACCGGATGACCGCGCCCATTTCTTGCGGGAGTGTAATGGGCGGTGCCTCCGCTAGCAAGTCGTAGTGGCCTTTGCCGTACCCGAGTAGAAAGCCGTCCTCGGTGTACCAGATACCAGTACCGAGACAGTGGTCAGCTTTTCCAATCACGATGAGGTCACCGACCTTCCCGGCGATGGTCATGCCGGGCACCACCTCGTCAGCACTCAGACGCCGGAGCACGGGAAGCTTGTAGTCAGTCATCGGGTTGTCCTTAGCTTGTCGATGGCTCCGGCGGCTTCGTGCACGCCGAGGTTGTAAGCCTGGTCCGCCCGGTCCGCCCGGTCCGTGGCATCGTGTAGCTGCTCTTCGCGGATTACGTCTTTGGCGGCGTCGAGGATGACCGGGAGAACCGCCTCAGCCCGACGCAGGTATTTCCCGCTGTACCCCTCGTACTGCGTTTCCGTCCAGGTGAGTTTCCGCTCCCGGTCTCCGTACCCAGTGACGAGCGGCTCTAGGTTGTAGAGGGCTTCGGCTACTTGCTGTGTCAGGCTCGTGCTCATTGGTTTTCCTCGTCCGCGAATTTCCAGAAGTACACGTTCTGGCCGTTCTCCATTGCGTGCCGGCGGGCTTGTAGCTCGTCCTGGTAGACGGCTTTCACTTCTTCGTCGTAGCTGCCGACGATCCACACGCCGGGCTTCGGGTCCACGCGGGCTGGCTTCTTGCCTTCGAGTTCAAGGACGCGGCACGCGAACTCAGCCGGAATGTCATCAGGGATGGGCCAGTCGCCGCCGGTCACGTCCCACCAGAGGTTCAGGTAATCGGCCTTGGTCTCGGTACTCATGGGTTCTCCTCCGCTTTGGCTTTCTCCCAAAAATCAGCGAATATCAGCACGTCGCCCGTATCAATGTTTGCTAGACCAATTGATTGGCTTCCCCATGGCGATTCCCCGTCGAAAAGGACATAGATGCGTTTGCCCTTGAGTTCTTCCCAGGTGTGAGCCTTGAGGGTTTCCAGGATCGTTCCCAGGAAGTCGGCTCCGAAGCGATTGCGGATGAAGTAGCCGCCCAGGGTGCATCCGATCGAACCGGCTGAACAGTGCAGGTAGGCGGTCATTATGCCGTGGTCTTCAAACCCCAAGGTCGTCCGGTCGATGGTCATCACTTCGGCCCGGTAGGCCCGGTCTTCGTGGTCGATCTCGATTTTGACCGTCATTGGTTTTCCTTCGGCTCCGGTTCGTGCGTTTGGTAGTCTTTGATTTCGTGGGCTTGGACTAGATCCATAGCTTTTTTAGATGCTGTCTCGGCCACAATGAATTCGCAGGTGTCGCAGCGCCCAGTAAAGCTACCGGCCCGGTTCGGGAAGACAATGCCCATTAGCCAGGCTCCGGTTCTGTCGTTTGATCTGTGGTGACTTCGCGCCCCGCGAATGGGTCACCAGTCTTGGTCGACCAGGTGAACGGTGCTTCGTCGTCATTGCGGGCATCGCAGACATCCGGGAGGTTCAGCCATAGGAAGTCGGCGTTGCAGTAGATGCACCGGCTGGCGATGAAAATGTGCTCCCGGCTCATCGTCCCGGCTCCTGTTCGTGCGATCTGGACGCCGCTCGCTTGCGGCATAAGTCATCTCGATAGCAGCACCAAGCCCAATCGCCGTAGCCTACGAATCCCCGATACCCGATGCGATGGCACAGGTAACATTCCTTACTCTCCATGGTCAAAGCTCCGGTTCACTCGATTGGTGGGTGATTGGTTCGAATGGTTCGAAGCACCCGGGATCAGGGTTTTCCCGATCGGCCCAATGCACTTCATTGCTTACGCAGGCTGGGCAGGTCGGTAGCTCCGACTCAGTCGCCGGTTGGTCGTGGTCTTTGGTGTCGCCGCGTTTGATCGGCTCCGCTGCGTAGAGTGCTTCGGCGACTTCGTGGGTGAGATCAGTGCTCATTGGTATTCCTCGTCTGCGAATTTCCAGAAGTACACGTTCTGGCCGTTCTCCATTGCGTGCCGGCGGGCTTGTAGCTCGTCCTGGTAGACGGCTAGCACTTCGTTGCTGTATTCGCCGACGATCCACACGCCAGGCTTGGTCTCGTCACTCATTTGGTCTCCTCAGGCTCCAGTCCGTGCGGTTTGTGGCACCAGCAAATGCATACATAGGTATCCAGCTCGCCTAGGAATCCTGCGCACGCCCCGAAATGCCCTGCTTGAAAGCCGCATTCGGCGATATGCATCCCAAGAGTCTTTCGATGCCTACACCCATCTGGGGAAGTGCTGGGGATAATATTCATTACTCACACCCCAGATCGTGCGGTTGGTTGGTGTGCATTAGTACCAGACGACGGCGTGCGTGACTCCGCGCGTGCCGATCTTCGACTCGTGCACTGGTTGCCAATACCAGCCTGGTCCGTCCTCACGTGAGGCGGGTACTGGTATGATGCGGCCAGCCTCTACAGTCGGCTTACGGTCATAGAATGTGCACCAGCGGCACTGGCATCCCAGGTCGCAGCATGAATCTCCTTCGATTTCTTTACGCATCCAATCCCGAGCAAGGTCCACGTTGCGAGTACCGGTGACCATTCCACCGCCCTCACTGAATTGGTGCGCGGATATTCTACCCATGATCAAAGCTCCGGTTCTGTCGATTGGGTGGCTCGCCACCGCTCGAATGCGATAACGCATTCTTTGGCTGCGTCGCGCTTCGCATGCAACCATCCGTTGAGGAAATCCTGCTTAGACGTCGTTGGATACAGGGCGTAATAAGCCCACCGCCTCGGCTCGCCATAGACGTGGCCGACCACCTCGCCGTCGACAAGGACGCGATTATCCCTACTCACCGTGAACTTGATCATGCCCTAGCTCCGGTTCTGTCGGTTTGTTGTCAGCTTCTGGGCTCTCAGCTATCTGATCCACGATGAATGACCACGGCCAGCGGCGAGCGTTCGGGCCAAGCATCCTGTCGGCCTTATTGATGGCTTCTTGCTTGGTATCAGCTTTTACGGTCAGCTTCTGAGCCTTATCCCATCGTGGGTAGTAGTAGCCGCTAGGGTCTTTCGGGATCGCTCTCATTGAAAATGTGAAGCTCACGGGCGTTCCTGTTCTGTTGGTTGGTGGTCCGGGCAGTGGTCGCCCGCAAAGTCGATAATTGACCAATCGGTGAAGTCTTTGGCGTCCGCGTCGGTGGATGCTGAGCAACCGGGCGCATCGCAGACATACCAGCAGTGGGAGGTCATTTTCAGGGTCATGCCTTTAGCTCCGGTTCAGTCGGTTTGTGGTTCGGGCAAAAGTCCACTGCCTCGCTGGCGAGCGTCCAGCCGAAATGGTCGCCCCTGACTGGCTGCATCGACGCTACACATCCCTCAGCGTCGCAGTAGTACCTTGTGGTGATTTCCCTGCTCATAGCAGATCCTGTTCTGTCGATTGGGTGTTGCAAGTCGGGCACTTGTGGCACCACTTGCCGCGATCATCCGGCCAGATTGACCAGCCTGCATTCCGTCGCTGGCGCGTCGTCCTTGAGTCTCCGTGCTCCCATAGCCCGCAGGTATCGCAGTGGATGGTTACATCGTGGTGAATGCTCATCGCTCACGCTCCAGTCCAGTCGATTTGTGGTCTAGCGAGGTGCCGTTTCCCTCGTTGCTGATGCTGCCGTAGCGTTCGTGCGCGCTCTGGCGGCTGATGCCGAGGCCGCTGCCGATGTACGCCCATGATTGGCCTTGTGCTCGTATCCCGGCGACGGCTGCCGCGATCGCGTCCTCCAGGTCGGTCCGAAGCGCGATGAGTTCGCCGAGGTCGAAGTCGTCACCGTCGCCGACGCGTTTGCCTGCAGCCCGAAGAATGCGTTTGGCAAAAGCGATGTACGGGGCCGTTTCGACCGTGTCGCGGCTCATCGCACTGGCTCCGATCTTCCTGAGATTTCAGCGTCAGGATCAACCTGACGCTCAAAATCTGCGGAACGGGGGAGCGACAAAAGCGGTCTGAGCACGCCCTGCTCGATCGCCATCTCGACAGCGGGGGCCGCTTCCTGGAAGACGGTTTTACCTCCGGGCAGCACGAGGTGGGCGAAGAATTCCTCTTCGAAGGTGACGATCCCGGCCTCTACGGCTTCGAGCTTCGCCTTGACTACCAGGGCCAGTGCCCGCCAGCGTTGGCGGACAGCGCGTTCATACTCGACCGCAATGCCGGTAGCGTCGCGACGCAAGCCCTTGGCTGGCGTGTGCGTGAATTCGCGTGCCTCACGATCGGGCATGGGCAAGACGAATCGAACCTGCTTACCGGCGGCCGTGAAGCCGATGGCGGCGCGCTCCGCCTCCCATCCGTACATGAAGCTCGACGCACCGTAGCGGGCGAGCGTTCGCTCGATCTCAGCACGCAACGTGGCGGAATCCACGCTGGTGTTCTGGGCATACTTACTCATGCCTTCAGTCCGAAGTCCTCTTGACCGGCGTTCTTCACTGATTCGAGGAACTCGACCGTCTCGGAGCCGAGCGGCCATGCGATCGCCTGTGCCGGGATCGGCGGCTGGAGGATTCCTGGGCATTCGATGAACCGGAGCACGGTCGAGGCCCGCGACACGGCAAGGTCGGCCGCATAGTCGAGTCCGACCTCGACGCATTCCCGGAAGTCCTCCAGCAAATCTTCCCGGACCGCCAGCAACTCGGCCCCGCTCAAAGTCTTGGTCAGCCTGAACATTTGCATTCTCCTGTCTGCTCGTTGATTGGCCCGCTACACGCCGTGCAGCGCTTGAAAGGCGGAACTGGTTCGCCGAGCCTTACCGGCCCGGTCACGATTTCCACTTGCATGTCGATCACCCCCGCCCCGAAGATCGCAGGATCGTTGACAGCAGCCACCACATGCCCCAGATCCCGGCGAGCAAGTACAAGACCATGACGGCCGCGAGCGCGTGATCGGCTTTGATGCGGGCCCGGGGTCGGTGTTGGTGGCGGCCGCTCATCGTTGATCCTTCGTCTGGCCTTGAAAGGCTGCTGCGAGCGCGGCGAAGTAGTGGCTGGCGTTAGTGCAGGATTCTCCGAGCCCGACGAAATTGCGCATCGGGTTCCAAAATTCTGCGACCCGGGTTGTTCGGATCATTCGAAGGTCGGACAGATTTGGCCCCATGTGCACGTAAACGGTTGTTCCCTTGATGTGGCGGCGGGCGTAGGCCCGGTACTTCATGCGGGGGAAGTTGTTTGGGGTGCGTGCAAGCTGGCCCCGGCTCATGGTGTGGCCTTGGTGACCGTAGCCGGGGACCACTTCGTGATCTCGGGCTGGAGTGCGCATCCGCGGCCTCCAGGGAAGCGCCTTTCGCCATTCCAGTAACCGTTTACGTCAAGGAATGCGAGGATCGGCGGTTCAATCTCCTCGCCCTCGAATTCTTCGACGTACACGAGGCTTCCGGGTTTGGTGGGGAGCTTCGGGGCCGGGCGATCCACCAGGTAGAACTCGTCGTCGGCGTCAAAGTGCCGGATGCCGCCCTGTTGGTTGTATACCTTGAAGAATTCAATGTTCCCGACAGTCCCGGCGGCGATCCTTGAAACCGTCATTTTCCATTTCGCGCTGATTCCGCACACGAGGGTTGTCCACTGGATGGTGTCGCCTACACGGATGTCGGTGGCTTTGATCGTGCGGTGAGTGTTCATGCTGCATCCTCCAAATGTCCGGGGCAGTCAACCCAAGTGATGTTTTGGACGCCGGGCAAGGGGCTGGCTCCGTTGTCTACGCGCTTGCGGTGTTCACGGCATCGAGTTGAACCGGCGTGTTCGTGATCGTCTTTCGGTCCGCCCTTCCGCAGGCCGCAATGACAAAAATTGCTCATGCTTGGGCCTGCCTCAGGGTGCGCAGCTCGGCTTGGAGCGCGGTCATTTCTCGGTCGTCTTCGGCTGCCATTTCGGCCCAGTCCAGCGCTTCGGACGTGTCGGACCGGAGGAGGGCTTGTGCTGATTTCCAGGCTGCGGTGTCGCGGCTGGTGCGGACTTCCGCGATCCGCTCGGTCAAAGCACTGACGTTGACGATCGTTGGTGTGGTGTTCATGGTGTTCCTTCCGGGGTCTGGTGTGCGTCTCTTGGTATTTAATGTACTCACAAAAAATATCAAAGTCAATAATTTATCGTGAGTACAGTAAAGTGGTGCCCATGGATGAAAAACGCCCGAGAGGCAGGCCGTTCGCTGATGTGAAGCGCGACGAGCGAATACAGATTCGTGTCACCGCCGAAGAGAAGCGGGACATCGAATCCGGTGCCCCCAAAAAGGAGTTCAGTGAATGGGCTAGGGGAGCCCTACTCCGGGCCGCCAAGCGATCGAAGCCGTAAATCTATGCAAGGTGTTCGATCACCAATTCCACGCGAGGGATGCCAGGTGCGCCGCCGCGGACATCCACGGTTAGGTGCTTGTCGTCATCGTCAGGTAGCAGCCCGTAAAGGATGAGCCCGTCAATGATCGGCTTGATGGTGGGGGAGAAGTTCAAGGCGTCGGAGCGGTTCGCCCTGGCCCGGTGCACGGTTGCAGAAATGTGGGCACGTTGCAGCCTGGGAAGATTCGCCTTGATCGCCTGGACTTTGGCCATGGTCTTCCATGATTCACCGATCCGATACCTGGCCATGTGGTGGCGGCGGTCGTTCGAATTCAGCCACTCATCAGCCTGGGGGATGCTCAGGGTCAGCTGCATGCCTCCACCTCCCCACGAGCGATCTCCCGGTCTTCGTCTACGATTTCTAAAGCAGCAAGGAAAGCCTCGTACTGTGTGGCGTAGTCGGCGTAGCAGGGATGCTTTTCGTTCTCCCAATTGATCCGCCAGCGACCGTCAGTACCTTTCCAAACCTGCATCCGAGAATCAGCGCTAGGTGCCCCGCTGCGGCCCAGAAACTGGGACGGTGTTTGGTCCCAGTCGAGGGGTTCGAGGCTCTCAGAAGGGTGCTTCTGTCTCACTAGGGGCACCTCCCCAGTTCTGCTGTTGGGTCGGTTGCGCCCATGCGTCTTGTGCTCGTGGCGACGGTTGGGCTTGTTCCTTTGCTGGGATAATCCGAATGGCCGGGTCAAGAATGACAAGTGTTTGGCGGTCTTGACCGTCACGGTCGGTCCAGGTTTCGGTCTTTGACCGGCCGGCGACCTGGACCCGGGCGCCTTTGAGCAACCCGGCGTTTCCCCAATGCTCAGCCTCCAGCCCGAAAGCTTTCACTTTCCACCACGTGGTCCCGTCGTTGACCCACTCGTTGCCTTGCTTTTTGCGATGATTCTCGGGGAGTGACAGTTCCAGGATGGCCATCCCGGATTGGGTGTATTTCAGGGTTGGGTCTGCTGAGAGCCAGCCCTCCACTTTCACATCAGCCATGTTTCGTTCCTTCCATTTTGATCAAGCTTTTTCCCTGTGAAGGTCCCGTACTTGTCCGTAGTAAGGTGCCCATGCCATCGGCAGGATGGCAGTTTTTCCGTGCCTGTTTTTTTCGATGTTGAATTCGATCTCGCCTGGCCGGTCGTCGGCCCTGTGGAGCAAGATGATGTTGTCTGCATGGGCTTCAATACCTCCTGATTCGCGCAGGTCAGACATGGTCGGACGCTTATCGGTGCGCATTGTTGAACCGCGTCCGACCTGGGCTAAAGCCAGCACGTGGACATCGAACTCTCGGGCCAAGAGTTTGCAGTCTTCCGCCAGACGGTTCACCTGACGTTCCCGGGTGTCGTTGCGCTCATCAGCGGGTCGGAGGATCTGCAAATAGTCGATGATGACTAGCCGGGGATGGAACTTGCGCGACCAGGAACGAACAGTGGATCGCACCTGCGCCATTGATAACCGGGAACGGTTGTCAACCATGAGTTTCCACTCCTGAGACGCTGCCGCAAGTTCCGCGAGGCGTGCCCAATCACTGTCCGTCAATTCGTGCCGGCCAAACCGTCCAAGCTCGATACGCCGGGCCGCCGCCGCCATACGTCCCACAGCTTCCGTCCTGGACATTTCCAGACTGAAATAGCCAACACCATGTTGGGCGGCGGCCACAGCAGCACACCCGGCAATGACTGTCTTACCTACCGCTGGCCGTGCGCCAACAATGGTCAACTGGCCGGGCTTCCAACCACCGTTGAACGCATCATCCAGATCAGCCCACCCAGTCGGGACACCAGGGGTGATTTCCTTACCCCATTCGTCCATGGCCTCCAGCAAAGCTTCGTGAAAACTTGCTCCGCCACCGGTGGCTTCCCTGGCCAGCGAGGCATCCAGACTGGAACGGGCGTCCTCCAAGGCGGCGCCAACTGATTCAACGTCAGCGTTTGCGGAGATCTGCTCAAGCCTGGCCCCAACCTCGGCAACCCGTCGCAACCTGGCGAGACCAACGACAATTTGCGCATGTCTCGCAGCCGCCGCCGTAGTGAATACCAGACCGTGCAGATGCGAGGCGTAGTCCGGTTTGAGCCCACGAACACCCGCGGTGAAGATCCGCTGTCCCAGCGTCACCGGGTCGATTGGTTCATTGGCCCGATCCATGTCGGTGATCATCTGCCAAATCTCCTGATGGATCGGGGAGTAGAAGTCCTCTGCCGTGACCGTCAGGTCGCGGACGATTCGCTGATCACTGATGCAAGCACCCAGCAGCAGCTTTTCTGCCTCCAGATCGTGACGGGGGCTCATGAAGCCACCCCGAAGCGTTTCCTGGCTTCGGATTCGCGCTCAGCCAGATGCGCAGCACGTTGCTCCTGAGCCCAGCCCAGATAGTCCTCATCGCGAAGGTCCTCTGGCGGGGTTGGGAGCTGCCACAAGTCCCGGCCAAGAATCGCATCAGGATCGAAAGCGTCTTTCGCTTCCCGGCGGGGCTGGTCCCTCGTTGCCTGGGCTTTGAGCTGCTCGAACTTTTCACGCAGCTTCGACATGGACCGGATGTTCGCCCGCCAAAACTCGTTGTCCGTTGCCCAGTTGATCAACCATGCCACCTGCTCGACGGTGTAACCGTCCCGGTCCAGAAGGAACCGAGCAGCATCGGTGTTCTTCAAGTTCCTCGTCGGAGGTTTGAAACCATTTGCCTGGACTCGCTCATCGAGCAAGTCCAGGAGCTTCCGGATCTCCGGCCTGGAGGCCAGCAAATCCTCGATCGCCGACGAAGTATCTTTAGATACTTCTATATGGGTTGGGTTGGGTGTCCGTACGCTACGCGTTACTAACGCGTTTGTAACACCATTACCTTGCTTCTCCCGATGCCGGGCAACACGCTCTCGATTGGCCTTCCTTTCCGCGTAAACATGGGCTTTCGTGTCGTTCCAGTCCGGCCAATCCTTGAAGAAGACCCCGTCGCAATCTCCCCATTCGAGGCCCGAAATTACCTCGAACTCATGTGCCCCGTGTGTGCCCCGTGTGTGGGTGGTGTGTGGAGATTCGACGATTTTCGCGGTTATCCACAACCCCGATTCGATCAGTTTCAGGGCATCCCGCTTCTGTGCCCCGAGTGCCCCGAGCATCGACTTTGGCATGAACCCGTCAGTGAGATTCCCCATCGCCCAGGACCCGGCGCGCACCCACAAACCCAGTGCAGCGTTGCCAGCTGCGATAGCCTTGGGATGGAAGGCAAACTTGTCATCCACTTTGAACCAACTCACGGGAGCCTTTCCGCCATGTTCACTGGCTGATTCTGGGTCCACATCGAAATGGATATGGAATTGAGGGGCTATGTCTTTTATTCAAATGAGCATCCAGCTACAGCCCGGACACACAACATTTGGTGAGCTACGACGCTTCATGGAGGCCGTAAGTCGGGCCGGAGTTGTCGAAGACGGAGATGTTATTTTCCAGTCCGAGGACGATTCTCTGAACAGCCTTATCGAGGTATCAGTCAATACGGAGAGGTAGTTTCTCCCTAACATCACCCCACACGGCCCGCACGCGACCGCCGAGCCCATACCAGATGAATGCATGCCGGCCTCCGTGTCCCTGCCTGCGATTACAGGGGTAGTTCTTGCTACGGCACTCGCACATTCGCTGCGGCCGCTTCGCGGGTATCGTGATCATCGCTTCCTCCCAAAGGGTGCGTTGATGGGAGGGTTTCCGCTTCATTGCTGCGAAAGCCCTTGAAAGTGTGGGGTGGCTAGGGTTCGACTCGAATGAGCGTCACAGGAACGCTGGAGACGACAAGGTACAAGATCGTGCCGTAGTTTTTAGAAGATTCCGCGAATGTGTATCGGTCTAAAGTCCCGGTAATTGAGCCCCAGGGGATGTTCGCCGGGTTGTCACCTTCGGTGCCGATGAAACCGGTAGCTGTGATTTGCTTTCCGAGGTCGCTACCGGTCAGGCGGAGCGGATTCAGCCCGTGACCGTGACGCGACAGTCGGGTATGCTTGGGCATGACACCTCCGTGTGTTGCAGGCGGGGCCATTACTTACTTGGCGGTAGGGTGGCCCCGCCAACTCTTTAACTTTGACCTTCTGATTATCAGAGAATGGAATACTGCTGTCAAGCTGTAGTTTTGGCGATCAGTGCCGACAATCGTATAGAATCGAATGCAATCGAGCAGGGTCGAATCTAATCGATCGAACCCTCGCCATTTTCCACAGGATAAGCACAGATTTTTAGCTAGGCGGACTTTGCGATGTGATAGATGTGCGCCATGCTCATCCCGGTCATTTCAGCGATAGCTGCACGGGGAATGCCCGCTTTGAAAGCTTCCCGGATCAGGTCGTCCCGCTCGTGGATCGCTTTGTCCCGGAGCTTCCGGTTCTTCTCAAGGGCGCGCAACAGCCGCCGCTTCTCCTGCTCAGACACATCCACGCCTCTCATTAAAGCTGTATTCCTGTATTCCTGTATATCTGACATCTACCTATTTGTTCGGCGTCACGCCGGTATCGGGATCACGCTCGCCGCGGGCGTAGGCGATTTCGAACGCGGCCCGGCTTGCTTGAGCCTCCAAGATCAGGCGGGCATAGTCTGGGCCAGCGGGGTGGCACAGGCACGCTTTGTTGCCGCAGTTGTATGGCGTCCGGCAGCGTGCACAGCACCGCAGGTCACTCATCGGCGCCATCCCAGTTGTGTGGTCGCATCGTCCGGTAAGTGGCTTCCGCGTAGGTTCCGGACTCTCTGGCCTCATTGTCCACGGCGAGCATCCGCCAACCACCCTGCTTGGGCGACTTGTCTAAGCACTGCCAGATCCCGGCCCGGTCCGTGAGCCGGACGTTCAAACCATGCCGGGGCTTGATGTTTTCCAGGACCTTGCTCACGTTGTGGTCTCCTTTCCGCTTGGGGGGATGGCGTAGGCGATTTTGGTTCCGCGGCTGCTGAGTATCCAGCGGTCGCCGTCGCTGTCCTCAATAGGGTCAGAGTCCGGGTGTTGACCGATTCCGAGGCGGAAGCCCCGACCGGCAGCCTCGACGGGGTGGGATTCGATTTCTCCGTGGCATTGGGTGGTGCCTGTGCCGTGGACCAGGACCAGGTTTCCGGGGGAGTTGATCCAGTCCTGTTTGGACCTCGCCCATGCCGCGTGCTCTGCGATGCTGGAGTGAATACCAACCCGATTGCACATCCACGTATCCGCCGCACCATTGGCAGTGAAAGTTATCGCGTAGGCAGACGAGTTGGCGGGTTTTAGTAGTGGGGCCGGTCATGCGTCCCTCCCATGGGATGCGTAGAGTTGTGAGGCTGCGCGGTCGTTGGCGACTTCAGAGCGGCCCGCGTCGGCTTTTGCTCTGAACCACGCCAGCCGGGACCTGATGCTCTCCGCCCGGGCGTTGGTGATCAGCCGGGCCGTAAGAGCGGCTGAAACCTGCTCGTCAGCGTCTGCGATTGCTTCGGCCAGTCCGAGGCTGATTTTCGGGTCATGGAACTTGGCAGTGGTCAGGGCTTTTGACCGTAGCCGGCGGTAGGTGGCTTCTGCCTCCGCCGCCTCACGGTTTACCTGCTCTTGTTCGCGCAGTTGTTTGTCCCAGTCGATGAGATGCAGGTTCAAATCATGAAGTGCGCCGCTCATGGTGCGTCCCCGATCATGGGGAGGCTTCCTCCCAGATCAATCCCGGCAAGTTCGCCGTCGCGCCACGCCTCAATCACCCTTTCCTGTCCGCCTTTTTCGTATCGGACGGTGAAAGACTTTGGGGCACCGGACGGAACATACTCGATGCCCACGACGGGCTCATCGTCGGCGGTGATGTAGCTAGTGCCCGCCAGTTTGAAGTCCCTCACGATTTCGGCCTCTGCGGAGACGCACAGGCGTTGTTCCTGCCACGCCTCGGTGGCCGGGTGGTACACGGTTTCGACCAGATCCGGGCGGTGGGTCCGTGCCCAGTCCAGCAAAGCCGGAGCGTCAATCTTGTTCTTCGGTGACGGCTCATTCAAGGTGAACGTGGCCACTTTCTCCCCGCCGGGGATGCGGACGGCGAAGCTCTTAGAATCGGTGCTCTCGAACAGCTCCAGTAGCGAGGCTTGGACATTCTTCCGTTCGTCATCAGTGAGCGACTTAGCCAGGTCCGCGATGGTCTTCATCAACAAAAAGCGAAGATTCTGCGCCTTCGTGTCGGTCATTGCACTACTCCTTCGAGGGGTTCTTGTGTGCCGTCATCATTGGCGGTCGCTGCGTTCTGAATCAGGTCGAGCAGGCCTGGGGGAGTGCCGTGGTTTTTCGCCTCAGCCCAGGCTTTGCGGAGCGCATCCACATCGCCACGGGAAAGCTTGATGAGGCTGGTAACCCGTTCCTCACTCCACGGGGCGGGTTGCTGCCGGTTGCGTACTTCCTCACTCGAGGCGATGCCGTGTTTCGTGTCGGCGGCCAAGGCGGCGACGATAGCCCGGCCCCACGCGGCTGTTTCCGCGTTCTGGAGCTCTGAATCGCGGGTGAAAGGCGTTGGCCCTGGAATGGGCTCCCACGCCGTACCTATGCCGGGGCGTTCATCATCGGGTGTCCTGTACGCTGCCGCGGTGAAGGCAAGGAAAGTGCGCCCGCCGACTTCAAGCACCTCGTACTTGACCTGCTGGAGTGATCCTTCCGGGTGTTTGGTGCGGAAATCGACAATCCGGGTAGCCACATCGATGTAATCAAGGGGGCCTTTGAAGTCTTTGGGCATTACTCGCCCTTCCTGTAGGCGTCGGACGCGTCTTCGACACGGGTTTGCATCGCATCCGCTTGCGCATCGAAATCCACATCGTCGATGGACTGTTGGCCGACGATCTGCTCAAAAACCTGGTCCACGGTGCTCATCGGGTCAGCACCGCCCCTGGAGCGGCAGCCGTCATGGGCGGCAAAATAAGAAAGACCGCCACACCCACGGTGTAGACGGCCTGACGGACAATGATCTGGACAGCGCTCATACGCCACGGTCCAGGAAGTCACGAAGCTGCTGCTTACCAGCCGCCGTGCGGGCCTGCTCCACGGCGTCGAAAATCGTTGGCCAGGTCCGCCGGAAGAGGCCCTGATGGTAGGCGTCCACATTGGCATAGGCATCGATGAGCGCCCGATGCCCGGAACCGGGTGCGCGCCCATACTCCCGATCACCCAGGACGTACAAGGCCCATTGGGCTGCGTCAGCCTCCGTCGTGGTCGTATCGATCGTCGGGTGATGAGAGAAAAACGGTTCATAATAGGGAGTCACGGAAACCTCCTCAGATTCTTGGTGACTTACGAGAGGAAAAGATGGATTGGCTGATCACGGCCCTCGCGGCCATTGCGGCGACCGCCTCAGCGGTGGCTGCTTGGACTTCAGCTCTAACGTCTCGGCGTGCTGCGAAAGCCTCTCAAGCGGCCCTTACAGCTTTGGTTGAGGTTGGTGTCGAAGAAGCTGAAACGGGTTGGCTAAAAGGTGTGTTGAACAACAACGGGCCTGCTGTCGCGGCCGGAGTGACGTTCATCCCGATCAACGAGTTCGAGAATCACGGCGCTATGTTCTTTCCCGTGCTGCAAGTGGGTCAGTCCGTGAGGTTCGAAGTCGCCTCGCCATTCGGGCAGGTCTCATCAGTCCACCTGATTTGGACAGACGGCAGGGGTGAACTTGAGAAGCGGATTTTTGATCGCGACTCGACGGATTGGCCACCCAAAAACCTCAGGACCCTTTATGTTGAGGAACTCGCTCGAGAAGAGCTGAACGGGCAGAAGCCGAAGCGTCGTCCTCTTTAATTGAGAACCGATAGAAATGCTCCTCCCCGGGAGGCAAAAGAATATAGCTAACTGTCATCGGCTTCGTACTGTAATCTAGTCTCGTGTTGTACCCCTGTCGGAGATACGCGATCACATCGCCATATGGGTGAATTGTCGGATTTTTGCGTCCCATTGTTTTTCGTTTTCTAAACCAAGCCATCGCGGCCTCCTCCATCAATATTTCGGGCAGCCTCATCACCGGTCGGGTCATGGTAAGTGATGCGCCTAAACATCAGCGTCAGATACTCCTCATCTGCGATGATTTGTTGCCTGCACAGTCGAAGCGCGAGACGCTGAGCCTTGCTGCGGCTCAGCGGAATGTGATGCTCAGCCGCGTAACTACTGATGCGGGCTTCGAAACCGGTAATAGTCATTTCGGGCATGACAGAACCCCTCTCGTATCAACGTCCGTGGCGAACCTCGGAGCGGGAGGGCGCTTACCGCCCAGAAAACGTGGTTGTGTAGCGTCCGACTAGCTGTCGTCGTCTTTGCGCTCATCCGCTACGCGTCGCGGCAGGTGACGGGCCAGAATCTCGGCAGCATTCCTAATGCACTCGTCGTACGACGGTCGGCCAGGGCCGGTGGGAGCGCGAAATGCGATCTCCTCAGGTGTGAGGACCCGTTTTGGCTTGTCTGTCTTGTTCTCTTCGCCGCTGTCTTTGGATTCGCCGGACGAAAATTGGTCGTTGTCCATGGGTTCTTCTCCTGCGCAAGGTTTGGGATCTGAAATCAACTGCTGGACAAGGCGATTAACTACCCTTCCAACAACCTCAATCTTGCCCGCGGGCAACCAGCTAGACACTGCATCGAAAACCACTTCCACGCCGGAGTCGGGAGTCCA
This sequence comes from Arthrobacter russicus, assembly GCF_031454135.1. Classification (NCBI taxonomy): domain Bacteria; kingdom Bacillati; phylum Actinomycetota; class Actinomycetes; order Micrococcales; family Micrococcaceae; genus Arthrobacter; species Arthrobacter russicus. Next base: position 3,087,778 of record NZ_JAVDQF010000001.1, read on the forward strand.
CCGGGTCCAGACTCCGACGTTCTTGTCGTCGTCATACGCCTCCGGCCCCTGCCATTCGAAGATTTCAGAATCAGCCCACGCAGACATCGCATCGAACCGGAACCCCATCGGCGGTTGGAACGTCTTTGCATACATGAACGTTGCCTCAAGCCTGCGCCGGATTGACGCTTCAGTGACCCGCCCAAGAAGCTCTCGCTCGCCTATGCTGAGCTCTGCGTTTGGGCTGTTCATGCTGGGGCCTTGTCGGTTCGCGCATCAATGAAGGCTTGGAGGTCATCGGCACGCACCTTCCACTTCTCACGACTACTTCCGAACTCCACAGCCCGCAACGAACCATCGTGGATCCGCGCTCTAACCCAGCCTGGAGACATGTCCAAGACCTCGGCTGCTTTCCGTGTCGAGTACAGACGGACGGCTTCATGCACATTGGTCGCGGTTCGGGAAAGTTGGCGATTCATGCCGAAACCATCGCTTCCTTGAGAAGTCGTTCCCGGATGGCGGCGATACCCCTGGCCGTAACTCTCACCTGGGGTGCGTCCAATACTTTTTCACCAGTAGAAGGGTGGTAGTGGAATTGGGCTTTCTCCACCAGACGCCCGCAGTCCACATGCGACTGCATCGCACGCGGTTTCGAACGGCCATCCCGGAACATCCACCGCCACTCCATCAACCGATCCCGTAACCGGTGCTCACCGATCAGGATAGATTCTTCTCTGGAGATCACTTTTGCTGCTTCGTTGAGGGAATAATCCCCGATGGTGGACAGAAACGAATCGAACGCCTCCGCCTTGGGCCGGGCAACCTCAAGTTCTAGCGCCTGCTCTTCAACTTTGTCCTTAAGTCCGGTCAGGACCGTCAACGTCATCTGCTCAAAAGACGGCTCCGGCTTCGGCTGCTGGGCGAGCTTTGCCAGTTCGAAGAATGCCCGGACCAGGCGTTTCTTGAACAACCGCACCACATCGTTATTCCGCATGTACGTCAACAACAAGGTAGCCTGCTGCTCGTTGAGCAAAGCGACTTCCCGCTGCTGGACTCCGCCAGGGGTTTCAAAGGGTGCGTTTTCAAAACGCACCCTTCCGAACTCTTCAAGATCGCCCTGATTGTCGCGGATCAGGCGAATGACTGGTTTGTGGTCGTTGCCGACACCTTCAGCAATCCTCAGGCTCGTCGTCACCGACTCACCATCAACCACGGACACGAGGTCGCTGGACTGGTCTGCTACTTCGCTCATTTGATAAGCTCCTCACTGTTAGTACGTTGTGAAGTCCGGCTGTCCTTGGAGGGGGAGCCGGACTTCATTTCTTTATGCCCTTAGACGCAAGGCTCCCACGTCGCTCGTCTTCTCAATCTGACCTTTAGCCGCTGGTGTGAGTTGGTTCTGTTCGGCGCTCAGCTTCGCTTGCAAAACCACAATTGGGCAATTCAACGCGCGTGACATCGAACGCAGCAAAGCGGGTTTAGCATTTCGCGTTCCGCCCAGGATCTCTGAAACGTGTGACGGAGAGATCCCACACTTCAAGGCGAACTCCTTCTGGCTCAAGCCGGTCATCTTCAACGCCCAGCGAAGAGCCTCAGGGCTGTGGTCGAGCGGACTCATTCGATGAGTTCGAGCGCTAATCTTCATATGCAAAACATTAGTGCGAACTTTTGCGAACGTCAATCACTTCGCACAAGTGCGCAGCGAAGTGTGCTCTGATCTGCTAAGATGCTGAATTACATCCCTGTAATTGCGAACTATTTTGCGAAGTGCTCATGTTGACTTCGCAAAGGTTCTCGGAGACGGTATCGGTATGGAAAAACCACAACAGACGCCAGAAGGCAAGGCGATTGCGAGCAGGCAGCGGGCACTTGGAATCTCAACTCGAGCGGCGGCTAGGAAGGTCGGCCTCTCCGAAGCACGCTGGCGCCAAATCGTCAATGGCTATCAGAATGTTGGCCAGGGGTTGATGGTGCCGGTGATTGGCCCGGCTGAGACGGTGGCTAGGATGGCGAGGAGTCTCGACCTTTCCAGTGAATACTTTCAGGAAATTGGAAGGGAGGATGTCGCCGCCGAGATGGTTGGGCAGTCTTGGGCAGAGCATATTGCAAGCAATCCCGCGCCGGAATTCGACCCGGAAAGGGAGCTACAGCATTATGAAGATTCCGCGACAGCACGGGACTTCCATCTTTGGATCGACACTGGGCAAGACAATGAGGGCAAACGCGACCAAGGCGGTCGCTTTCTCTCTTGGTTCAGCGACGAAGAGCTGGCACGTGAAGTACTGAGGCGAATGCGCCGTAAGCCCAAAAAGGAGGCCGGAACGCCGGTCGATGAAACTGGACAAGTCGAGCACAGCGATCTCTATGGGTTGGCTGCTCATCCGCCCTTGGATACTGAGGAAGCCCAGGAGCGTCGTGACGGTGACGTGCGTGGCGAAGAGTCGCAGGAAGCCCCGGCGCACGACTGAAAAATATCTCCCAGTCTGTAAATCGTCGGACACGCTTGCTACTGTCACAGTAAGCTTTTCAACTTCCCATCAACCGGACCGAAATAGACCTGAGGGCCCATGAAAAAGGTAGGAACCATCGCAGCAGTCGTACTGGCTGTTTACGCTTTGTCGGGGTGCGCCGGTCCGTCAAGTACTGCGGCTAGTAGCAGCGCACCCCAACCCACCGAAAAGCCATCAGGGACCACAACCACCCAAGTCCAAGTTGCCCCCGAGTCGGAGGCCGGCACGGTGACTTACAGGGTCACCACAGAGGGTGCCGACATTTTCTACACGGCGTCTCCGGAAGAGCCACCAGCGCGAGATGTTTCGGGCTCGTGGGAGAAGTCAACACCTCAAGGCAACCAGATCGGCTTCGTTCTCAACGTTCAAGGCAAAACAACCGCAACCAACTCATCATGCGAAATCCTGCTTGATGGAAAAACACTGTCCAAAAAGAACGGCACAGGCAAAGTCATGTGCGACGCAGCCCGTCCGTGAGACGAGTTGCAGGGCAATAGGATGGCACCGGACGGGAATGACGACTTCTACCATCCGTGGCGGGAACTCCGAAACCTCGGCCACGTCAATCTTCACCTGGTCGAAATGTCTGGGCCTTGGCCGGGGAGAACGAACGGCATCGACACGATCTGGTTGGACAAAAACCTCCAACAGGTAGAACGGCGCTGCGTTCTGACCCACGAGCTGGTTCACCTCAGACGCGGCCACACCATATGCCAAACGACAGCAGCCGAAATCGACGTGCGCGTTGAAACAGCGCGGAGACTCATCAGCCTTGAGGCGTTGATAGCTGCCAGCCGGTGGTCAAAATCAATCCCAGAAGTCGCTGACGAGTTGTGGGTTGTCCCCATGGTCCTCACTGACAGGATCGAATATTTACGAGCCCACGAACGAGCAGCGTTGGTTGAAAATGAGTAGATAAGTTCCAGGATAAGAAGGGCTTGCAGACCGTTCGCACCACCGGCCCATCCAGAAGATGCGCCCAATTCTTTGAATTTTTCAAAACGGGGAGTGGAAAAAATGACAGCGGGGATTTCTTTTACAGCAATCGACTTCGAGACGGCGAATGCCAAACGTGCTTCGGCGTGCTCCGTGGGGCTTGCCAAAGTCGTTGACGGTCAGATAGTTCATACGGCGTCCACTCTGATCTACCCACCTGACGGTTTGGGCTTCGACCCTTACAACATTTCAATCCACGGGATAACGCCGGTACAAGTTACCGACGCTCCTCGCTGGCCGGCAGTGCTGCAATGGATTGTCGAATACGCAGCTGGTGATCCACTCGTTGCGCACAATGCTTCATTTGAAAAGTCCGTTGTCAACATGGCGTCGCAAGCCGCCGAAATTTCAGCGCCAGCATTCGACTTTTTCTGCACGGCGCGTTTAGCGAGACGAATAAGTCCAGAACTGGACTCCTATCGGCTCAACGACCTTGCATCGCTCTTTGGTCTCAATCAGCTGAGACATCATTCTGCTGAAGATGACGCGCGAGTTGCTGCCGACCTGGCGCTTTACCTGGCATACAGCTATAACCTAGAAAGCATCCCGCAGATGTGGCCGGCTCGACCGAAAAAACGGTCTGCTGGCTCCCAATATGCAAGCAAGCAGACCGTGCGACCGGATGCGAACCTTGACGCCGATCCTAACAACCCGCTCTTTGGTGAGGTCGTATGCTTCAGCGGGGATCTGAAGGCTTTCTCACGAGCCCAAGCCCAGCAGCTAGTAGCCTCGATGGGGGCCGCAGTCACAGCCGGCGTGACGAAAAAGACATCGCTTCTCGTCCTGGGCGAGTTTGATCCCAGCTCGCTAGCAGTCGGTGCAGATAAAAGCTCGAAGCACAAGAAAGCAGAGTCGGCGGCCGCCTCCGGACAGCGCATCGAAATCATTGTTGAGAGCGACTTCTTAGCGCTTCTGAACGAAACAGATGCAATCGCTTTCTACCGATCTCTGAAAAACCAGAATCATAAGGCATGAGTAGGGCAGCAAAAGGTGAAGGGACGGCCTTCAAGACTGATTCCGGCTGGCGCGGCTACGTCACCGTAAACGGCAAGCGCAAGTACTTTTCAGCTAAGACGAAGGCTGAAGCCGCACAGTTGCGTAGACATCTGCTTTCACGCCGAGATCAAGGCGAACTTTCTGTTGGTAAGGTTCCGACCTTAAAAGAGTGGTTGGATCATTGGCTTAGCATCTCCGAGCATCGGGAAAGCACCAAGGTCGGCTACCGCAACTACGTCGAAAACTACATCGAACCGTTGCATGGCGTGCCGCTCGACAAACTAGGACTTGAGCACCTTGAACGGTTGTACGCGGATATGGAGAGCCGCGGGCTTTCCGGCTCCACCCGCCATCAGGTCCACTCGATCATCCGCGTTGCTCTCAAGCATGCTGTTTGGCGTGGGCATGTTGGCAGGAATGTCGCCGCGCTCGTCAAGCCTCCATCAGTTGGTAAGCCGAGGACCGAGGCGCTGTCGGAAGCTGACCTTGACGCCTGCTTCAGGGCTGCAATTGGGAATCGCTACGAGGCCCGTTGGTTCCTTTCACTCCAATACGGGCTTCGGCCGGGGGAAGCGACCGCACTCGAATGGCCTGACGTAGATTTTGAGAAGGGGCAGCTGCACGTTCATCAGCAATTGCAAAATATTCCCGGTAAGGGCCTCGTTCGGGTGGCACTGCCCAAGACCGCGAAAGGTGATCGGCTCATCGATCTACCCGAATACCTAATCGACATGCTTGCCAAAAGGCGAGCTGATCAGCTGCGGGAAATGCTGGAAGCTGGAGACGAGTGGGCACCGTGGGAGGATGAAGGGCGACCGACGGCCTTCGTCTTTACGCAGCGCAACGGGCAGCCGCTGCGGCCAGGACTCGATGTGACCGAGTGGCAAAGGCTTCTCGATCGGGCCGGCCTGCCTAGGCAGCGCCGATACGTCGCAAGACACACGGCCGCATCGGTTATGGTGGCCAACGGTACCGATATCGCGACGATTGCAGAGGTCTTCGGCCACGCAAGCCCATCCTTCACTTTGAATACTTATACACACGCCCTGGCCGAGCGGAAAAAGGAGTTGGCCAAGAAAATGAATCGCCTTGCTGCACCTTATGCTGCACCTTATGAGGTGATCAGCCGTGATTCTGAGTGACGTAAGCTCGATTGAAAACCTTGGATTTTCAAGGATTTTGCGCGGCCAGGACTTCCCAGAATGTGTATCACAGCAAACTCATAATCCCTTGGTCCTGGGTTCAAGTCCCAGTGGCCCTACCCCGGAACGAACGAAAACAGCGGCCGGGCCCCGTAAGGGGCCCGGCCGCTGTTTTCGCGGTCCAGTCGATGGCAACGGGTTCAGCGGGCCGCCAGCGCGGTGATGAAAGCCGCGATCTGATCGGGTTTCGCCTCGGCCATGAAGTGCCCGGCGTCGATTGCCTGGTAGTCCAGATCCGGAGCCCAGGCCCGCCAGAGGGCAGCGGCGTCGAAACCGAGTTGCGAGCCCCAGTCCTGCGAAATCACGCCGACCGGCATGGCCAGCTGGACGCCGTTGGCGCGGTCAGCCCGGTCCAGTTCGAGGTCGATCCCGGCAGTGGCCCGGTAGTCCGCGACGATCGAGTCGACGGCGGCAATCGAACTGGCCACGTAGTAGTCGCGTTCGGCCGGAGTGAAGCTGGCACCGTCGGTATCCCAGCCGTCCAGGAACGAAGCGAAGAAATCCGGCCCGACGGCGGCGATCATCCGCTCCGGCAGTCCGGCCGGCTGCGCCATCAGGAAGAGGTGCCAGGCGATCTTCGCGTCCACGCCGTGCAGCACCTCCCAGGTGTCGAGCGTCGGCAAGACATCCAGGATGCCCAGATAGGCGACGGCTTCCGGGTGGTCGAGGCCGGCCCGGACGCCGACCAAAGCCCCGCGGTCGTGGCCGACGACGCCGAATCGGCTGAACCCGAGGTCCCGGGCGATCTGCACGATGTCCTCGGCCATGGTGCGCTTCGAGTAGGTCTCCGGCCCGGTCGCGATCGGTTTGCCGCTGTTTCCGTAGCCGCGCAGATCCGGCACGATCACGGTGTGCGCGTCGGTCAGCCGCCGCGCCACGTGGCGCCACATGTAGTGGGTCTGCGGGAAGCCGTGCAGCAGGACCAAGGCCGGGCCGGAGCCGGCGACGGCGACATTGATCCCGATCCCGCCGGCGCCCGGAATCGTCCGGTAGTCGAAGCCCTCGATGGCCAAGGTGTTCATTTGCCCTCCATAGTGTGACGTGGGTTTCCAGAAAAAATACCGCTGGGCAGCGGGCGCTGCCGTCCGGTGGTAGCGCGCAGGGCCGGCAGGAGGACCACGTCGACCAGGGTCTCGAGATAGGCCTCGTCGACCGGTACCCCGTTGACCCGCCGGAGCAGCAGGGTCGAGCCGAGTACTTCTTCGAACGGGAACGGGTCGGCGTCCGACGGCAACTCGCCGCGGCCGATTGCGGCGTCGAGCACGCTGCGGGGCAAGCGTGCTCCGGTCGGGCCGACCGACGCCTCGATCGCCTGGCAGAGGTCGGGGTCCTCGAGCCCGGCTTGGAGCAGCAGCATCCCGGTTTTGCTGTCGCTGGCCCGCATCGTCCGGTCGAGCCGGCGGGCCAGTTCCAGCAGATCCCCGCGCAAGCTCCCGGTGTCGATCTCGGCCGACGCCGTGGGTTGCGCGGGCCCGGCCTTGAGCGCGGCGACGACCATCTCCTGTTTCGAACTCCAGCGGCGGTACAAGCTGGCTTTGGCGGCTCCGGAGCGGCGGGCGACTTCTTCGAAGGAGACGCCTTCGTAACCGGATTCGGCCAGAACAGCACTGACTGCGGCCAGGATTCGCTGCATCAGCTGTTCATCCCGCGGCCGGCCTCGGGGCGGGTGCGGGGTTCGGTTCGAAGTATTTATATACGGCACGTTTCGTATCGTATCTTACTTTTCCGGGCTCTGCGCACAGCGGTCGGTATTTACCCGATCCGGCCATCCTGTAATAGTGTTCCTTAGATGATCGGTGCTCTCTTTTGCGCGCTCGCAACGCATGTTCCCGGGGGTGGATCTTTTGGAAACTAAGTCCAGACTGGCCCCATTGCTGGTCGGCAAAACGCTGAAATTCCTCGGCCGGCTGCGCGGCGGCGGCTCCGCGCTGCCCGGCTTGGCGCTCGAACGGCTGGATCCCGGATTCGTGCAACGCGCGCTCGGTTCGTTGCCGTACGGCGTGGTCGTGATCAGCGGCACGAACGGCAAGACCACCACGACCAAAATGGTGACCAGCATGCTGGAAAAGCAGGGGCTGAAGGTCTTCACCAACCCGACCGGGAGCAATTTCAGCCGCGGCGTGGCTGCGGCCCTGATCGGTGCCGTCGATCTGCGCGGCCGGCTGGCGGCCGACGTCGCGGTCCTGGAGCTCGATGAAGCCCACGCCGCGGAATTCGTCCGGCGCATCCCGCCCCGGTCCAGCCTGCTGCTCAACGTCATGCGGGACCAGTTGGACCGGTTCGGCGAAATCGACACCACGGCCAAGTTGCTGGAAATCATCGCTTCGGCGACCACTGGGACGGTGGTGACCAATCGGGATGATCCGAGGTTGGCCCGGATCGGGATCGCCGCGGGTGAGTCCGGCAAGGCCGTGCGGTTCTTCGGCTACCAGGGATCCTTGCAGAGTTTGTTCCCCAGTGACGACGAACTCGGTGAACAACGGCATCCGGACCACCGGTCTGCGCCTGCGGGCGCCGAGGCATCGGAAGCGCCGGCGCTGGAGCTGCTGGCCGCAGACGTGGTGCTGACCGAGGTGTCTGGAAGCTCGGCCGGATTCCTGGTGGGGGACCAGCCGGTCGAAACCGCGCTCATGGTGCGCGGCGTCTACAACTACCTCAACGCCGCAGCCGCCTTGGCCCTGGTCCGCGCCGTCCTGGGTGAGGCTGTCGACCGGGCCGCGTTGCTGCAGTCGCTGTCCGAGGTGACGCCGGCCTTCGGTCGGGGCGAGACTTTCCAGATCGACGGGCAGCCTTTGGAATTGGTGCTGGTGAAAAATCCCAGCGGATTCCGCTCGGCGCTGCAATCGTTCGACTCGGACGGCTGGGCGACCATGATCGCGATCAACGACGACTACGCCGACGGACAAGACGTCTCCTGGCTCTGGGACGTCGATTTCGATTCCTTGGCCAGCGCTGCTTCGATCCGTTCCGCGGGCAGCCGGGCTTTCGACATGGCGCTGCGCCTGAACTATGAAGACTTGCCGGTCGGCACCGTGACGCCGGATCTCGGGGAAGCGCTCAAGCAGCTTCTCGCCGAGCACCGGGACCAGCCCAAACGCATTTTCTGCACCTACACTGCAATGCGTACCATCCGCCGGAAACTCGGCAAAGTCGTCGCCGTGGAGGTGATCCGATGAGCCGCCCGAGCATTTCGGTCCTGCAGCTCTACCCGAGGGACATGAACCTCTACGGAGACTGGGGCAACGCTTTGGTCTTGAAGCGTCGGCTGGAATGGTGCGGATACCAGGCGGTCATGTCGGAGTACCACCAGGGCGAGAACTTTCCGGACGACGTCGACATCATCATCGGCGGCGGCGGCCAAGACAGTGGGCAGATCAAGATCCACGACGACCTGCAGCAGATTGCCGACCGGCTGCGCGGCTTCGCTGAGGACGGCATGCCGATGCTCATGGTGTGCGGTCTCTACCAACTGTTCGGCCGTTCGTTCACCACGGTCACCGGGGAGGTGCTCACCGGGATCGGCGTCTTCGACGCGGAGACCTTCGGCGCCAGCAAGCGGCTGACCGGGAATGCCGTGATCGACAGCGAGCGGTTCGGCCCGGTGGTGGGCTTCGAGAACCACAGCGGCAAGACTACGCTCGGTCCCGGCTCCGCCGCGCTGGGCAAAGTCCGGACCGGCTTCGGCAACAACGGTGACGACCGGACCGAAGGCGCCCTGCACCGCAACGTGGTCGGCACGTATTTCCACGGGCCGGTTTTGCCCAAAAACCCCGCGATCGCGGATTTCCTGATCAGCACGGCGATCGAGCGGAAATACGGTCCGGTCGAGATTCGGCAGGCCGAGCCGGAGATCAACAAGATCTACACGGAACGGGCCCGGCAGCATATCTTGGACAAATGAGACGGACCCGGATTGCTTTACGGAACCGGGCGAAATGAGGTATGTTACTCACGAGTAACATAACTTTGAGAAGGATGATGATGTCCAAATTCGACGTTGACGTAAACAATCTGCCGTATGCCGACGGTGACTTCTATGCGTTCGAGCAGTTGCTCAGCGACGCCGAACGCGAGCGGTTGCAGCAGATCCGCGACTTCTTGGCCAAAGAGGTCAAGCCGGTGGCTGTCGATCACTGGAATCGGGCCGAGTTCCCGATGGACCTCATCCCGAAGATCGCCGAATTGGACGTGATGAGCCCGGTCCGCAGACAGGGCTACAGCAACCTTTTCGCCGGCATCGTGCATGCTGAGTTCACCCGCGCCGATGCTTCGATCGCCACTTTCATGGGCGTCCATGACGGTCTGTTCACCGGCTCGATCGAAGTGATGGCCTCGGAGGAGCAAAAGGCACGCTGGCTCCCGGACATCTACGCGCTCAAAAAAATCGGTGCTTTCGGGCTGACCGAGCCGCTCGGCGGATCGGATGTGGCCGGCGGCACCCGGACCACGGCCAAGCGCGACGGGGACAACTGGATCCTCAACGGCGCCAAGCGCTGGATCGGCAATGCGACGTTTTCCGATTGGGTCGTCATTTTCGCCCGCGACGTCGACGACAACCAGGTGAAAGCCTTCATGGTGGACACCTCGACCCCGGGGTACACCGCGACCAAGATCGAGAACAAGATCGCGCTGCGCACGGTGCAGAACGCCGATATCACGCTGGAGAACGTGGTGATTTCGGATGCTTTCAAGCTGGTGCACGGGAACTCCTTCCGGGACACCAACAAGGTGCTCAAGGTCACCCGCCTGGCCGTGGCCTGGCAGGCCGTCGGCCAGCAATTGGCGACCTTCGACGTGGCCCGGCGCTACGCGGTGGAGCGGCTCCAATTCGGCCGGCCGCTGGCTTCCTTCCAGCTGATCCAGGACCAGCTGGTGCAGATCCTGGGCAATGCCGTGGCTTCCATGGGCATGATGGTGCGGCTTTCCCAACTCGAAGACCTCGGCGAGGCAAAAGACGAACAATCGGCGCTCGCCAAAGCCTTCACCACGGCCCGGATGCGCGAATCGGTGGCGCTGGGCCGCAGCATTCTCGGCGGCAACGGCATCGTGACCGATTACGAGATGGCCAAGATCTTCGCCGATGCCGAGGCGATTTACTCCTACGAGGGCACCTACGAAATCAACTCCTTGGTCACCGCTCGGGCGATCACCGGGATTTCGGCCATCGTCTGATCTTCCCGGGGCCGGTCCGGATTGCCGCAATCGGTTCTGCGAACGACAGCAGGACCGACGGCCGGCGGTCACGGAGGAAGTCCAGCGGGTCGAGATAGACCTGACCACGCCGAACGCCCCAATGCAGGCAGCCGGCGGCTTCAGCCGAGCAATGCCCGGCCGGCCCGGTAGCCTCGGTGGGGGAGCCCGGTTCCGATTCGGCCGGCACTGGCGGTCCGGCGCGGCCGGGCAGCTCGGTCTCGATCCTGCCGATGGGCTGGCTCCGTTGCACTGCCTGGCCCGGCGCGAGGCTGGAGCGCACCGGTTCGAAACTGCTGCGCAAGCCACCGTGCTCGATGGCCAGCACGTAGCGGTCGACCAGCCAGCCGGAGAAGCTCACGGTGCCGGCCGCCGGCGAGAGCACGTCTTGGCCGGGCACTGCGGCGAGGTCGACGCCGCGGTGCCCGGGCAGCCAATCGCGTTCCGGCGGGTCGAAGGGTCTGTGGATTTCCGGTTGTGGCGCAAGCGGCCATTCCCAGGCGCCGCTCCGGTCGGGGTCAGGACGTTCGGCGGGGACCGCCGGCCAGGCCGCGAGCAGCAAGGCCAGTAGCCAGCCGGCCGGGCGGGCTGCGGAAAGAATCCTCATCCGGCAACTCTGCCGTCGTGGCCCGGCCAGCTCAACCGTGACACCGGTGATGTGTGGAAACCGGTGATTTCTTGCGGTTGTGCCGGGTGAGTCCCCTGGAACGGGTGCTGTACACTGGTAATTGCAGCGCGCGTATGTGCGCTGACTACGCGTGTCCAAATCCAACGTCGTCGAGCTCGATCCGACGGCAGGGTTGCGCTCCTTTCGGTCCTTCGAATCCGCTCCGGCGGAGCTGAGGGAAGGAGCGCAGACTGGGCACCAGGAACAACCGTAAACATCCAAACACAAAGGAGCGCCGGCATGCCCGTCGTAACCATGCGCCAGCTGTTGAACAGCGGCGTACATTTCGGTCACCAGACCCGCCGTTGGAACCCGAAGATGAAGCGATTCATCCTCACCGAGCGCAACGGCATCTACATCATCGACTTGCAGCAGTCGTTGTCCTACATCGACCGCGCCTACGAATTCGTCAAGGCCACTGTGGCCCACGGCGGAACCGTGCTCTTCGTCGGCACCAAGAAGCAGGCTCAGGAAGCCATTTCCGAGCAGGCCACCCGGGTCGGCCAGCCGTACGTCAACCACCGCTGGCTCGGTGGCATGATGACCAACTTCCAGACCGTGGCCAAGCGGATCCAGCGCATGAAAGAACTCGAAGAGATCAACTTCGAGGACGTTGCGGCTTCCGGGCACACCAAGAAGGAACTGCTGCTGCTCAAGCGCGAGCTGACCAAGCTCGAAAGCAACCTCGGCGGCATCCGCAACCTGAACAAGGTGCCCTCGGTCATCTGGATCGTCGACACCAAGAAAGAGCACCTCGCGATCGACGAAGCGAAGAAGCTCAACATCCCGGTGGTTGCCATCCTGGACACCAACTGCGATCCCGACGAAGTCGATTTCCCGATCCCGGGCAACGACGACGCGATCCGTTCCGTGAACATCCTGACCCGCGTGATCGCCGACGCCGTTGCCGAGGGCTTGATCGCCCGCAACGCCAAGGCGACCGGTACCGACGAGGCCGCCGCCGCAGAGCCGCTGGCCGAGTGGGAGCGCGAATTGCTCGAGACCTCGAACACCGAAGCTGCCGAAGCCCCGGTCGCCGAAGCCGCTGCGGAAGCTCCGGCTGAAGCAGTTGCCGAGGCCCCGGCCGAAGCGGCTGCTCCGGCTGCCGAGGCGGAGACCACCGAAGCCGACGACACCAAGTAACTTCCGAACGATGACGTGTGGTGCGCTCGCGTGGCGCACCACACGTTTGAGTCGGGTCAAATCAACGACATAACAGGAGTTCACATGGCGAACTACACCGCCGCTGATATCAAGGCACTCCGCGAGCGCACCGGCGCTGGCATGATGGACGTGAAGAAGGCCCTGGACGAGGCTGACGGCAACGCCGAGAAGGCGCTCGAACTGATCCGGATCAAGGGTCTCAAGGGTGCCACCAAGCGCGAAGGCCGTTCTACTGCTGAAGGCCTGGTTGCCGCAACCGTCGAGAACGGCGTCGGGGTCATGGTCGAGGTCAATTGCGAGACCGACTTCGTGGCCAAGTCCGCCCCGTTCATCGAGTTCGCCAACAAGGCCCTGGCTGCTGCTGTGGCCTCCGGCGCAGCGGACGTCGACGCGCTTCTGGCTGCCGACGTGGACGGCAAGCCGTTGTCCGAATTGGTCATCGAAGCCGGCGCACTGCTGGGCGAAAAGGTCGCGATCCGCCGTCTGGCCCGGGTCACCGGCGCCGTGGTCGATGCGTACTTGCACAAGACCTCGAAGGATTTGCCGGCCCAGGTCGGCGTCCTGTTCGCTGCGGAGGGTTCCGGCGAGGCCGCGACCACCGCGGTGCACGATGTTGCGGTGCACATCGCAGCTTATTCACCCAACTACTTGGTCCGCGAAGATGTTCCGGCCGAACTGGTTGACAGCGAGCGTCGGATCGCCGACGAGACCGCGCGTGCCGAAGGCAAGCCGGAAGCCGCGTTGACCAAGATCGTCGAAGGCCGGTTGACCGGCTTCTTCAAGGAAAACGTGCTGCTCGACCAGCCGTTCGCCAAGGACGCCAAGCAGAGCGTGGCGCAGGTTCTGGAAGCCGCTGGCGCCAAAGCCGGCGGGTTCGCCCGGTTCCGCGTCGGAGCCTGATTCACCGGGTTCCAGCTGCACGTTCCAGCAAAAGGCCTGTTCCGGGTTTCCCGGGGCGGGCCTTTTGCGTACCCGGGATGCCGCGTCATGGTGTGGCGAGTCTCAGCGGACCGGATCGATCCAGCAAAGAGTATTCAATCAACTGGTTGAATATTTGGCCGGACTGTGGTTGACTTGTTTTGATCAACCTATTGGTTGATCAAAGAAAGGGTTGAATAATGGAATTCGACGAAGACCGTCTGGACCGGGCGTTCGCCGCTTTGGGCGATCCGATCCGGCGCCGGATCATCGCCAGGCTGTCGATCTCCGACGCCACGGTGAAGGAGCTGGCCGCTCCCTTCGACGTGTCCATCCAAGCAATTTCCAAACACCTGCAGGTTTTGGAAGCTGCCGGCTTGATCAGCCGCAGCCGGGATGCGCAGAAGCGCCCCTGCCATTTGATCAAGGACAACTTGGCCCAGCTGACCGGCTGGATCAACGAATACAGCTCATCGGTCGGGGAGAAGTTCCACAGGTTGGAGGAAGTCCTCGACGCCGGCCCTGCTGAAGCGGGTCGCATCTGAAAAGGAGAAGTGAGATGGCAACGCAGAACAAACTCGAAATCATTGCCGATTCCGGCAGCCAGAACATCACCTTGATCCGGGAAATCGACGCACCGGTCGACCGGGTTTTCCAGGCCTATGCCGATCCGGAACTGGTGGTGCAGTGGCTGGGGCCGCGCCGGCTCACCATGAAAATCGAACAGTGGCAAGTAGTCAGCGGTGGCGGTTATGCCTATGCGCACATCGATCAGGACGGCGCAGAATTCGGTTTCCGCGGCATGTTCCACACCGTGCGGCCCAATGAGCAGATCATCCAGACCTTCGAATACCTGGGTTTCCCGGGCAGCGTCTCGATCGAAGTGATGACGTTCGAAGAAGCCGGGCCGGGGCGGACCCGGATCGTCTCCACCGCCACTTACCCCTCGACCGAGACCCGGGAGCAGATGCTGCAGAGCGGCATGGAGGTCGGGGTCAGCGAAGGCTATGAGAGGTTGGCGGAACTGCTGGCCTGAAACCCGCCCGGGCCGGTCGGCCACCCTCGAGCGGCCGCAGCCCGGCCCCGGACCCGATCGGATCCGGGGCCGGGCTGCGGCCGCTTGCCGTCGGATGGCTGATCGCGATCCCCGGCTGCGGGCAGCGCCGGGGGCGCTGGAGACCAGCGTCACGCGTGGATATTCGCTCCCCGGCAGTCGCGCAGGATAATCTGGCTCAAGCGTTCGCGAAACCCCCAACCGCATTGATACGAGGGATGGCCCATGGAAAACACACAAGACAACGATGCCATCAACATTCCGGCGAAGACCAAGCGGCGGGTCCTGTTGAAGCTTTCCGGCGAAGTGTTCGGCGGCGGCGAGGTGGGTCTGGACCCGGCGACGGTGCAGGGCATCGCCCGGCAGATCGCGGCGACCGAGGGCGAAGTCGAGGTGGCGATCGTGGTGGGCGGCGGCAACTTCTTCCGCGGCGCGGAACTGTCCCAATCCGGGATGGACCGTTCGCGTGCCGACTACATGGGCATGCTGGGCACCGTGATGAACTGTTTGGCGCTGCAGGACTTCCTGGAACAGGCCGGCGTGGAGACCAGGGTGCAGAGTGCAATCACGATGGGCCAGGTCGCCGAAGCCTATATTCCGCGCCGCGCGATCCGGCACTTGGAAAAAGGCCGCGTGGTGATTTTCGGCGCGGGCGCCGGGTTGCCCTATTTCTCCACCGATACCGTGGCTGCGCAGCGGGCGTTGGAAGTGCACGCCGATATCGTGCTGATGGCGAAGAACGGCGTGGACGGCGTGTACACGGCGGACCCGAGGAAGGATCCGAGCGCCCAGAAGCTCGACCACCTCACCTACAACGAAGCGTTGCAGCGCGATATCCGGGTTTTGGACCAGACCGCGTTCAGCCTCTGCAAAGACAACAATCTTTCGATGTTGGTCTTCGGCATGGAAGGCGAAGGGAATGTCACCCGGGCTATCCGCGGCGAGAGCCTGGGCACCTTGGTAACCCCGTAGTATTGACTCTTGAGATTCCCTTTTTCGAAACTGCTGTAACCCAGGAGAGACCGTGATCGAAGAAACGCTGCTCGAAGCCGAAGAGAAGATGGACAAGGCCGTCGAGGTGGCCAAAGAGGATTTCAGCTCGGTGCGTACCGGCCGGGCCAATCCGGCCATGTACTCGAAGGTCATGGTCGATTACTACGGAACTCCCACACCGTTGCAGCAGCTGGCCTCTTTCGCCGTGCCGGAAGCCCGGGTGCTGATGATCAGCCCGTACGACCGCAACGCACTGGCGGACATCGAGAAGGCGTTGAGCAATTCGGAAATCGGCGCCAACCCGTCCAATGACGGCAACGTGATCCGGGTGGTCATTCCGGAACTCACCGAGGAACGCCGTCGCGACTACGTCAAGATCGTCCGGACCAAAGGCGAGGACGCCAAGGTCTCGATCCGGAACATCCGGCGCAAGGCCAAGGAAGGCCTGGACAAGATCGTCAAAGACGGCGACGCCGGTGAAGACGAAGGCTCGCGCGCGGAGAAGGAACTCGACGGTCTGACCAAATCGCACACCGAGGCCATCGACGAGTTGCTCAAGCGCAAAGAAGCCGAGCTGCTCGAGGTCTGATGAGCCAGTCGCCCGGCGCAGCAGGCGGTCCAGCCGAGGCCGCGGACCCGCGTACTGACACCTCGTCGGCCTACCGGCCGTTGCCCAGCCGGCGGGCGTTGCGCGCCGCGGAACGCGAGGCGGAAAAGAAGCACGCCAAAAACGCGGCGCACCGGGCGTCGCCGCAATCCGCCCGGCCGGCTTCGCTGGACGGACGGCGCACCCCGATCACCGGCGCGATTCCGGCGGTGCCGGCGCAGGCCATGCAAGCGCGCCCGGCAGCAGCCGTGCCGCCGATCCCGACCAGGCCGGCCTCGGCGAATTCAGCCTCGACCGCCCCGGGAAGGCCTGGCGCGGCGGCACTGCTCGCGAACCCCGCGGTGCAGCCTTCCAAGGCCGCCGCCGTCTTGCAATTGCCGGAACAGATCACCGCACCGAGCGAAAAGCCTTCCAGGGCGGGCCGGAATTTGCCCGCTGCGATCGGCGTCGGCTTGGCCTTGCTGGTCGTGGTGCTGATCGGACTGCTTTTTTACCCCCCGGCTTTCGCGGTGATGGTGATTTTGGCCTCGGCGTTGGGGGTCTGGGAAGTCAGCCGGGCGCTGCTGCAACGCGGCGTGGTCGTACCGATCGTGCCGATCATGTTCTCCGTGGTGGCGATGCCGGTCGTGGGGTACTACGTCGGGGCCGAAGGGTTGCTGTTCGCGTTGGTCGCCTGTGCGCTCGCCGTGATGATCTGGCGCTCGCTCGACGAAACTCCGGGAACCGGGCAGAGCATCTTCGCCGGGGTTTTCCTGATCGCCTGGATCCCTTTCCTGATTTCCTTCGTGCTGTTGCTGATCCGGGCATCGGACGGGCCGGCCAGTGCATTGGCCTTCCGCGGCGGCTGGCCGGAACTCGGTGCGCTCAAAGTGGTCACGGTGTTGCTGCTCGTAGTGGCCAGCGACACCTTCGGCTACCTCTTCGGGGCACTGTTCGGCAAACACCCGATGGCACCGAAGATCAGCCCGAAGAAGTCCTGGGAAGGATTCATCGGTTCGGTGCTCGGCGCCAGTCTGATCGGCGTTCTGGCCTCGGTTTTCCTGCTGCGCGAAGCCTGGTGGGTCGGTGTGGTCCTGGCCGTGGGCATCGTGCTCGCCGGCACCACCGGCGACTTGGCGGAATCCATGATCAAGCGCGAACTCGGGGTCAAAGACATGTCCAGCATCCTGCCCGGCCACGGTGGCCTGATGGACCGGCTGGACTCGATCCTGTTCGCGGCGCCGGCTGCTTTCATGCTTTTCAGTCTGCTCGACTGGTTGCAGGGCCTGTGAAACGCGCTCCGGGTCGCGGCAAGCCACACGGAGCATGCTTAAGATGGATGTTGAGATGACTGCGGCCGGCTACGGTGCGGCCGATGGAAGAGACGAACGGGGAAGAACTCGCGTGGCAGAGACAATTCAAGGTCGGGCGCAGGGCGCTCCTTTTGCGCGCGTGGATCGCAAGGCTTACGGATACAACGTCAGACAGGTGGACCAGTTCCTCGCCTCGGCCCGTGCGATCTATACCGGAGCGGATTCTGCGGAGAAGCCGCTGACCAGCCACGACGTGCGGGAGATGACCTTCGACGCGGTCCGCGGCGGCTATGAACCGCAAGCCGTTGACGCCGCGCTGGACCGTTTGGAAGACGTCTTCGCCCAGCGCGAACGGGACGCGTTGATCGCGGGCAAAGGCGAAGAAGCCTGGATGGCGCAGATCGGCCGGCTCTCCAGCGTGCTGCGGGCCCGGCTGCACCGCGCGGAAGGTGAGCGGTTCCGCCGGCCCAAACGGAATGTGCGCAGTTATTCCGTGGCCGACGTCGACGCGCTGTGCGCCGAGCTGCTCGACTACTTCGAACACGACAAGCCGTTGAGCGTCGACCTGGTGCGCCGGGCGGTGTTCAGTCCGGCGCAAGGCAAAGACGGCTATGAGGAGCAGCAAGTCGATGCTTTCCTGGACCGGGTGGTCGAACTGATGGCCGCCATCGACTGAGCCGCGCTCCGGTTCAGCGCACGCCGAAGCCTTGCCGGGCGGGGTCCTCGGGGGTGTGCAAGCGGGCCAGGATCGATGACGTGGCCCGAGGGACCCGGTCTGCGCTCAGCAGCGAACCCAGAATCATCACGGCGAAAGCCAGCGGCACGGTGACGATCGCGGGTTGATTGAGCAGATCGGTGAGCAGCCCGGGTCCGATTCCGGCCGCTGCGGCCCAAGGCGCCGCCAAGGACGCCCCGCCGCAGATCACCGCGCCGGCGATCATCCCGGCGATGGCGCCGACGTCAGTCAATCCGCGCCACCAGATGCCCAAGAGCAGCAAAGGGCACAAGGTCGAGGCGGTGAAGGCGAACACCGCGCCGATGCTGCCGGCCAAGGCCGTGGCGTCCGAAAAGAGCGCGACCGCGAGCGGCAGCAAGGAACCCAGTACCGCGGCCCAGCGGAAGCCGCGGACGCTGCCGCCGAAGAGTTCCTGCGAAACCACCCCGGCCAAGGAGACCAACAACCCGGAGGTGCTGGAAAGGAATGCGGCGAAGGCGCCGGCGATGACCAGGGCGGACAGGAACTGTCCGCCGGGTCCGGGCAGCAGCGCCGCGGGAAGCAGCAGCACGGTCGCGTCGGCCTTGCCCGAATCGACCGGGAACATCCGGCCCAGCACGCCCAAGACCGTGGGCAGCAAGTAGAACGCGCCGAGCAGCGGCAGCACGATCAGCGTGGTGCGCCGGGCCGAGCGGCCGTCCGGGTTGGTGTAGAAACGGACCAGGACGTGCGGCAGGCCCAGGGTGCCGAAGAGCAGGCCCACGATCAACGAAATGGTCCGCACCGGTGCCGCGGAATCAGCGGTACCGGTGTCCGCGCCGAACGCCTGGGCCGCGGCCTGCGGAGTCTCCGGGAGGCCGGCGACGAGGATCAGCAGGAAGACCGCGGGTACCGCCAGGGCGGTGAATTTGAGCCAGAACTGGAACGCCTGGACAAAGGTGATCGACCGCATGCCGCCGGTCATCACCACGAGGCAGACCACCGCGATCACCAGGACCGGGCCCACCCAACCCGGCAGCCCGGCAGTGATCGAGACGGTGAGTGCCGCACCCTGCAACTGCGGCACGATGTAGAGCCAGCAGACCAGGATCACGCAGATCGAAGTCACCTTGCGCACCGCTTTGGACGCCAGCCGGAACTCCGCGAAATCCGGAATCGTGTAAGCCCGGGAACGGCGCAACGGGGCCGCGACGAAAAGCAGCAGCATGAGGTATCCAGCGGTGTAGCCGATCGGGAACCAGAGCGCATCGGCGCCGGAGAGCAGAATCAGCCCGGCTACGCCCAGGTAGCTGGCGGCAGAGAGGTATTCGCCGCCGATCGCCGAAGCGTTCCACCAAGGCCGCACGGTCCGGGAGGCGACATAGAAATCGCTCGTGGTCCGGGACAGTTGCAGCCCGAAGAACCCGACGACCACGGTCGCGGCGACCACGAGTCCGATCGCCGGCAGGCCGAAGGGGTTCATTTGTCCGCCACCAGATCCTGGAAGGCTTCCTCGTTCCGATCGGCGGCGCGGGAATACAGCCAAGCAGAAACGAAGATCACCGGATGGATGCCGATGCCGAGGAAGATCCAGGGCGCGGGGATGCCGAGGAGCAGCATCGAGTTCAGCTCCGGGAAGAGCCCCAGGAGCAGCGGAACCGCGCACAGCAGCAGGAGGAATCCGCTGCCCACCACGATGCCGAGTCTGAGTTGGCTGCGGATCAGGGAGTCCACGAGCAGCCTGCCGACGCCGGATTGTTCGGCGATTTCCCGCGCGACCGGGAAGTTCCGCGCTGATGCCGCATTGCCCCGCTGCGCGCGCACCCGGGACCGCCCGGGTGCGGGCGGCGGCAGTTCCGGGCTCATCCCCGGGCCCGGACCCGGTTGGCGGACATCCGTTCGCGCAGGATCGGGAGGTGCCTCCGGCTCACCGGCAGTTGGGCGCCGTTGATGTCCACCGAGGGGCCGCCTTTGCCGAGCCGGACCTGGGCCAGGTGGTGCAGTGCGATCAGATAGGAGCGGTGGATCCGCAGGAAACCGTGCGCCGCCCACTGTTCTTCCAACTCGTTCAGCGGCACCCGGATCAGGAAACTGCCTTCCGTGGTGTGCAACCGCGCGTAGTCGCCCTGCGCCTGGACGTAGCGGACGTCGCTGCGCCGGATCAGCTTGGTCACCCCGCCCTGGTCGACGGTGATCAGCTCGCCGGTCTCCGGCTGCGGCGCCTGCACTTGCTCCGCGATCCGCCGGATGGTTTCCGCCAACCGGGCGGCGCGCACCGGCTTGAGCAGATAGTCGACCGCGGCCAGCTCGAAGGCCTGCAGTGCCTGGTCTTCGTCCGCGGTGACGAAGACCACTGCGGGTTGCGCATCCCGGGCGAATCTGCCGACCACGCGGGCGATGTCCAGGCCGTCCAGCCCTGGCATGTGGATGTCCAGGAAGAGCGCGTCCACCGGATGCGCCTCGATCAGGCGCAGCACTTCGGCGCCGTCGGCGGCCGCATGCACCTCGCCGATCCGGGCGTCCTGGCCGAGCAGATAACGCAATTCGGCGATTGCCGGCGCCTCGTCGTCGGCAATGATGACATCGAGCAGTTCCGCACGCGGATGCCGGGGACCGTCGACGCTGACCATGTGCAACAGCATAACCATAACCAGATCGCGGCCGGCCCAGTGCGCGGATCAGTCGGCGCGGTGCTCGGGTTGGAACTTCGGCACCCGCAGGGTGATCAAGGTGCCGGCTCCGGGCCCGGTGTCGACCACCAGCCCGTGCTCGTCGCCGTACACCTGGCGCAGCCGGGCGTCCACATTGCGCAGTCCCACGTGGTCGCCGTCGTCGTGGCCGGCCAGCACCTCGGCCAAGTGGGCCGGGTCCATGCCGACGCCGTCGTCCTCGACGGTGATCTGCGCATACGCTCCGGCGTCCTGGGCGGTCAGTTTGATGTGGCCGACGCCGGCTTTGGCCTCGATGCCGTGCCGGACGGCGTTTTCCACCAACGGTTGCAGGCTCAGGAACGGAATCACCGTGCTGAGCACTTCGGGGCCGATCTGCAGGCTGACCTGGAGGCGTTCGCCGAACCGGGCCCGCTCCAGCAACAGGTAGCGGTCGATGGACCGGAGCTCTTCGGCCACCGTGGTGAAATCCCCGTGCCGGCGGAAGGAATACCGGGTGAAGTCGGCGAACTCGATCAGCAGTTCCCGGGCCCGCTGCGGATCGGAGATCACATAGGAAGCGATCGCATTGAGCGAGTTGTAGATGAAATGCGGGCTGATCTGCGCACGCAGCGCGCGTACCTCGGCCTCGATGAGCAGAGTGCGGGAGGCCGCCAATTCGGCCAACTGGACCTGCGCAGCGACCCAATCCGCGACTTCGTTGGCCGCTCGGAGCAAACCGGCCGAGGAACTCGAATTGACCGTGTTCGAAGGCGAACTCAGCGCGATCAGGCAGCCTACGATCCGGTCCTCTACCCGGATCGGCGCTACCACCGCGGCCACCAATTGCACCTCGTGCAGGGCATTTCCGGGGCTGAGCCGATAGACCTGGCTGCGGCCGTTCTGCAACGTCCGTTCGCTCAGTTCGAGCAAGGCCCGCTGCTGGGCGCCGCCGGGATCCGGCGGCCCCTGCCAAGCGAGCAGGCTCTGCGCATCGGTCAAGGCCAGGGCGTCGCAGCCCAGCAGTGCTTGCAGGTGCCGCACGGCTTTCCCGGCGCCGGCCGGGTGCAGGCCGTTGCGCAGGTGTTCGCCGGCCAGGGCGGCCAGATGCAGCGTGGCGTAGCTGGCGTGTTCCGCCGGTGTGCCCAGCTCGCGGTGCGATTTCGAAAGCCGGAAACCCAGATATCCGATGAACGCGACCAGGGCGGCGAAGCCGACGAAGACGGCGATCAGGGGAAAGGTCGAATCCTGCATGCTGCCAAGCGTAATGCGTCGGCACAGCCGGGAGCCGCCGTGCCATTGGGCGCAGATCGGGCACCATTCGGCGCAGCGCACCGCGTCGCCCGGTGCGCAAGCCCGGCCGGTCCGGCACAGTGATGTGAGTCACAGCGGCCGCTTCTGTGCGGTTTGTTGTTCCTGCCGATTCCATCCAGCGATGTCAAAGGAGACATGATGGGCCAACCCGTCCAGCCAGCCGATCCGGTACCGGACACGGACTTCGTCGGAATCCAGCGCGAGCCGCGGTTCCAGGAGCTCCGGAAGCGGCACCGCAGCTTCGTCTTCCCGCTCGCGGTGATCTTCCTGCTCTGGTACTTCCTGTACGTGCTGCTCGCCGATTATGCGCACGAATTCATGTCGATCCGGGTCTGGGGGTCGATCAACATCGGTTTGCTCTTCGGCCTGCTCCAATTCGTCACCACGTTCGGCATCACGACCTGGTACGTGAGTTATGCCAATCGCAAGCTCGATCCGATCGCCACTGAGATCAGAGCCGAAATCGAAGGCGGCGCAACGAAGGGGGAGGCCTCATGATCGCCTCGATGCAGGACACCTCGTGGATCAACATCCTGGTCTTCGGGATCTTCGTCGCGATCACCATGGTGATCGTCTTCCGGGCCAGCCGGAACAACAAGACCGCCGCGGACTATTACGCCGCCGGCCGTTCCTTCACCGGCGGGCAGAATGGAACCGCGATTGCCGGGGACTACCTCTCCGCAGCGTCGTTCCTGGGCATCACCGGGGCGATCGCGGTGAACGGCTATGACGGCTTCCTGTACTCGATCGGGTTCCTGGTCGCCTGGCTGGTGGCCTTGCTGCTGGTTGCGGAATTGCTGCGGAACACCGGAAAGTTCACCATGGCGGACGTGCTTTCCTTCCGGCTGAAACAACGTCCGGTACGGATCGCGGCCGCAATCTCCACCTTGGCGGTCTGCTTCTTCTACCTGCTCGCCCAGATGAACGGCGCCGGGGCGTTGGTCTCGCTGTTGCTGGGCATCGGCGACAAGACCGGCCAGGCGGTGGTGATCACGGTCGTCGGCGCGTTGATGATCGTCTACGTACTGATCGGCGGGATGAAAGGCACCACCTGGGTGCAGATCATCAAAGCGGTCCTGCTGATCGCCGGTGCTGCCGTGATGACCGTATGGGTTTTGTCCTTGCACGGGTTCAACCTCTCCGGGCTGATGGACGCAGCAGTGGCCAAAGCCGGTGCCGGCGGTGAAGCGCTGCTCAATCCGGGCAAGCAATACGGCGCCACCGCGACGAGCCGGCTGGACTTCGTCTCGCTCGGCCTGGCCCTGGTGCTCGGCACTGCGGCCCTGCCGCACGTTTTGATGCGCTTCTACACCGTGCCGACCGCGAAAGAGGCCAGGAAGTCGGTGGTCTGGTCGATTTGGCTGATCGGCATCTTCTACCTGTTCACCTTGGTGCTCGGTTACGGTGCCGCTGCGCTGATCGGCCCGAAGGAGATCGCGGCGGCGCCCGGCGGGGTGAATTCAGCGGCTCCGCTCCTAGCCTTCGCGCTGGGCGGACCGGTATTGCTCGGGTTCATCGCCGCGGTCGCCTTCGCGACGATCCTGGCCGTGGTGGCCGGCCTGACCATCACCGCGGCGGCGTCGTTCTCGCACGACATCTATTCCTCGGTGATCAAGAAGGGCAAGCCGGCTCCGGGCAGCGAGGTCAAGGTCGCCAGGATCACCGTGGTGGTGATCGGCATCGTGGCGATCGTCGGCGGAATCGGCACCAACGGCCAAAACGTCGCGTTCCTGGTGGCTCTCGCCTTCGCGGTGGCCGCCAGCGCGAATCTGCCGACCATCCTGTACTCGCTGTTCTGGCGGCGGTTCACCACCCAGGGTGCGCTCTGGAGCATTTACGGGGGACTGGCCTCGGCGATCCTGCTGATCGTGTTCTCCCCTGTGGTTTCGGGCAATGCCAAGGCGATGTTCGCCGGAGCGAATTTCGCCTGGTTCCCGCTGTCCAATCCGGGCATCGTTTCGATTCCGCTGGCGTTCCTGCTCGGCTGGTTGGGCACCGTTCTGGACAAGAAGAAAGAGGATCCGGCCAAACAGGCGGAAATGGAAGTCCGGTCGTTGACCGGAGTGGGCGCGGAAAAGGCGACGTCGCACTGACCCTCATTCCGTCGAATCGGAAACCGCCGCGTCTCGATCAGTGGTGGTGCCCGGTGCTGTGGTCCACCGCATACCCGCCGGCCACTCCGGCGGCCAGGCCGGCGGTGGACACCGTGGCGACCAGGATCGCCGCGGCGAACATGCTCAACAGCAACCGGCCGGCCGGCGGTGCGGCAGCCGCGCCTGGCGCGCTTGCCGGGCCGGGCGCCGCCGGGTGCCTTCGTTGCAGCCAGCCGACCGAGCCGAGCAGGACCAGCTCGAGCAAGATCGTGGCGGCCAAGGTGCCGTCCAGGCGGCGTTGGCCGAGCTCGGTGAAGAACACCAGCACTTCGAGGGCGACTGCCGCAGCCATGGCGCGCAATGCGAGTCCTGGCCGGAGCGGGCGTTGCGCCCGGAACGAAACGATCGACCAGTACAGCACCGCGCTCGCCCAACCGGCCGCCAGTGCGGCGGCAGGCCAGGCCAGCCAGGCCGGTGCATTCTGCTGCACGGTTGCCGTGGCGAGCAGGTTCGAGGCCAGGCCATAACTGGTCACGGCCGCACCGAGGCCCGCGAACGCAGCCAGCATCCGGACCGCGGCCGGGGCCAGCGGTGCTGCCGTGACGGGCATCAGGCGATGGCGTTGCGGCGGACGGTCTTGTCCTGGCTGAGGCCGACGCCGAGCAGCACCACGGCGCTGGCCAGGTGCAGCACGTTGTCCGCACCGTTGAGCGCGATGATGTTCAGCGAACTGCCCAGCAGGAACAGGCCCAGGATGCCGACTAGCAGGTAGACCGCGCCGACCGCGGTATTGACCCCTTTGGCCGCAGCGGTGGAGCTGAGTCCGGCGATCAACAGCGCGGCGCCGATGGCCAAGTGGATCACATTGTGCAGCGGGTTCACCGCGAAGATGATCAGGTTGTTCCCCTGGGTTCCGGCAAAGCCCAGTCCGGAAGTGACGAAGAAGCCCAAGATGCCGACGAGCAGGTAGACGGCGCCGAAGCCGGTGGCGAGGAGCCGGTTTGGTGAGGTTCGCATGAGAAGTGCCTTCCATCAGGCGGGCTGCCCCCACACTGCCCGTGGCCTTTGACTGTCGGGAGTGCCGTTTGGCGTTCCCAGAAGGCATTCGGGGCCTCGGCCGGAATGGATGGCCGGGCGGCAGGTTTTTGTGCCCGGCGGCCCGGCTCAGATTTCGGCGGCGCCGCGTTCCAACAGCGGTTCCACCCGGAACGGCACCATCTCGCGCATCGCCAACGAGGTGTCGGTTCGTTCCACGCCGTCGCAGGCCAGGATCTTGCCGTTGATCCGGAACAAGTCCTCGGCGTCTTTGGAGACCACCCGGACCAGCAGATCGGCCTGGCCGGTCAATCCGTGCGCTTCGATGACCTCGGGGATCTGGGCCAGCGCGACCCCGAGCGCCTGTAATTTCTGCTGCTGCACATGGACCGAGATGAAGGCCATCAGGGGATAGCCCAGGACGCTCGGATTGATCCGCCGGCCGAACGGCAGGAACGCATGCCGCTTCTCCAGGCTGGCCATTCTGGCCTGCACGGTGTTGCGGGACAGGCCGAGTTTCTGGGCCAGTGCCACGACGGTGCGCCGCGGGTTCGCGGCCATGGCCAGCAGAAGACGCAAATCGGTTCCATCCAGGGCTTGCATAGTGCGCAACATTAGCACGGTGCTGCTTTGTCGAATGAAGCATAATGCTCAATGATCGGGGAGTCGGTTGTGCTGGTTGAGCTGTGTGAGTATCGTCACAGTACAGGCGGTCAAGGGGGACCGGAACGCTGCCGCGACCGAAAAACGGCCGTGGCGGCAGCAGATCACCGGGGGTTCACCTGACCCGCGGCGTCGACATCGATCTGGCGGACCTGATCCCGGTCCGATGAGGAAAGAAGGCAGCATGCCATCCGAAGCTGAAGCTTCAACGCAGCAGGCGGGCCTCACCGGCTTGGCCGGCGGCAGCGTCCCCGCGGACGAGAATTTCATCCAACTGATCACCGCAGACGGAACCCGGGTAGCCAATCCCGACTACGACCGTTGGGTCGCGGACGTGACCGACCAGGAACTGATCGCCTACTACGAGGACATGGTGGTGATCCGCCGGATCGACACCGAGGCCACTGCTTTGCAGCGGCAAGGCCAATTGGCGCTCTGGGCGCCGTTGCTGGGCCAGGAAGCCGCGCAGATCGGCTCGGCCCGCGCCCTCGATGCGGAAGATTTCGTATTCCCCAGCTACCGGGAGAACGGGGTGGCCTATGTCCGCGGCCTGGACCTGGTCAACTCTTTGAAGATCTGGCGCGGCAATGCGCACGGCACCTGGGATCCGTACGAGTTCAACATGGCCACGCCGCAGATCATCATCGGTGCGCAGACCCTGCACGCGACCGGCTACGCGATGGGGATCGTCAACGACGGCGCCGATTCCGCTGTGATCACCTACTTCGGCGACGGCGCCACCAGCCAGGGCGATGTGAACGAGGCGATGGTGTTCGCGGCATCGTTCCAGGCGCCCGTGGTCTTCTTCTGCCAGAACAACCACTGGGCGATTTCGGAACCGGTGGGCTTGCAGGCGCACCAGGCGATCGCCGACCGGGCTCCTGGCTTCGGCATCCCCTCGATGCGGGTGGACGGGAACGACGTGCTCGCGGTCCTGGCCGTAACCCGGGCCGCACTGGACCGGGCCCGCAACGGTGGCGGCCCGAGCTTCATCGAGGCCGTGACCTATCGGATGGGCCCGCACACCACCGCCGACGACCCGACCCGCTACCGCGACGCCAACGAGTTGGAAGACTGGGCGGCGAAGGATCCGATTTCTCGGCTCGGCGCGTTGTTGGAAGCCAAGGGGCTGCTGACCGAAGAAGTGAAGGCGGCGGTCGCCGCGAAGTCCGATTCGGTGGCGAAAGACCTGCGGGCCAACACGATCAAGCTGGCCGATCCGGAAGCGCTGGACGTTTTCGAGCACGTCTACAGCGAGCCGAATTCGGCACTCGAACGGCAAAAAGACCACTACCAGCGCTACTTGTCCAGCTTCGGAGCGAACTGATGACGCAGATGACTTTCGGCCGCGCGATCAACGCGGGCCTGCGCAAAGCAATGGAGCGCGATTCCAAGGTCGTGCTGATGGGGGAAGACATCGGCAAACTCGGCGGGGTCTTCCGGATCACCGACGGGCTGCAAAAAGACTTCGGCGCGCACCGGGTGATCGACACTCCGCTGGCCGAGTCCGGAATCATGGGCACCGCCGTCGGGCTGGCCTTCCGCGGTTACCGGCCGGTGGTGGAGATCCAATTCGACGGCTTCATCTACCCGGCTTTCGACCAGATCGTTGCCCAGGTGGCGAAGTTGCACTACCGCACCCAGGGCAAGGTCATGATGCCGATCACGATCCGGGTCCCGTTCGGCGGCGGCATCGGTTCGCCGGAGCACCATTCGGAGTCTCCGGAAGCCTATTTCACGCATACCTCGGGTCTGCGCGTGATCAGCGTGTCCAATCCGCAAGACGCCTATCTGATGATCCAGCAGGCAATCGCGAGCAACGATCCGGTGCTCTACTTCGAGCCGAAGCGCCGCTACCACAGCAAAGGCGAAGTCGACGAGAGCATCGGGCTCGAGGCGGCGCCGGCCATGGGCAGTGCCCGGGTGGTGAGCGCCGGCACCGATGTGACCCTGGTGGCCTACGGTCCGCTGGTGGCCACCGCGAACGACGTGGCCCTGGCTGCCGCGGACGAGGGGATCTCCGTCGAGGTGATCGATCTGCGTTCCCTCGCCCCGATCGATTTCGCTCCGCTGGAAGCTTCGGTGCGCAAAACCGGGCGGCTGGTGATCACCCATGAAGCCGGGCAGACCGGCGGCCTCGGCGCGGAGATCGCCGCGTCGATCACGGAGCGCTGTTTCAACTACCTTGAGTCGGCACCGGTGCGGGTCACCGGTTTCGACGTGCCCTACCCGCCGTCGAAACTGGAAAAACACCATGTGCCGGACCTGGACCGGATCCTGGACGGCATTGACCGGTCCATGGGGCGGCGCAATTCACTCAGCGGCCTGGAAGGTGCGTAACCGGCAATGATCAGAGTTTTCACGCTTCCGGACCTGGGCGAAGGCCTCACTGAATCGGAAATCGTCGCTTGGAAAGTCTCGGTGGGTGACGCCGTGGCGCTGAACCAGGTGATCGCCGAGGTGGAGACCGCCAAAGCGGTGGTGGAATTGCCTTCCCCGTACGACGGGGTCATTTCGCAGCTGCACGAACAACCCGGGACTGTGGTGGAGGTCGGCAAACCGATCGTCTCCTTCGAGGTCCTTGACGCGGAATTTGCCGATTCCGCGGAGGCCGCAGCCGGGGCGCCGGCCGGCGAAGCCCAGCGGGTGCCCACACTGGTCGGTTACGGCGCGGAACCGGAGACCGGCGGTCGGCCGGCCCGGCGGGCCCGGCTCAACCAGGTGCCGGCCGATTCGGCCGAGTCGGGCGGAGCCGCCGCGCCGGCGGCAGCAGCGCCTGCCCCGGTGACGCCGGAGCCGGTCCGGGAACGTCCGCGTTCGACCCCGCCGGTACGCAAGCTGGCCCGGGATCTGGGCATCGACCTGAGCACGGTCGCCGGCACCGGGACCGGCGGCTTGATCACCCGGGAGGACGTGCAGTCCGCGAGCTCGGTTCCGGGTGCTGCCGGAGGCGTCGACTTCGCCTATGTCGGGGGTCAGGTGCCCTTCGACCTGAGCAAACCCCGTGAAGTCCGCAGCCCGATCAAAGGCGTGCGGAAGTACACCGCGGCCGCGATGGTGGCCAGTGCCTTCACCGCGCCGCACGTCACCGAGTTCCTGACCATCGACGTCACGCCGACCATGGAGCTCCTGGCCAAACTGAAGGCCGGCCGGGCATTCGCCGGGTTGAAGCTCACCCCGTTGACCATCGTGGCCAAAGCGTTGTGCATCGCGGTCGGCCGCAATCCGTCGCTGAATTCCCGCTGGGACGAGGCGAACCAGGAAATCGTCACGATGAACTACATCAACTTGGGCATCGCGGCGGCGACGCCGCGCGGCTTGACGGTGCCGAACATCAAGGACGCCGAGTCGAAATCTTTGCTGGAGTTGGCGCAGGCGCTGGGCGAACTGACCGAGACCGCCCGGGCCGGGAAAACCACCCCGGAGGATCTCTCCGGCGGCACCATCTCGATCACCAATATCGGCGTGTTCGGCATCGACGCCGGAACTCCGATCCTGAATCCGGGCGAGGCCGGGATCCTGGCGCTCGGTTCGGTGCGCCGCATGCCTTGGGAGTACCAGGGCGAGGTCGCACTGCGCCAGGTGCTGACCCTGAGCCTGTCCTTCGACCACCGGCTGGTGGACGGCGAGCAAGGCTCGAAGTTCCTGGCGGACGTCGGCACGATCCTGTCCGATCCGGGCATGCTGATCACCATGGTCTGATTTTCCATCGAGTGGCCTGCTCTGCATGTTCTGAACCCGGTTTGGCGTGCAGAGCTGGCCACTCGATGCGGCTCAACGTACGCTGAGCCCGGCTTCCCGGCGCCGGTGCCGCAGATGTTGGACGATGCTGAGCAGCACGGCGACCGCCAGGACCAGGTAGAGGGTCACGGTGAACGGCGAGGAGACCAAGATCGAGGCGTCGCCTTCGGACACGGCAAGCGCCCGCCGCAGCTCGCTTTCCGCGAGCGGGCCGAGCACCACGGCGATCATCACCGGGGCGATCGGAACCTCGTATCGGCGCATCATGAAGCCGATCAAACCGATCGCGATCAGGAACCAGAGGTCGATGACCGACGAGCTCATGGCGAACACGCCGAGGGTCGAAAAGACGGTGATTCCGGCGTACAGGTAGTGCCGTGGAATGGTCAGCAGCTTCGCCCAGACCGGGGCGAACGGCAAGTTGATGATCAACAGCACGACCAGGCCGATCAGCAAGGAAGCCAGCAGGGTCCAGACCAGGTCCGAACTGCGCTCGAAGAGCAGCGGTCCGGGTTGCATCCCGTACTGCTGGAAGGCAGCCAACATGATCGCCGCGGTGGCGGAGGTGGGCAGACCCAGCGCCAGCAGCGCCCCCATGGCGGTGCCCGCAGTAGCATTGCCCGCGGCCTCCGGGGCGGCCACGCCGCGGATCGAGCCGGTGGTGCCGAACTCCGGGTCCTTGCGCCTTGCGGCCAGCCGCCGCTCGGTGCCATAGGCCAGGAAGGTCGGAACCTCCGCGCCGCCGGCCGGGATGATTCCGAAGGGCAGGCCGAACGAGGTGCCACGCAGCCAGGCCGGCAGGGCTTTGCGCACGTCGGAGCCAGTCAGCCAGGTCCGGCCGCTCGGTTTGATCTGTGCGCTGACCGGATCGCGATGGATCCGGGCGGCCACTTTGAAGACCTCGCCGAGCGCTAGCAGACCCACCGTGATGATGATCACGGACAGCCCGTCGAACAGTTGCGGTACGCCCAGGGTGAACCGCGAGGTGCCGCTCTGCCCGTCGATACCGACCATCGCCAGGGTCAGCCCGATGCCCAGCGCGAACAGGCCTTTGAGGATCGAATTGGAAACCACTGAGGAAATCGCGATGAAGGCGAAGACGGCGAGCGCGAAGTACTCGGCTGGGCCGAAAAGGGTCGCCAATCTGATCAGATACGGGGAGAAGAAGATCACGGTGCAGGTGGCGATCAACCCGCCGATGAAGGCGCCGATCGCTGCTGCCGCCAAGGCTTTGGCCGCCTGGCCGCTGAGCGCCATCCGGTGGCCTTCGAAGGTGGTCGCGATGGCCGATGAACCGCCGGGGGTGTTCAACAGGATCCCAGCCGTGGAGTCGCCGAAGAGCCCGCCGAAG
Source organism: Arthrobacter russicus (assembly GCF_031454135.1). Lineage (NCBI taxonomy): Bacteria > Bacillati > Actinomycetota > Actinomycetes > Micrococcales > Micrococcaceae > Arthrobacter > Arthrobacter russicus. Next base: position 3,118,885 of record NZ_JAVDQF010000001.1, read on the forward strand.
TAGACTCCGGCGAACATGATGAAGGCGCCGGTCGGGTCGACCGAGAAGGTGATCGGCAGCAGCAACGCCACGGCCATTGCGGAACCCATTCCGGGCAGCACACCGACGGCGGTGCCGAGCACCGCGCCGACCAGCACCCAGAGCAGATTGATCGGGGTGAGCGCGTTGATGAGCCCTTCGGAGAGCAAGCCGAGCTGATCCATATCAGAGGAGTCCTTCCAAGAATCCCGCCGGAAGGGCCAGGCCGAGCAGACCGCCGAACGCGATCTGGATGAGTCCAGAGAAGAGCAACGCCACCCCGGCATCGAACAACGGACGTTTGCTGCCGAGCGCATAACAGACGCCCCAGAACAGCAGCGCCGCGGAGACCAGCCAGCCCACCGGAATCAGCAACAGGGCGAAAGCCACCAGGGAGCCGAGCACGATTCCGACGGTTTTCCAGTCGGTGTGCGTCCGGTACCGGACCCCGGAGGGCTGATCATCGGAAGCCCGCTCGGCAGCCTCAGCCAAAGTGCCGTGTTCGACGTCGGCCAAGTCTTCGAGCAGGTTCGCCGAGAAATCCGAGGAGACCGCAGCCGGTTCACCGCCGGTGGACCGGGAGGCGGAGAACGAGGTCACCGCCCGACGAATGGTTTGGAAGGCCAGGAAAGCACCCACCGCGTAGAGCAGCCCGGCCACGATGCTGGGGAAGAACTGCGGCCCCGGAAATGTGGAGCCGGTGACTTGCATGCTGCTGGTGCCGATGGTCAGGAAGACCGCCGTGGCTATCGCGAAGCCGGCGATGATCAGTTCGCTCAGCCCGGACGGCTCGGCAGCTCCGGTCCGGTCGATGGTTTTGGCTTTTCGGTTCACGGGCCAGTTCCTTTCTCCGCGATGGTCTGGGGTTGCTTGCCGGTGGTGGTGCGCAGTGGTGGTCAGATGCCCAGGGCGCGCACCAGGGTGCCGACCCGCTCGAATTCCTTGGCCAGGAATTCCTCGAAAGCGGTTCCAGAGAGGAACGTCTCATCCCACTCGTAGCGGCTGAGCGCGCTTTGCCATTGCTCGGTCTTCAGTGATTCTTCGATCATTTTCAGCAACTCTGCCCGGGTAGTTTCCGAGGTCCCGGGCGGTGCCAGCAGCCCGCGCCAGTTGGACATCACTACCGGTACGCCCTGTTCGGTCAGCGTGGGCGCATCGACTTGGGACAACCGTTTGGCGGAGGAGACCGCCAGAATCCGCAAGTTCCCGGCTTCGACCTGATCCCGGATGTCGGTGACGTTGCTGACCAGGACGTCGGTGGTTTTGGAAAGCATGGCGTTGAGCGCCCGGCCACCGCCCGGGTAGGCGATGTAATTGAGGTCTTTGGCCGAAAGGCCGGAGGCGATCGCGATTTCGGCCATCATCAGGTGTCCGATGCTGCCGAGCGACCCACCGGCGATCGAGGTGCCTTTGGGGTTAGCAGTGAAAGCGGCGATGAAATCCGCGAGAGTTTGGAACGGTGAATCGGCGGGCACCGAAATTGAACTGTAATCGGTGGAGAGCATGGCGACCGGGACGGTTTGCAACATCGGGTTTTCGTCTTTTCCGGCGAGTGAAATCGCGCCGACCATCGCGGAGCCGGTGGTCATCAACAAGTCTTCCCGGTCCGTCATGGTGAGGAATTTGCTCAAGCCGATGGTGCCGCCGGCGCCAGGGATGTTCACCACTTGGACGTTGTTCGAAATCGCGTTGCTCTTCATGATGTTCTGCAGCTCCCGGGAGAAGCTGTCGAAACCGCCGCCCGGTGCGGCCGGGGCGATGATCGTGAGCTTGCTGCGCGCTGCGGCGATGCCGCCGCTGCTGGCCGCGTTCACGCCGGCCACGGCGGTGACCGAAACCAAGGCGATGATGAATGCGGCCCGCTTCAGAATCTGCGTCATTGCATGGTTCCGTTCTTGTCATTCCAGACCGGACCCGGTGTGCAGCGGCGCTGCTGCCGGTAATGCTTGCCCTGTCTACCCCCGGCATCCACTATGATCCAGATCACGTAAGAAATTGCTTTTACTCGCTTAAGAATCTTTTCGGTCATAAAAATCACGACGGCGGTGCACAGCTTTTGGGGAAGCTCCAACGATCTCTTCAGTCATTGCGTTTTCAACTTGCCGGCCTGCAACTCGCGGTGGTCTTTTCCCTGGTCCTGGTGGCCGCGGTGGTGGCTTCCGGGATTGCGGCTTCCGGCAAGCGGGCTGCGGAGGAGAACCGGATCGCCGGCATTGCACGGGCGGTGGCCGGCATGCCGATCGTGATCGCCGGATTGCGTCCGGGGGCCGACGCCGGCCAGGTCGTGGAGATGGCCCGGCTGATCGAAAATGCGGCGAAACTCGATTTCGTGGTACTGGTGGACTTGGCCGGAATCAGGGTCAGCCATCCCGAGGACGGCAAACTCGGCCTTCCGGCGTCGAGCGACCACACCGCAGTCCAGCAGGGCCAGGAGTTCATCGGAGTGGAAGAAGGCAGCCGCGGACTGACCTTCCGGGCCAAGGTCCCGGTCTACGACGGAACCGAGATCGTGGGATCGGTGTCCGTGGGCATCCTGGAGTCGGAGCTGCGCGAGCAGTTGCAACCCGGGCTGTCCGTGGTCCTGATCTGGGTGGCCTTCGCGGTGGGATTCGGCACTTTGGCCGCGGTCTTGGTGACCAGATTGGTCTGGCGGCGCACCTACGGTCAGGAGCCGGCCGAGATCCTGCGCCTGCTGCGCAGCCATGACGCGATGATGACCGATGTGCACGAAGGGGTGATCGCGGTCGACGACGGGATGCGGATCGTGCTGGCGAACCGCGAGGCCCGACGGCTGCTCGGCCTGACCGCTCCGCAGGCCCTGGAAGGCCGGGTGGCCGGGGACGTGCTGCCCGCCGAGCTGAACGCTTTCATCGCGGCATCGGCCGGCGAGCGCAAGCAGTCGTTGCTGCGGGTGGGCCGGCGGACTTTGTTGGCCGGCACGGACGGGACATTGCTGCAGGGCCGCCCGGCGGGCCGGTTGTTGACCTTGCAGGACCGCACCGAATTGCGCGATGCGCTCGGCGAGCTGGAAGAGCAGCGGGAGTTGTCCCAGGCTTTGCGGTCGCGGACCCATGAGTTCGCCAACCGCCTGCACGTCATTGCCGGGCTCTTGGACTTGGGCCAAGTGCCGCGAGCTGCCGAATACCTCGACGGGCTGATCGGGCCGCGCGGGATCGAGGCCGAGGTGCCGGATGCCGTGCAGGCACCGGCGTTGACCGCTTTGCTCCGGGTCAAAAGCGCGATCGCGGACCGGTTGGGCGTGCTGGTGCTGATCGCCCCGGACAGCAGTGTTTCCATCGACGTCGACGACGAGTCGATGACGGTCCTGGCGAACCTGATCACCAATGCGGTCGAAGCGGCCGGCGAGGGAGGCACCGTCGAAGTCGCGGTGTCGGATGCCGGCGGCGACCTGGTGTGGCGGGTTTCGGACGACGGGCCCGGAATCCTGCCGCAGCAGCGCCGGGGAATCTTCGACTACGGCGTCAGCAGCAAACCCGCCGGCTCGCCGGAGGAATCGCGGGGGGTGGGATTGTGCCTGGTGCAGGGGATCGTCACCCGGCGCAATGGCAGCATGGAGGTCGCCGATGGACCGATGGGCGGGGCCTTGATCACGGTGCGGCTTCCGCTCATCGGGTTGGGGGTCCAGTGATGGCCGGCACGACGATCCGGGTACTCCTGGTGGACGACGACCCCGGCGCGCTCGCCCTGCACCGGGCGTTCCTTGACGAGCTCGGCGGCTTCCGGGTGGTCGGCGCGGCGGCCGACGAGGCCTCCGGCTTGGCTCTGCTCCGGGCGGTGGAAGCGGATCTCCTGCTGCTCGATGTGGAGCTCCCGGACGGCAGCGGACTGCGGGTGCTGAACGAGTTGCGGGCCAGCGGCGGAATCGGCTTGGACGTCATCATGATCACCGCGGCCAATGACGCGGCGGTGGTGGACCGGGCGATGCTGCACAGCGTCTCGGACTACCTGGTGAAGCCGTTCCTGCGGACCGAATTCCAGCAGCGGATGCGCCGCTATGCCCGGGAGCGGCGGCAGCGTGCCACCGGGACGGGGTTCGGGCCGGAGGCCGGAGCCGCGGGCATGAGCCAGCGGGACATCGATTCGAAGCTCGGCCGGCCCAGCTCGCCGGAGCGCCTGCCCAAGGGGATGAGCGAATCCAGTTTGGACCTGGTCCGGACGGTTTTCGCCGCGGGTTCCGAGGAACTCAGCTCGGCGCAGGTCAGCGAGCGTTCCGGCATGTCCCGGGTCAGTGCACGGCGCTATCTGTCCTATCTGGCACGTTCCGGCGAGATCCTGGTGCGCTCGAGGTACGGCCAAGCCGGCCGCCCGGAGCACCGTTACCGCAGGGCGGACTGAGCGCCCGAGGGCTTCAGGGCAGCAGCGCGGCGAGCGCCATCCGTTCCAGGACCGGCCGGGCGATTTTCGCCGGGGTGGCTCTGCCGGAACGGCTGTGCGAACGCAGCGAGTGCGGGGTCGAATTGATCAGGCCGAATGCGGCGTGGGCCTGCACCCGGAGCTCGACGGTTTCCGCATCCGGGTGCAACCGGCCCAAGACGTCGACCCACAATTGCACGTAGTCGCGCTGCAAGGTCCGCACCGAGTTCCGGTCCACCTCGTTCATGCTGGCCAAGTCGCGGTCCTGGACCCGGATGATGTCGGCGTTGCCGAGCGCGAATTCGACGTGGAAAGCGACCAGCCGGCGGATGGTCGCTGCCGCTGTGCCGCCGTCGCGGACCACGGCCCGGCCGCCGGCCAGCAATTCTTCGCTGACGTCCAGCAGCAAAGCGGCCAAGACCGATTGTTTGCCGCTGAAATGCCGGTAGACCGCGGGCCCGCTCACGCCGGCAGCAGCGCCCAGTTCTTCGATCGAGACCCCGTTGAAGCCACGTTGCGCGAACAGCTCGGCGGCGGCAGCGAGCAGGGCTTCGCGACGGCTTGCCTTGGCCTGGCTGCGCTGGGTGGGCTCGGCGTCGTGGCTCGCCAGGGCGCCCCGGGCGGGTTCGTCGTCGAGCGGTTCCACGCCAGCTCCTTCCGTGGTGGACATCACAGTTAATAGAGACTAACCTAAATCTCAGTTAACGAACACTAACCCAAGTCCCGGAATGGTCCGGTTGAGAGGCGAGTCGATGGAGACTTTGGCGACGTCGGTTGCCCCGGGCAGCGAAAGCTTTGCCGCCAACGACGCGGAGCACCGCGCGCTGCTGCGGCAGCTGCGGGAAAAATTGGCGACCGCGGCGCTCGGCGGCCCGGAACGGTCCCGGCAACGGCACCTGGACCGCGGCAAACTGCTGCCGCGGGAACGGATCGACCAACTGCTCGACGACGGCAGCCCGTTCCTGGAGCTCGCCCCGTTGGCTGCCGACGGGCTGTACGACGACGAATGCCCCGGCGCCGGCGTGATTGCCGGCATCGGGCTGGTCCACGGCCGGCAGGTGGTGGTGATTTCCAACGACGCCACGGTCAAAGGCGGCACGTACTACCCGATGACCGTGAAGAAGCACCTGCGGGCCCAGGAAGTGGCGCTGGAAAACCGGCTGCCCTGCATTTACCTGGTCGATTCCGGCGGGGCGTTCCTGCCCAAACAGGACGAGGTGTTCCCGGACAAGGAGCACTTCGGCCGGATCTTCTACAACCAGGCCAAGATGTCCGCCGCGAAAATCCCGCAGATCGCCTCGGTGATGGGTTCGTGCACCGCCGGCGGCGCCTACGTTCCGGCAATGAGCGACGAAACCGTGATCGTGCGCAACCAGGGCACGATCTTCCTGGGCGGGCCGCCCTTGGTGAAGGCCGCCATCGGCGAAATCGTCACCGCCGAAGAACTCGGCGGCGGAGATGTGCACTCCCGGGTTTCCGGGGTCACCGACCATCTGGCGGAGAACGACGAACACGCGCTGCAGATCGTCCGGGACATCGTGGCGACCCTGCCGCTTCCGGAGGCCCCGGCCTGGGACACCATGGAAAGCCGGGACCCGGCGGTCGACCCGGCCGAGCTCTACGGTGCGGTCCCGGTCGACGTGCAAGCGCCCTACGACGCCCGCGAGATCATCGCACGGATCGTCGATGCGAGTGAGTTCCACGAGTTCAAGAAGAACTACGGCACCACCTTGGTCACCGGGTTTGCGCATATCCACGGCCACCCGGTGGGCATCATCGCCAACAACGGCGTGCTGTTCAGCGAATCGGCGCTCAAGGGCGCGCACTTCATCGAACTCTGCGACCAGCGCGGGATTCCACTGCTCTTCCTGCAGAACATCAACGGTTTCATGGTCGGCAAGGACTACGAGGCCGGCGGCATCGCCAAGAACGGCGCGAAAATGGTCACCGCGGTGGCTTCCACCCGGGTGCCCAAGCTGACCGTCGTCGTCGGTGGTTCCTTCGGTGCCGGCAATTACTCGATGTGCGGCCGGGCTTACAGCCCGCGCTTCCTGTGGATGTGGCCGAACGCCCGGATCTCGGTGATGGGCGGCGCGCAGGCATCTTCGGTGCTGGCCACGGTGCGCCGGGAGCAACTCGAGGGCCGCGGCGAGGCGTGGTCGGCCGAGGCCGAAGCGGAGTTCAAAGCGCCGATCAAGCAGCAGTACGAAGATCAGGGCAGCCCGTACTATTCGACCGCCAGGCTGTGGGACGACGGCATCATCGACCCGGCCGACACCAGGGACATCGTAGGGCTCGCGCTCGGAGTATGTTCGCAGACCCCGCTGCCGGAGACCTCCTTCGGCCTGTTCCGGATGTGAGTGCGATGTTTCATACCGTCTTAGTCGCCAACCGTGGCGAAATCGCCTGCCGAGTGATCCGTACCCTGCGTGCCATGGGCATCCGTTCGGTTGCCGTGTACAGCGATGCCGACGCCGGTGCCCGGCACGTGCGCGAAGCCGACGTCGCGGTGCGGATCGGCCCGGCAGCAGCTTCGGAGAGCTATCTCAATATCGACGCGGTTCTGGATGCTTGCCGGAAAACCGGGGCGCAAGCGGTGCACCCGGGCTACGGTTTTTTGAGCGAGAACTTGGCCTTCGCGCGGGCCCTGGACCAGGCTGGGATCAGCTTCATCGGCCCCAATTTGGAAGCGCTCAATGTCATGGGGGACAAGATCCGCTCCAAAAACCACGTGCAGGCAGCCCAGGTGCCGGTGGTGCCGGGGATCGCTGAGCCGGGGCTGTCCGATGACGCCCTGATTGCTGCGGCAACCGAGATCGGCTATCCGATTCTGATCAAGCCCTCGGCCGGCGGTGGCGGCAAAGGCATGCACTCGGTGTTCGAGCCGGCTGAGTTGCCGGCGACGTTGAAGACTGCGCGCCGGGTTGCCGCTTCCGCCTTCGGCGACGACACGCTTTTCCTGGAGCGACTGGTCGCAACGCCGCGGCATATCGAAGTCCAAGTGCTCGGTGACAATTTCGGCCACGTGATCCACCTGGGCGAGCGGGAATGCTCGCTGCAGCGCCGGCATCAAAAGGTGATCGAAGAAGCGCCGTCGGCATTGCTGGATGAGGCAACCCGCGCCCGGATCGGTGCAGCCGCCTGCAACGCCGCACGCAGTGTGAATTACACCGGGGCCGGCACGGTCGAGTTCCTGGTCTCCGACGATGCACCGGACGAGTTCTTCTTCATGGAGATGAACACCCGCCTGCAGGTGGAGCACCCGGTGACCGAATTGGTGACCGGAGTCGATCTGGTCGAGTGGCAGATCCGGATTGCTGCGGGGGAGAAGCTAACGCTCAACCAGGATGACATTGTCTTGAACGGCCACGCGGTCGAAGCCCGGCTGTACGCGGAAAACCCGGAACAGGGATTCCTGCCGGAGACCGGAACCGTGTTGTCGCTGGCCGAATCAGCGCTTGCGCGCAATGACTCGGCACTTTTGGCAGGGCTGGAGATCGGCTCGAATTACGATCCGATGCTGGCCAAGGTCATCGTCTGGGCGGAAGACCGGGACAAGGCGCTCAGCACGCTCGATGCCGCGCTCGCCGAAACGTCGGTTCTGGGCGTGAAAACCAACACCGAGTACTTGCGCCTGCTGATCAACGACGACGACGTCCGTGCCGGCCGGCTCGACACCACCATGATCGAACGCAAGCTGCCGGAATTCGTTTTTGCCGCTCCAGGCGAGTTGGAGCTGCAAGCTGCGGCCCAGTTCTTTGCCGCGCAACTGATCGGTCGGACGGCGATCAGGAATTCGGCCTGGGGATCGGCGGACGGCTGGCGGATCGGCGCGCACCGCCCGTTGGCGTTCTCGATTGCGAACGGTGTGGAAAATCACCAGGTCGAGGTTGCGGACGGCGAGTTGGAGCTTGACGACGGCAAGCTTGCGCTGACCGTCGACGGCGTTCGGCAGCAGTGGGACTACGCCTTCGACCCGGAGACCAACACCCTCTGGCTCGGCCGGGACGGCGTCAGTTTCGCTTTGCGCAAGCGCAGCCGCCAGGAAATTGTCGAAGTCAAGAACGCCTCCATGGGCCGGGTTGCCGGCAGCGCCGACCCTGAAGTGCGCTCGCCGATGCCGGGCACCGTGGTGTCGGTTTCGGTGTCCGATGGCGATGAAGTAGCCGAGGGGCAAACCCTGCTCGCGGTCGAGGCCATGAAGATGGAGCACCAACTCGTCGCTGCGGTGGCCGGCGTCGTCAAGCTCGCCGCGGCCACCGGAAATCTGGTCAAAGCCAATCAGATCTTGGCCACCATCCATCCTTTTGAATCAGCTCGCCCCCAGCAATCCGCTGCAGCAGAACCCGCCCAGAACCAGGAGCAATCATGACCAATCCCGACAGCTACGGACTGAGCGAGGAATACCAGGACCTCAGCGACACGGTGCGCGAATTCGCCGATGAGGTGGTGGCTCCGGTCTCCGCCAAGCACGATGAGGAACACAGCTTCCCCTACGAAGTGGTCAAGCAAATGGGCGAGATGGGCTTGTTCGGCCTGCCGTTCCCGGAAGAGTTCGGCGGCATGGACGGGGACTACTTCGCGCTCGCACTGGCCCTGGAGCAGTTGGGCCGGGTGGACCAGTCGGTGGCGATCACCCTGGAGGCCGGGGTGTCGCTCGGCGCGATGCCGATCCACCGGTTCGGCACCCTGGAGCAAAAGGAAGCCTGGCTGCCGATGCTCGCCTCGGGCCAGGCGCTGGCCGGCTTCGGGCTGACCGAGCCGGAAGCGGGGTCGGATGCCGGCGGCACCAAGACCAAGGCCCGGCGCGAAGCCGGTGATTGGGTGATCAACGGCAATAAAGAGTTCATCACCAACTCCGGAACCGATATCACCAGGCTGGTCACGGTCACTGCGGTGACCGGTGAGTCGACTCGTGCGGACGGAAGTGTCAAAAAGGAAATCTCCACGATTCTGGTGCCCACTGATACCGAAGGTTTCACTGCGGAGAAGGCCTACAACAAAGTCGGCTGGAATGCCTCGGACACGCATCCGTTGACGCTCGCCGACGTACGGGTTCCAGAAGCCAACCTGCTCGGTGTGGAAGGGCGGGGCTACGCGAATTTCCTGTCGATCCTGGATGAGGGCCGGATCGCGATCGCCGCATTGGCGACCGGTGCCGCGCAGGGCTGCGTCGATGAATCGGTACGTTATGCCAAGGAGCGGATGGCCTTCGGCAACAACATCGGCAAGTATCAGGCGATCCAGTTCAAAATCGCCCGGATGGCCGCCCGGGCGCACACCGCGAGGCTGGCCTACTACGACGCGGCAGCCCGGATGCTGGCCGGAAAACCGTTCAAGACCGAAGCCGCGATCGCCAAAATGGTGGCCGGCGAGGCTGCCATGGACAACGCCCGCGACGCCACTCAGGTTTTCGGCGGCTACGGCTTCATGAACGAGTTCCGGGTTGCGCGCCACTACCGGGACTCGAAGATACTGGAAGTAGGCGAAGGCACCACTGAAGTCCAGCTGATGCTGATCGCCCGCGATTTGGGTCTCTGAGCAGCGCCGTTGAGGAGATGGAGTGACGATGATCGACAAAACTGTGCCGACGGCCGCCGAGGCGGTCGCTGATATTCCGGATGGCGCCTCGCTTGCGGTCGGCGGCTTCGGATTGTGCGGTATTCCGGTGGCGTTGATCGACGCGGTGCACCGGCAAGGCAGCACCGACCTGGAGACCGTCAGCAACAACTGCGGCGTCGACGACTGGGGCCTGGGCATTCTGCTCAACGACCGCCGGATCCGGCGCACCGTGTCTTCCTACGTGGGGGAGAACAAGGAGTTCGCCCGGCAGTACCTTGCCGGAGAGCTCGAAGTCGTGCTCACCCCGCAAGGCACCCTCGCCGAGAAACTGCGGGCCGGCGGCGCCGGGATTCCGGCGTTTTTCACCACGGCCGGTGTGGGTACCCAAGTCGCCGAAGGCGGCCTGCCGCAGAAGTACGACGCCGAGGGGAACGTCGCGATCGCCTCGGCAGCCAAAGAGGTCCGCGAATTCAACGGGGCCGAGTACGTGCTGGAAGATTCGCTGACGCCGGATTTCGCGCTGGTGCACGCGGCCAAGGGCGACCGGCACGGGAACCTGGTGTTTCACGCCACCGCGATGAACTTCAACCCGCTCTGTGCGATGGCCGGCAAGATCACCATCGCCGAGGTGGAAGAGCTGGTCGAGCCCGGGGAGTTGGATCCGGAACACATCCACCTGCCCGGGATCTTCGTGCAACGGGTGGTACACATTCCGGCCGGTTCGGAACATGCCGAGAAGCGGATCGAGAAGCGGACGGTTTCGGCCTCACCGGCCGACACCGAAGCGATTGCGGCAACCCAGAACCAAGTAGTGGGAGGCTAACGCCATGGCATCGGAAACCAAGGGGCTGTCGCGGAACGAACTCGCGGCGCGGGTCGCCCAGGAATTGGAAAACGGCCAATACGTCAACCTCGGCATCGGCATGCCGACGCTGATCCCGAACTACATCCCGGCCGACGTCGAAGTCGTGCTGCACTCGGAGAACGGGATCCTGGGCACCGGCCCGTACCCGGCTGAAGATGCCGTGGATCCGGACCTGATCAACGCCGGCAAGGAGACCGTGACGGTCAACAAGGGCGCGGTGTTCTTCGACTCGGCGGCGTCCTTCGGCATGGTCCGCGGCGGCCACGTCGACGTCGCGGTGCTCGGTGCCATGGAAGTGGCGCAGAACGGCGACCTGGCCAACTGGATGATCCCGGGCAAGATGGTCAAAGGCATGGGCGGCGCGATGGATCTGGTGTTCGGCGCGAAGCGGCTCATCGTGATGATGGAGCATGTGGACAAGAACGGCAATCCGAAAATCCTGGCCGAGTGCACCTTGCCGTTGACCGGCAAAGGCTGCGTGGACCGGATCATCACGGATCTGGCCGTGATCGACGTGGTGCTGGGCGCGGACGGCAAGAAACATTTGGAGCTGCGCGAAACTGCACCCGGGATTTCCGTCGAGCAGGTCATCGAAGCGACCGGGGCGCCGCTCGAGGTGGTGCTGCATGACTGACGCCGGGAGCGCGGCAGCCGAGGCCCCGGCACCGCGGCGCATCGAACAACGCGGGCTGTACCTGGATGAACTGCAGACCGATGTGGTCTACGCCCACCGGCCCGGCCGCACCGTGACCGAGGCGGACAACGTGCTGTTCACCACGCTGACCATGAACACCCAGGCTTTGCACCTGGACGCCGCCTGGAGCGCCAGCCAGCCGTTCGGCCAACGCTTGGTGAACTCGATGTTCACGCTTTCCACGGTGATCGGCCTCTCCGTGGCCCAGCTGACCCAGGGGACCATCATCGGTCAGCTCGGACTCGACGAGGTGCGGTTCCCGCACCCGGTGTTCCACGGCGATACGCTGTACGCGGAGACCGTGGTGACCGAGAAGCGGCTTTCCGCCTCGCGTCCGGGCCAGGGCATTGCCACCATGAAGCTGCTGGGCAAAAACCAGAACGGGGTGGTCGTCGCCGAAGCCACCCGGAGCTGCCTGATCTGGGCGAATCAGGCTGCGGCCATGGCGATCGAGCCGACGGAGGTCTGAACATGGCGGGAATCCAGCGGACGCAGCACGTTGCGGAGCACTTCACGATGGGCCCGGCGGTGCTGTTCTGCCCTGCCGACCGGCCGGAGCGCTACGCGAAGGCGGCCCAGCGCGCCGATGCGGTGATTCTGGACTTGGAAGACGCGGTGGCTCCGGACGCCAAGGAGCAGGCGCGGAAGAACCTGATCGAGCAGCCACTGGACCCGGAACGGACCATCGTGCGGATCAACGCTGCCGGCACCCCGGATTTCGCGCTCGACCTGGACGCGGTGGCCCAGACCGCCTACCGGACCGTGATGCTCGCCAAAGCGGAATCGGCGGAGCAGCTGCGTGCGATCGCCGACGGCGGTGTGCAGCCGCGGGCTTCGATCCGGGTGATCGCGCTCTGCGAAACCGCGCTCGGGGTGCTGCGTGCCGCGGAGCTTGCGCAAGAACCCAATGTGGTCGGATTGATGTGGGGCGCCGAAGATCTGGTGGCTTCCCTGGGCGGCACCGCCTCGCGTGACGAGGCGGGGCACTACCGGGCGATTGCGCGGCAGGCCCGCGCGCAAGTGCTGTTGGCCGCGGGCGCCTTCGGCAAAGCGGCGATCGACGCGGTGTACCTGGACATCCCGGACACCGCGGGTTTGACGCTGGAGGTGCGCGATGCGGTGGCCTCCGGATTCACTGCGACGGCGTGCATCCACCCGTCCCAGGTGCCGGTGATCCGGGACGGGTATTCGCCGAGCGAAGCGCAGCTCGGCCAAGCCCGGGAGCTGCTGGCGGCTGCCGCAGCCGCCGGGAACGGGGTATTCCGTTTCCACGGCGCGATGGTGGACGGCCCGGTGCTCAGGCACGCGGAGCAGGTATTGCGGCGAGCCCGCTGAGGATCGCATCCACGCCGAAGGCGAAATCCTCGGCCGCGTGCTCCGCAACCGCCGTCGGGCTGTCCGCGGCGGGCACCGCCCCGCTGCTGATCAGGCTGGACCGGGTCTGCTCTTCGGCAAGTGCGCCCAGCATGAAGTGGATCAGCACTCGGGAGCCGCGCCCCTCGACCGCGTCCTGATCCAAAATCCGGCGCAGCTCGGCGAACGGGGCCAAACGGTAAGGGGCCAGGGCCTGCGCCAGGGAGACTACTTCGGCGCTGTCCTGGACGCCGAGCAATCTGTGCCGCAAATCCAGAGCGAGCTGCCGTGCGGCGTCGGCCGGCGGAACCTGTTCGGCGATCGGCAGGTCGGCGAGCAGCACCTCGGCGAGCCCGTAGAGCAGATCCTGTTTGCTGGGCACATGCCAGTACAGGGCCCCGGCCTGGACGCCGAGTTCTTTGGCAAGTCTGCGCATCGACAGATCAGCCAGTCCGTAATCCCGCAATACTGAGAAAGCGGCATCCACGATTCGTTCGCGTGAGAGCACGGGTGAAAACCTCCTGCCAAAACCTTAGGCCATCGCGCCGTCTGCTTGACTTTCAGGCGGCGGTCCAAAACACTTGAACGGTGTTCAATAAAACAGTGTTCAATAATTCGGCGGCCACTCCCGTTCCGACCGGGACGTTCCGCGATCTCGCCGAGCGCTTGCTGCAAGGCGAAGCGATCGGTCCGGACGCGGCCTTGGCGCTCCTGCGCTCAGACCCCGCCGACTACCTCGACCTGCTGGCGGCGGCGGCCGCGCTGCGTCGTCGGTACTTCGGGAACCGGGTGAAATTGAACTATCTGGTGAACCTGAAATCCGGTCTGTGCCCCGAAGACTGCAGCTACTGTTCGCAGCGGCTCGGTTCAGCGGCGCAAATCCTCAAATACACCTGGCTCACCCCGGAAGAAGCGATCAGCCAAGCCGAGCAGGGGTTGGCCGGCGGCGCTTCCAGAGTCTGCTTCGTAGCCAGCGGGCGTGGTCCGGCCGACCGGGACGTGGACCGGGTGGCCGGATTGGTGGGGGACTTCAAGACCCGGAACCCGCAGGCCGAAGTCTGCGCGTGCTTGGGGATTTTGAAGGACGGTCAGGCGGAACGGCTGAAGGCCTGCGGGGTGGATGCTTACAACCACAATCTGAACACCAGTGAAAGCAAGTATTCGCAGATCTGCACGAGCCACGAATTCAGCGATCGGACCAGGACCGTCGAAGCGGCCAAAACGGCCGGTTTGTCGCCGTGTTCCGGGTTGATCGTGGGGATGGGCGAATCCGACGAAGAGATCGTGGAGGCGCTTTTCGCCTTGCGCGAGCTCGGTAGCGAATCCGTTCCGGTGAACTTCCTGATGCCTTTCGAAGGAACCCCCTTGGCGGACACCTGGTTGCTCGATCCGGTGAAATGCCTGCAGATCCTCTGCGTCGCCCGTTTCGTGGCACCGCAGAGCGAATTGCGGATCGCCGGCGGTCGGGAGATGCATCTGCGCTCGCTGCAAGCGATGGCCCTGCATGTGGCGAACTCGATCTTCCTCGGCGACTATTTGACCAGCGAGGGCCAATCCGCTGCCGAGGACCTGGCGATGATCCAAGACGCCGGGTTCGTGGTCTTGGACGCCGCCGAAAGCCGACCGGACCGGATGGCGGATGAACCGCAGACCCGGACGGAGGCTGGGCCGGTAGCGGAGCCGGTTGCCGGCCCTGGTCAGGAGCCGGTGCTGCGCCGGCGCGGTGCCGGGACCGCTCGTCAACCCAATGCCTGAGCTTGGCCCGTTGCCAGATGATCGCCGGTCCCTGCCGGAGCGGGACCGGGGCTTGTTGTGGCATCCCTACGCGCCGCTGGCCGGCCCTGCCCCCTATGCGGTGGAAGCGGCAAACGGCATCCGATTGGCGCTGCGCGCTCCGGACGGCCGGGGCTTCGAGGCGATCGATGCGATGAGTTCCTGGTGGTGCATGGTGCACGGATACCGCAATCCGGCCTTGGACCGCGCGGTTTTCGACCAGATGACGAGGTTCAGCCATGTGATGTTCGGCGGGCTGACCCATGAGCCGGCGGTGCAGCTGGCCGAGCGTTTGCGCCGCATCACACCGGAGCCGCTGCAGCATGTCTTCTTGGCAGATTCCGGGTCGATCTCGGTGGAAGTAGCGCTCAAAGTCGCAATCCAATACCAAAGCGCCCGGGGTTTGCCTGAGCGGCAGAATTTCCTCGCCTTCCGCGGCGGCTACCACGGCGATACTTTCGCTGCGATGGGGGTCAGCGATCCGGTGGGCGGCATGCATGCGGAGTTCCCGGGCCAATTGGCCGGGAATGTTTTTGCACCTCGGCCGCCGGCCGCGATGCTGACTGCCGGGCGGCTGGTCGGCGACGACGCGGCGTTGGCTGAATGGGCCGAAGAAGTAGCGGTTTTGGTGGCGCGGAATGCTTCGCGGCTGGCGGGCATCATCGTGGAGCCGGTGCTGCAAGGGGCCGGTGGAATGCATATCTACGATCCGCGCTGCCTGCGCGTGCTCCGGGAACTCGCCGACGCCGAGGGCCTGTTGTTGATGTTCGATGAGATCGCCACCGGGTTCGGCCGCACCGGGAAACTGTTCGCGGCGGAATGGAGCAGCGAGCCGGTGCCGGATTCCGCGGTCTCCGCTGGCGCCGCCGGCCCGGCAGCTGCTGCGGCGGTAGTCCCGGACGTGCTCTGCGTGGGCAAGGCCCTGACCGGCGGCTACCTCAGTTTGGCGGCGATGCTGTGTTCGGCCGAGGTAGCCGGGGTGATCTCCGGATCTCGCTTCGGCGCGCTCATGCACGGTCCGACGTTCATGGCGAACCCGCTGGCCTGCGCGGCGGCGAACGCATCCTTGGAATTGCTGGAATCGGGGGACTGGGCCGGCCGGGTTGCCGGGATCCAAAGCGGTCTCACCGAAGGCTTGCAGGCGGCAGCCTCGCTCCCCGGTGTCCGGACCGTCCGGAGCCTGGGCGCGGTCGGCGTCGTCGAGCTGCACCAACCGGTCGACGTCCCGGCCGCTACGGAAGCCGGACTGGCTCAGGGAGTCTGGCTGCGACCGTTCCGCAACCTGGTCTACGCGATGCCGCCATACCTCTGCTCCGTCGGGGACACCGTTGAGATTGCGGCCGGCATGGTCGCAGCCGCGGGCCGGGTAGGCGGACCGTGAACAGTCTGGACGATTGGCTCCGCGCAGCGAAGCGGGATCGGGTTGCCGGTGCTACGCAGCGTTCGGCGGTTCCGCTGTCCGCGGAACTCCGGGCCGCTGCTGTGGACCTGGCCTCGAACGACTACCTGGGCCTGGCCGTCGACCCGCGGCTCAAAGCCGCTGCCGTCGCGGCGATCGAGGAGTACGGGTGCAGTGCCCGGGCATCTCCGGTGGTGGTGGGCACCTTGCCGGTCCACCGGGCCTTGGAAGCCGGGCTCTGCATTTTGACCGGCCGGCAGTCCGCTTTGGTTTTCTCCAGCGGTTATCTGGCCAATCTTGGCGCGTTGACCGCGCTTTCCGGCCCGGGGTCGCTGGTGTTGTCCGACGCGCATGTGCACGCTTCGTTGATCGATGCAGCGAGGTTGTCCCGGGCCAGGGTGCAGGTTTTCCGGCATTCGGATCTGGCCGAACTGGAAAACCGCCTGCGCCAACGGAGTGAGGTCCGGGCCGTTGTGGTGGTCGAGTCGGTGTATTCGGTGCTCGGCGACGCGGCACCACTGGCCGAGCTTTCACAGTTGTGCCAGGCGTACGACGCGACCTTGCTGGTGGACGAGGCGCACGGGCTCGGCGTCACCGGTCTGGGCCGGGGCAGCGTGGCGGCCGCCGGACTCGCCGCCGCCCGCCACGTGGTGAGCACTGTGACCTTGTCCAAGTCGCTCGGCGCACAAGGCGGCGCAGTGCTGGCATCGGCGCAGATACGCGATCATCTGCTCAACCAGGCGCGGAGTTTCATCTTCGATACCGCGCTGGCTCCGGCCGCAGCTGCAGCGGCCGCGGAAGCCTGCCGGATCATCCTGGCCGAGCCGGAGCGGGTCCAGCAGCTGTTCCAGGTTGCCAGCGCCCTGGCCGCCGCCGCAGGCGTGCCGCAATCCGCCGGGGCAGTGCAGTCGTTGCCGGTGGCTTCGGCGGAACAAGCCCAAATTTTGGCCGAACGGCTGCGCGCGGCCGCGGTGCTGGTGGGGTGTTTCCGGCCGCCCAGCGTTCCGGACGGGATTTCCCGGCTCCGGTTCACCGCGCGGGCCACCGTGCAGCCGGAAGCTGCTGCAGCTGCCGCAGCCATGGCGGCCCGGTGGGCGAGGCAGGAAGGAGCTGCCTGATGGCCGTCGAATCAGGCCTGTCGGAGCCGTCGGACGTGCCCTTGCTGTCCGGCTTGCCGGAGCCGGCGGACTTGCCGGGCGTTTTGCTGATCACCGGAACCGACACCGAGGTCGGCAAGACGATCAGCACGGCGGCGCTCGCGGCGGTGCTGTCGGGAGTCGGAAGGGTGGCCGTGTACAAGCCGGTGCAAACCGGGGTCTCCGGTTCCGAACCCGGCGATGCTGCGGAGGTCGCCCGGCTGTCCGGGATCCGTGACGCCGTCGAGGGAATCAGGTTCCGGGACCCGATGGCTCCGGTCGCTGCGGCCGAGCGCGAACAGCGGAAGCTGCCGGGGATAGCCGAGCATGCGCAACGGATTGAAGCGCTCGGTTCGAGATTCGACTGGGTGTTGGTGGAGGGCTCCGGGGGCGTGCTGGTCCATCTGGACGACGCGGGAGGCACGCTCGCCGATCTGCCGGCGGTGCTCGCCGCGGATTGCGGCGCCGTCGTCGTTTCCCGGGCGGGCTTGGGCACGCTCAACCACACCGCACTGACTGTGGCGGCATTGGCCGGCCGCGGGGTGGCGAGGGTCGGTTTGGTGGTCGGCAGCCTGCCGGGATTGCCTGGCTTGGTCGAGTCGAGCAATCTCCGGACCCTGGCGGCCGGCCGGGAGCCGTTGCTGGCCGCGATCCCGGCCGGGGCCGGAGGATTGGACCCGGCTGAGTTCCGGAACTCAGCCGGGTCATGGTTCGCCGGTCAGCTCAATTCAAGGCTTTGATCCCGTCCGGAAGAACCCCGCCGGCCAACAGCTCTTGCGCTGCGGACTGGAGTGCGGTCAAGGCCAGCCGTTGGGTCAGCGGGCCATAGGAGATTCGGGAGACGCCCAGATTCTGCAACGTCCGTGGATCGAGCGAGCCGGGTACCCCGACCACGGAGATCTTGTTGTGCCCGATTCCTTGGACCAGAGCGGCAACCGTCGCCTCGTCGAAGAGCCCGGGCACGAAGATGCTGGTAGCGCCTTCATCCAGAAACGCCCGACCACGCTTGATGGCCTCGGCGAGCTGTTCGGCAGGGTCTGCGTCCGGCGCAGCCTTGGCGAACACATCGGTCCGGGCGTTGAGTGCAAAGGCCACTCCTTCGGCCTCGGCGGCTTTGATTGCAGCGCGCACCGCGGCGACCGCCTCGTCGAAAGGCTTGAGCTGGTCCTCCAGGTTCGCGCCGACCACTCCGACACCGATGGCGCGCCGGATGGTCTCTCCGGCATCGCCGTACCCGGCTTCAAGATCGGCGCTGACTGGCAGCGAGGTTGCCGCGGCGATCCGGCCAACCGCCTCGAGCATCAGCTCCCGGGGGATTTTTTCACCGTCCGGGTAGCCGTAGGACGCAGCAATCGAATGGCTGGCCGTCGCCAGTGCGGTGCTGCCTTCCAGATCTGCGATGACTTTGGCCGAGATGACATCCCAGACGTTGATCACCTGCAGGATGTCGGGTGCGTGGTGCAGCTCGATGAGCCGCAGGCCTTTGCGATTGAGTTCTGCGTGGTCGGGTTCTGTGTGGTCGGGTTCTGATGCATTCGCGGTAGTCATGGCTTCACGCTACGCCGGGTGCCCGGCGGGTGGCCATCTCCGGTTCGCACGAAGTCGCATTGACCCGCAGCGAAGTCGCATTGTCCCGCAGGGAATCACTTCCGTGAGCGGCCTCAGATCTGATGGAAGCGGTTGCGCCGCGGATCGCGGAGCGGGTCGAGCCACGATGGTGGAATGAACCAGGGGATGCCGCTGCGAATCTGCATCTCCCACTGCCCCTGATGGATCAGATGATGGTGGTGCGAACAGAGCAAAGCTCCATTGTCGACTGCAGTCCAGGGGTTCCTGGACCACCAATCGACGTGATGGGCTTCGCACCAGCTCGCCGGAATGGTGCAATCCGGGAAGCTGCATCCCCGATCGCGGGCGATCAGGGCCAGACGCTGCGTACGGTTGAAAAACCGGCGGCCGGCACCGACGTCGAGCACTTGGCCCTGCCCGCCGAAAACCACCGGGATGATCTCCGCGTCGCAGGCGAGCGCGCGGAGGTTTTTGGCGTTGATCGGCCCGGTGAAGGCCAGTCTGGCGGTGGTTGCCGCCGGGGTCTCCGCGTCGCTGAAGTCGGCGAGCAGTTCTTTGAAGCCCACGGTGGCCAGAGGTTGCGGCCGGCTGCCGCCGGTGCGCGGAAAGAGCTCCGTCTGCAATGCTGCCTTCACCGCGGTGACGAGCGCATCGAGATGTTTTTGCGGCAAGGAGCGTTGGTCCAGGCCCCGGGCGTCGGCGGTTTCGGTGCGTGGATTCGTGCCGGCATTCATGACTGTCAACAACACCTCGGCCTCGGTTTGATCGGCCCAGATCAGGAACTGGTTCAGCCCGCGATGCGTGCGCATCCGCCAGATGCCCTGCCGCTGCTTGAGTTCGGCCTCGCTGGGCGCCGTACCGTCTTGGTCGATGATCGTGTTCCAGCGCTGGACCACCGGCCGTAGAAAGTCCGGATCCTGCGTGCTGGCCAGCTCGCTGAGGCTGGTCTCCATGGCGAGCCTGGTCGGCTCATCGGCGCGGCCGGCGACCTCGTCCAGTGCCCGGACCGAAAGCGTGAGCGCTTCGCTGCCCGCCGCTGCGGACTGCGCGGCCGCGGCCAGCTTTTCGTAGCGCGGGGGCAAAGCCTCCCCGCCCAGCGACCGCCGGGGCAGCAAGCATTCACCCAGGCGGATCCTGCGTCGCGCCTCGGCCTTGCTGATCCGCAGTCTGCGCTGCAGGAACTCCGCCGCATTGCGGAACTCCGAACGAGGGCTGCCGGTGGGTTCGTCCCCGGACGCTACGGCGAAATGCCGCTCCGGATCCGCGGCCAGATTTCTTTCCTGGACGGCCACCGCCGCTGCGGCCTGGACCATGGACAGGGCTCGGGAAATCCGTTCCAGGGTGTCCAGGCTCGCCAGCAACGCCGCGGAACTGAGCAGAGCGAAGTTCGCGGACGCCGAGGCCAAAGCTGCGGCAATCGAGCTCTCCGCCTGGTGGAGAGCTTCGAGGGGCGGCCTTATCAGAACATCTGTTCCCATGCAGCAACGATATTAGAAAGAAAGTTCTACTTCAATGATTGCCGAAGCGCTGTGGAAAACCGAATTCTCCTGGTTGCGGGATACTGGAACCATGTCCGCAAGCAACCACGCCCCGCGCCGGGTGGTCATTCTCGGCTCCACCGGTTCGATCGGCACCCAGGCGTTAGACGTCATCGGCCGCAGTTTCACCGACGACGGCCGGGCCCGGTTCGACGTCGTGGGCCTCAGCGCCGGCGGGGCCAATCTCGGCCTGCTGGCCGAACAGGCTGCGCAGACCCGTCCGGCGGCCATCGGCATCGCCGCGGGGGACGCGGCCGAGTTGGCCGGGCGGATCGCGGCATTGGCTCCGGGCTATGCGCCGCAGATCGACGTCGGGGTGCAGGCGGCGAGCACGATCGCGGCGCTCGATGCCGACGTAGTGCTCAACGGGATCACCGGCTCGATCGGCCTGGCGCCGACGCTCGCCGCGCTGCAGGCCGGGAGCACCCTGGCGTTGGCCAATAAGGAATCGCTGATCGTCGGCGGGCAGTTGGTCAAAGACGCCGCGCGCGAGGGCCAGCTGGTGCCGGTGGACTCCGAGCACTCGGCGATCGCGCAATGCCTGCGCGCCGGGAACAAACTCGATGTGGACAAGTTGATCCTCACGGCCTCCGGTGGTCCGTTCCGCGGCCGCAAGCGGCACGAACTGTTCGGAGTCACGCCGGCCGAGGCGCTCAAGCACCCGACCTGGGATATGGGCCTGATGGTCACCACGAATTCCGCGACTCTGGTCAACAAGGGCTTGGAAGCGATCGAGGCGCACCTGCTCTTCGACATCCCGCTGGACAAGATCGACGTCGTGGTGCACCCGCAATCGGTGGTGCATTCGATGGTCCAGTTCGTGGACGGCTCCACGATCGCCCAAGTGTCGCCGCCGGACATGCGGCTGCCGATCGCGCTGGGTCTGGCCTGGCCGGAGCGCGTGGAGCACGCGGTCCAACCCTGCGATTGGTCGAAGGCGGCCGAATGGACCTTCGAACCGCTCGACGCGATCGCGTTCCCCGCGGTGGACCTGGCCAAGGACGCGGCAAAGCAGGGTGGCACGCACCCGGCGGTGTTCAATGCGGCCAACGAGGAGGCGGTGTTGGCTTTCCACGAAGGCCGGATCGGCTTCCTGGACATCGTGGACACCGTGCAGCGGGTGCTCAGCGAACATTCAGCCAATGCAACGCTGAGCCTTGAGGCGGTGCTGGATGCTGAAAACTGGGCACGAACCCGCACCCGTGAACGTTTAGCCCAACTGGGTGGCGGAGTAGGGCTGTGAAGTCGAGCAGGGAAGACAGGGACGGACAACTGTGACGGTATTGCTTTTCATTCTGGGTGTGCTCTTCGTGGCGATCGGCATCATCGTGTCGATCGCGTTGCACGAAGTGGGACACCTGGTGCCCGCGAAGTTGTTCAAAGTCCGGGTCACCCAATACATGGTCGGCTTCGGGCGGACGTTGTGGTCCACTAAAAAGGGCGACACCGAATACGGGATCAAAGCCATTCCGGCCGGTGGATTCGTAGCGATGATCGGTATGTACCCGCCGAACAAGACCGACGGCAGTGTCCGTCCGTCCAGCACCGGACTGTTGCAGACGCTCGCCGAATCCCGGGCTGAACCCCGGAAGGCCGGCCGGTTGGAGAAGCTCGCCGCCGACGCGCGGGACATGGCGCATGAGGAAGTCGGGCCCGAGGACGAGAACCGGGTGTTCTACAAGCTCCCGGTCTGGAAGAAGATCATCATCATGCTGGGTGGGCCCGCGATGAACTTCGTGATCGCGATCGTGCTGATGGCCGTGGTGCTGATGGGCTTCGGCATCGCCCAGCCGACGACGACGTTGGCCGAGGTCAATGCCTGCCAGGTGAAGTACGGCGAACAGCCGCCCGCGGATTTGAGCAATTGCACGCCGACGCCGGCTGCTGCGGCCGGCCTCAAGCCCGGGGACAAGATCGTCAGTTTCGACGGCAAACAGCCGGCCAGCTGGGATGAACTGAGCGCCTGGATCAAAGCCGACGCCGGTCGGAACGTGCCGATCACGGTGGAGCGCGGAGGCCAGTCGGTAAGCCTTTCGATCACTCCGGTGCTGACCGCCCGGCCGGTGGTCAATGCCGCGGGCGTCGCGGAAAAGGACGCGAACGGTGGGGTGCTCACCCAGGAAGTCGGTTTCGCCGGGATCAGCCCGGCGAGCGCGAATGTACCGCAGCCGGTCACCGCAGTGCTGCCCGCAGTAGGCGACAACATCGCCGCGGTGGCCGGAGTGGTGGTGAACTTGCCGCAGCGCATGGTCGCCGTGGCGCAGGCCGCCTTCAGCTCGGCGCCGCGCGATCCGAACGGCCCGGTGTCCGTGGTGGGCGTGGGCCGGGTGGCGGGGGAGCTGGCGGCGACCGAGCAAGTGCCGCTGAGCGCCCGGATTGCCGCCTTGATCAGCCTGATCGCCGGAGTGAACATCGCGCTGGGCGTTTTCAACTTGATTCCCCTGTTGCCGTTGGACGGCGGGCACGTGGCCGGCGCGCTTTACGAGGGTGCGCGGCGCCGGATCGCCAAATGGTTCGGGCGCAAGGACCCCGGGCCGTTCGACATCGCGAAGCTCTTGCCGTTGACCTATGTGGTTGCTTCGGTGCTTTTGGTGATGGGTGCTTTGCTGATCTATGCGGATATCGTCAAACCGGTCAATTTGTTCGGTTGAGCTTCACTTGGGCAAGGCGTAGTTGTCCGGTTGGGCAAAGCCCGGGTGAACGGGGATTGTTGCTTTGGATTGCAACCGATTACGGTTGATCCATGTTCGCCATCGCTATCGCTGCCCCCTTGCGGCCGACTGCCGGCCCGCCGCCCGCAGACCTTCTGGATGCCGATCGACCGGCTGAGGCTGCGGCCCGACTGGGCCGGTTGTGCCATCGGCTCGAGGAGCTGAGTCCTGCGGTGCTGCTGCGACCGGCTGCTGACGAGGCATTCGGCGGGACCGCCGCTGCGGCTGCCGTCGACGTTTTCCTGTTGCTCGAGGATCCGGAATCGGTGGTGGCCGCGGTGCTCTCGGCGCTGCGCGAAGGCGGCTGCTGCCTCGGCGTCGGAATCGGCGGGGTCGGGCTTCCGGCCGACCCGCCTTCGGCCGGCTCGCTCACCGGCTCCGGGGTCCGCTTGGCGCTTGCGGCCGCCAATGAGGCGGCGCGGAAAAAGCCGGGGCGGACGCTGCCGGTGCTGGTGCGCGGCGCGGTGCCGAGTCAGTATGCCGATGCGGCGCAGTCGGTGCTCCGTCTGCTGGGCCGGTTGGTGACCGGTCGGAGCGAGGCCGAATGGCGGGTGTTGGACCAGCTCGCTCCGGGCGCGCGCGGCAGCCAGGGAGCTGCTGCCGAAGTCCTGGGCATCACCTCGCAGGCGGTCAGCAAGGCGGTGGGCCGGGCCGGCTGGGCGGAGGAACGGGATGGTCGCCGGGCGGCGGCCTTGCTTCTGGGGGCGGCACGGCAGGCGGTGGACGAGTGGAGTTGAGGTAGGGAACGGCAAAAGCATGCTTGCCGTATATGCAACTAAAAAACATTGCACTTGAACTATGCAATGAAATATCATTGCAATATGTACGTCATTACGATCGATCAGCGGAACAGCCGGCGCAGCGCCGACCGGGTGCCGGAGCTGTTGCAAGCCCTGCGCCCGGTGCCGACGCTCCTGGGCTTCGAACGCACCGTGGGCGACGAAGTGCAGGCTCTGCTCGACCGGCCCGAAGCCGTGGTCGATGCGGTACTGCGCGCGGTGCGAGCCAAGGCCTGGTCGATCGGAGTCGGGCTCGGCGAAGTCCGCACGCCGCTCGCGGCGTCGAGCCGCGAAGCTGCCGGTACGGCTTTTCTCGCCGCGCGGGATGCGGTGGAGGAAGCCAAGCGGAGGGGGCAGCGGAAGCCGCTCGCGCTTCGCGCCGTGCCGACCGGGGCGGCAGCGGATCCGGTCGTGGCTGCGGCAGCCGCTGACGCGGAAGCCGTGCTGGTGCTGCTCGCGCAACTGGTCTACACCCGGAGCGCGGCGCAATGGGCCGTGTTGGACTTGTTGCAGCAGGAACCGGATCTGCCGCTGACCGGGATCGCCAAGCGGCTTTCGACCAGCCATCAAGCCGTCGGCGGTTTGGTCAAACGCTCCCACTGGTACGAGGAAGAGGCAGCACGCCCTGCAGCTGCAGCGCTGCTCGAGCGCGCCGATCGGCTGCTGACCGGCACGGAAGCCATAGGCTGGTGACATGACCGCGCTCATCATCGCCGCCGCCGTCCTGCTCGCGGCACTGCTGGGTTGGCCGGTCACCGCGCTGGTGCTCCGGCTGGCCCGAGAATCCGCTGCGGCCGGAACCTTGCCCGCGACCGTTCCGGTAACCGAGGCCGCAGATAGCGCATTGCCCGAGGACGCTCCCGCGGCGGAGGCCCCGCGCGAAGCCGCGGCACCCCGGCACCGGGAGCCGGCAACCGGGACGCCGGCAACCGTGTTGCGCGGTGGGCTGACCATCGGGATCCTCGAGCGGATCGCGGTGGTTTTCTGCATCGTCTTCGACCAACCGGTCGCCATCGCCTATGTCGTGGCCATCAAAGGCCTGGGCCGGTACCCGGAGCTGAAAGAATCGCCGGCAGCGAGCGAGCGGTTCATCATCGGAACCTTAGCCTCGCTGATCTGGGCCGCGCTGGTCGGCATCTTGGGCCGTTGGCTGATCGGGCTGGCCGGCTGACGCCACCCGGCCCAACAGGACAAGCTCAGCCTGGCTGAGTAGGGTGAGGGCATGACTGTATTTGCGGTGGAATATGTTTATGATCCGGATCTCGCCGAGCGGCGGGACGAATGCCGTCCTGCCCACCGGCAGTGGCTCGGCGAGCTGGTCGAAGCCGGTGTGCTGTTGGCTTCCGGACCGTATTTGGACGGCAGTGGCGGCCTTTTCGCTTTTGTCGCGGCCGATGAAGCGGAGTTGCACAAAGTGCTCGCCCAGGACCCCTTCGCGCTGCACGGCTGTGTTGCCGGGACCCGGACCACCGGATGGAATCCGGTCACCGGGTTGCTCAAGGAATACGCGCAGGGTGCTTGAAGCTTAGAATGGTGAGGTGTGCCGGCCGGCAACCGCCGGGCAAGCTGCGCACCCAGTAACAAGGAGTTCATCGTGACCTCGGTCAGCCTCGGAATGCCCGCAGCCCCACCGCCAGTTCTGGCACCCCGTCGGAAGACCCGGCAGATCAAAGTCGGATCCGTGGGCGTCGGCTCGGATTCGCCGATCAGCGTCCAATCGATGACCACTACGCCGACCACCGATATCAATGCCACACTGCAGCAGATCGCCGAACTGACCGCCTCGGGCTGCGACATCGTCCGGGTCGCCTGTCCCTCGGCGGACGACGCCGAAGCACTGCCGATCATCGCGAAGAAATCGCAGATCCCGGTGATCGCGGACATCCACTTCCAGCCGAAGTACGTCTACGCCGCGATCGAAGCCGGCTGTGCCGCAGTCCGGGTGAATCCCGGGAACATCCGCAAGTTCGACGATCAGGTCAAAGAGATCGCCCAGGCCGCCAAGGACCACGGCACCTCGATCCGGATCGGGGTCAACGCCGGTTCCCTGGATCCCCGGCTGATGGAGAAATACGGCAAAGCCACGCCGGAGGCGCTGGTGGAATCCGCCGTGTGGGAAGCTTCATTGTTCGAAGAGCACGACTTCCACGACTTCAAGATCTCGGTCAAGCACAATGACCCGGTAGTCATGGTCCGGGCCTATGAGTTGCTCGCCGAACGCGGCGATTGGCCGCTGCACCTGGGCGTCACCGAAGCCGGGCCCGCGTTTCAGGGCACGATCAAGTCCGCGACGGCTTTCGGCGCATTGCTGTCGAAGGGCATCGGGGACACGATCCGGGTTTCGCTGTCTGCGCCGCCGGTGGAGGAAATCAAGGTCGGCAATCAGATCCTGCAGTCCTTGAACCTCCGTCCGCGCAAGTTGGAGATTGTCTCCTGCCCCTCCTGCGGCCGCGCCCAAGTCGACGTCTACACCCTCGCCGAGCAGGTCACCGCCGGATTGGAAGGCATGGAAATCCCGCTGCGGGTAGCCGTCATGGGATGCGTCGTGAATGGTCCGGGGGAAGCCCGGGAAGCAGATTTGGGTGTAGCCTCAGGCAACGGCAAGGGCCAGATTTTCGTCAAGGGCGAAGTGATCAAAACCGTGCCGGAAGACCAGATCGTGGAGACCCTGATCGAAGAAGCGATGCGGATCGCCGAGGAGATAGAAGAAATGGGGGGCGCCGATGGCCAGAACGGCAGCAAAGGCAGCCCCGTGGTCAGCGTCTCCTGAGCCGGCCCGTGCGAGCAGCGGGCCGCTGAGGGTACTGGCGCACGAGGACACCGCCGAACTGCAACGTTTGGTGGCCCGGGATCCGATTGCCAACATCTACTTGGCTGCCCATTTGGAACAGCACGGCACCGCCGCTCCGGTGATCCTCGGTACCCAGATCCTCGGTTATGACGACGGCGGACTCCGGGCGGCCTGCTGGGTCGGCGCCAATGTGATCCCGGCCGGCGTCGACGAAGCCACCGCACCGGCCTTCGGCGAATATCTGGCGGCGAGCGGCCGACGGCACGCCAGCATTTACGGGTCCGCCGCAGCAGTGCTGGGCATCTTCGCCGAAATGGAGCGCCGCGGGGTGCCGGCGAAGGAAGTCCGGGCCAACCAGCCGCTGCTGGCGATCAGCTCGGAGCCGTTGATCGAACCGGACCGCCGCCTCCGGCCCAGCCGGATGTCCGAGTTCGATCAGATCCTGCCGGCTGCGGTAGCGATGTTCGAAGAAGAAGTCGGGTATTCGCCGTACAGCGGTGGCGAGGAGTTTTACCGGCGCAGGGTTGCCAGCTTGATTCGGAACGGGCATTCGCTCAGCAGCCTGGACGAATGCGGCGAAGTGATTTTCAAAGCCGACCTCGGCGTGCTCAGCCGGCAGGCGAGCCAGGTGCAAGGGGTTTGGCTGCGGCCGGAGGACCGCGGTCGGGGATTGAGTGCCGGCTACATGGCCGCGGTGGTGCAGTTGGCCAGGAAGCAGGCGCCGGTGGTGAGTCTCTATGTCAACGATTACAACGCCCGGGCCCGGGCGAGTTACGAGCGGGTCGGATTCGAACAAATCGGCAGCTACGCGACAGTGCTTTTCTGAGCTTCCCGGTGGCTGCTGCCGGGTCCGTCGAGGTCGGTTCAGCGGTTGCTGGTCTGTTGTTGCGCGGCGGCTTGGTCCCGCAGTTTCCGGGAAGCGGCGCTGAGCAACTCGGCGCCGGAGGCCAGGGTGGGCGCGTGCGACGAGTTCCAGGCATGCCGGAAGAAGAATGCATCCGGGCCGCGCCAGGGCAAGTCGCCATTGACCACGGTGCCCAGCGTCGAACGGGTCTGCCGGATCAGTTCGGCGTGCTCTTCCATTTCCTTGGCGAGCCGGGCCAAATCGACCGGATCGGCGCCCAGGAAACCGCCTTCCATCTGTGCGCCCCTCTGTGCTCGCCCGGCCGGTGGACCCCGAGCCGGTATTCCCAGAATAGTCAGGCAGCCGGAGATGTCGATGGGGAGTTCTGCCCATCGACATCTCCGGTCAGATACCGTTGCAGCGTCGGGGCGACCCAGCGGATGATCTGCTCGCTCCCGACGGAAGCCAGCGGCTCGATGCGCAGCAGGTGCCGGGCGTGCAGCAAGCCGAGCACCTGGCTCACCAGCAGCGAACCGCGGAGCTCCCGCTCATCCTCGGGGTAGTCCAGGCCGGCCAGTGCCCGGGGCAGAATCAACCTGGTCAGCACTTGGCGCAGCAGCGCGGCCTGGGCGTCCGAGTTCAACGCGGAGCGGACCATTGCGAGCATCGCGGTCCGGGCCGGGGAATCCCACAGGTCCAGGATGGTCCGCAGGATGACTTCGGCGCGTTGCTCCACCGGAGTTCCGGCCAGATGCCCCAGAACTTTGGCCGGGTCCATCGGCAAGGCCACGCAAGCCGCGAACAATTCGTCTTTGGAACCGAAATAATGGTGGACCAAGGCGGCGTCCACGCCGGCGTCGCGGGCGATCTGGCGCAGGCTCACGGCGTCGAAACCCTCCTGCGCAAAACGGATTCTGGCGGCTTCCAGAATCAGATCCTTGGTGTCCGTGCCGCCTGATCGCCGGCCACGCCGCGGCCGGAGGCCGTTGGAATCACCGGTCATCGAGGCCTCCCTAATTCATCAGTTGGTGAAATAAAGATAGGCGGTCGCCTCGCAGGCTGTCCAGCAAGTGTGCCGGCCGGTTACCCGGCGTACTTCAGAACGTGCGGTTGCCCCAAATCGGATCGTGTTCCGGCGGGGTCCAAACCGGCGGCTCGCCGCGGAAAGAATACGCGCCTGACCGGAGCCTGCCGAGGATTCCGGTGGTCCAGTCCAGATTGCCGCGGACCTGCGACGCCAGAAAATGGAACTGCTCCACGACGTGCGGCGGGGCTACCGGTCCGGTCTCGGCGAAGTCGCGGACTGCGGCGTGCAGGGAATCCGACTCGGCGGCCAAAGCCGCCTGCCGCTGCTCGAAGAGCTCGATGACTTCCGCCCGCTCCAAAAAGGGCAGGAATCCGATTCCGGACATCGTGGTGGCGATCGACGGGGACCCGACGTCGGTGATCGAGCGTTTCACCAGCCGTTCGAATTCAGCGATTCCGTCCGGCGTCGTCCGATAGGAAGTTTTCGCGGCGGAGCCGGCAGCTTCGGTCGTCGAGACGACGTGCAGCAGGCCGTCCTTGCTGAGCGTGCGCAGCGTCGAGTAGATCGACCCCGGCTTCACATTGGCCCACTGGTCCACGCGCCAGGAGTTCAGTTCCTGCAGCAGCAAATAGCCGTGGGCCGGCTCGAAAATGCGCACCACGCCGAGCACGAGCAATCGCGTGGCGTACGGGGTCATGCCTCGAGTTTAGGACACGGTCCCTGTGCAGACTCTTTGCGGGTAGATTAGTATTGACTTTTCGACCCTCTTCTTTCGGACTTCCAGAAGGGAGCCACCCGCGTGGTTCTTCGACTTTCCACCCTGTTCCTGCGCACCTTGCGGGAAGATCCGGTCGACGCCGAGATCGCCAGCCACAAACTCATGGTCCGCGCCGGCTATATCCGCCGGGCCGCGCCGGGAATCTACTCCTGGTTGCCGTTGGGTTTGCGGGTCCTGGCCAAGGTCGAGACCATCATCCGGGAAGAAATGGCCGCGATCGGTTCGCAGGAAGTCCACTTCCCGGCGTTGCTGCCGCGGGAACCCTATGAGGCGACCAACCGCTGGACTGAGTACGGGGACGGGATTTTCCGGCTCAAGGACCGCAAGGACAATGATTACCTGCTCGCGCCCACGCACGAGGAGATGTTCACCTTGTTGGTGAAGGACCTTTACAGTTCCTACAAAGACTTGCCGGTGAGCCTTTTCCAGATCCAGACCAAGTACCGCGACGAGGCCCGTCCGCGGGCCGGGCTGATGCGCGGCCGCGAGTTCATCATGAAGGATTCCTACTCCTTCGACATCGACGACGCCGACCTGGCGCTGAGCTACGAAGCCCACCGGGCCGCTTACTTCAGGATCTTCGAGCGGCTGGGCTTGGAAGTCGTCGCGGTCAAGGCCACCGCGGGCGCGATGGGCGGGTCCAAGAGCGAGGAATTCCTGCACCCGACACCGGTGGGCGAAGACACTTACGTCCGCTCTGCCGGTGGTTATGCGGCCAACGTCGAAGCCGTGACCACGGCGGTTCCGGCGGAACTCGACTTCAGCGATTTCGCTGCCGCGGAAGTGCACGACACCCCGGATACGCCCACCATCGAAACCTTGGTCGCGGCGGCCAATGCGAGCCAGCCGCGGGAAGGCACGCCGTGGACCGCGGCAGACACGCTCAAGAACGTGGTGCTCGCGGTGGATCTGCCCGCAGTGGGCGAGAAGAAGGCCGAACGGCGGCTCCTGGTGATCGGCGTGCCCGGCGACCGGGGGGTCGACTTGAAACGGATCGAAGCGAACCTCGCCGGGCACCTCGGCTTCGGCGGCGAAGTCGAGGTCGAGCCTGCCACGGAAGCGGACCTCAAGCAGAACCCGCTCCTGGTCAAGGGCTACATCGGCCCCGGCCTCTCCTTGGCGGCACCGGTGTTGGGCTCCGAGGGCAGCAGCAAGCTGCTTTACCTGGTCGACCCGCGCGTCGTTTCCGGCACCCGCTGGATCACCGGGGCGAACCAAGCGGGCAAACACGTCTTCGGGCTGGTCGCGGGCCGCGACTTCGGTTGGGACGGGGTGATCGAAGCCGTGGAGATCCGGCCCGGCGACGCGGCTCCGGACGGCTCGGGTCCGTTGGAACTCGCCCGTGGCGTCGAAATGGGCCATGTCTTCCAGCTGGGCCGCCGGTACGCGGAGATCTTCGACCTCAAGGTACTCGACCAGAACGGCAAGCAGGTCGTGGTGACCATGGGTTCCTACGGCGTCGGGGTGACCCGCGCGGTGGCTGCGATCGCCGAGGGCAACAATGACGATCGTGGTCTGATCTGGCCCAAAGCCGTCGCCCCGGCCGACGTGCACGTAGTAGCGGTCGGACGGGACCAGGAGGTCTTCGACGCCGCTGAGAAGCTGGCCGCGGACCTGGAGTCCGCGGGCCTCGAAGTGATCCTGGACGATCGGCAGAAGGTCTCGCCCGGCGTCAAGTTCGGCGATGCGGAACTCGTCGGCGTGCCGATCATCCTCGCGGTGGGCCGCGGCTTGGCCGAAGGCCTCGTCGAACTCAAAAACCGACGCACGGGCGAGCCGGCGAACATCCCGGTCGATGCGGCGGTGGCCCAGGTACTCGCCTTGCGCGAGACCCTGGTCTGAGCCTGCCCGTCGTCGGAATGCTTTCCGGATTCGAGGACATTTCGGTTCTGACCGTCCTGCTGATCATCGTCGCCGGATTCGCCGCGGGCTGGATCGACGCCGTGGTGGGCGGCGGCGGGCTGATCCAGTTGCCGGCCATGCTGCTGTTGCCCGGGATCACGCCGATCCAAGCTTTGGCGACCAATAAAATGGGCTCCATTTTCGGCACCGCGACCAGCTCCGTGACCTATTACCGAAGGGTCAAGCCGGATCTGCGGACCGCGATCCCGATGGCGCTGATCGCCTTGGCCGGCAGCTTCGGCGGGGCCCTGTTGGCCGCGAATCTGCCGCAATCGGTGTTCAAACCGATCATCGTCGTGGCGCTGATCGCGGTGGCGGTCTTCACTGCGGTCAAGCCCAATGTCGGCGAATTGACCGCATTGCGGCACAGCGGGCGGCGGCATTACCTGGTGGCCTGCCTGATCGGTGCGGTGATCGGTTTTTACGACGGATTGATCGGCCCGGGAACCGGTTCCTTCTTGATCATCGCTTTGGTCACCGCCATGGGGTACGCGTTTTTGGAAGCCAGTGCCAAGGCGAAAATCGTCAATTTGGCCACCAACGCCGGCGCGCTGCTGTTCTTCCTGCCGCACGGCTCGTTGCTGTGGGGCGTCGGGCTGGTGCTGGGACTGTCTAATATGGCCGGCGGCTACCTCGGCGCGCGGATGGCGGTGGCGAAGGGGAGCAAGTTCATCCGACTGGTGTTCCTGGCCGTGGTGGCGGTATTGATCGTCAAGCTCGGCTGGGACGTCTGGCAGGAAAACGTCCTGCAGGCCCGCTGAGCCCGGTTGGCTCCGTGCGGTGCGCCGGTACCGGCCGCGTTTTGCCAATCGGAACAGTGGTTCAGAGAATTTCCAAGCCGTGCGGATGCGGCAGCCCGGGCAGGGTCGAGCCGGCGAGGGTACTGGCAATCCACAACGTGCGGTGCAGGTCCTTCTCGTGGTTCGGCTTGGCGGCGAACCAGAGCGCATCTTCGACTTCGCGCAAGATCGTCCACTCCCGGGCGATCTCCGGGTCCAGCCCAGCGGCCGCGCAGAGCCGGTGCAACCGGTCCAGCAGGGCGAGTTCCGGGTTCTGTGCCGCATAATCACGCAGACGGTTGCTGAGCATCGGTCCTACCGCATATTCGGCTTCGCCCAGGATCCCTTGCGGATCGATCACCAGGAAATCCTCGGGTTCCCATCCCGTGGTGCCCGGCTTGGCCAGGATGTTCATCCCGTGCATGTCGCCGTGCACCAGAACATCGTTGGCCTCCCGCCGCCCGACCGAACCCCGGGTCTGGCAGACTTCCAGGGCGGCCTCGAGCAGCCAGCGCGGAAACGGTTCGCCCAGCCGGTCCCATTCGGCCGGCAGCTCATCGCTCCAGTGCTCGGCGCGTTCCGCCAACGACGGCAGACTGGCCCAACCGGGGCGGTCATCGGGCCGGATCGATAAATCGCGGAGCAAGGCACCCCAGACCCGAACCGCTTCATCCGGGGGCGCGGCCTGCAGCCAGCGCGCGGCGTCGAGCCGCTCGAGCAGCAAGGCGAAGTCGGCTTCGTCATGGTCCAGAAGCCGGACCGCGCCGACCCCGTTCCACAGCCTCAGGGTCGCTGCTTCGTGCGCGATGTCTTCGTAGGGAAAAGTTATCTTTAGCACCGCGGCCGTGCCATCGCCGGTGCGCACCGGTATTGCGATGCCGCTGAAGCCGTTCCAAGGCTCTTGGCCGGGGTGCAGATCCACGCGCAGCTGCCAGCGTTCCAAGGCATCCTGGATCAGTTGTGGCAGCCGGGCAAGCCAGGCCCGCCGCTCGGCGGAATCGCTGTACCGGCGGACCAGATCGGCTGGCAGCGGGACGGTCATTCCGGCATCCCGGGCAACGCGCGCGACGGCGGCGACCAGAGCATCAGGTTCTGGCCGGTACCGAGCAACTGATTGATCGCCCAGTCGCGGAGCGGGCCATCGCTCAAGCCGATCAAATCCCCGTAGGCGAGCGACAACTGGTCCTCGACCATGGCCAGGGCGGCAGCCGGCTGAGTGCTGAACGCCGGGTCCAGGACGAAGGCGGGTTCACGTATCGGCGGTTGCGTGCAGTGCGAACGCAACTGCTCCTCCGCTGCATCCAAAGCGGCGCGATGGCTGGTGAGCAGTTTCATCGCGAGCCGGGAGCTGTCCGCCGAAGGGATCCGGGCGGCCACCAGTTGGTAGGCATACGCGGATTTCTGCTCGGCCAAAGCGACGGCGGCCAAAGCGCTTTGGGTGCTGGGCGCTGTCGTGGCCTCCGGAGCCAACGGTGCCAAGGTGCCGGCGCAAGCGGTTGCCGGCGCGCTTGCTGTCGCCGGGTTGGCGATGCTTGCGGCTGGAAGCCCGGTGACCTGGGCCAGGTATTGGCTGGCCAGCGCTTGGCCGGTACCGGCTGCGGCGAGCAATCTGGCGATGCCCGGCTCGACGGAACGTGCTGCGCCGAGGTTTCCGGCCGCGGCCCGGGCCAAGCCGGCGATCAATCCCGGCAGGTCGGTGGGCGGGACGCCGTCCGATGCCGCAGTTGCTTCCGGGCCGGTTCCCGGACTGGCTGGGCCGGATGCCGCCTGGCCCGGTCCGGAAGCTGCCGAGGCTCCGCTCGATTCCGGCCGGGCCAAGGCGGCGGTTGCCGCAGTCAGCGTGTTGATCGCGTATTTCAGTGCCGGATCGGCTGCCGGGGCCGGCGCAGCGCTGAGCTGTTTGGCCTGCGCCAGCAGCGTGTTGCTGTCCTTCTCGGCGGCAATCCGAGCCAGTTCGCCCTGCTCCGGGCCGATTGGCTCCACTGGCCGGACGGAAATGCTGGATCCGAGGGCGACGACCAGGATTCCGACCAGCAAGAGCATCGCGACCCGGCGGAGCCAGGTTGCCAGGCGTCTGCCCAGAGAGCGGCCCGGCCGTACGGCGGCCTTGGCCCGGCCGCGGGCTTTTTCTTCGGAACGGAGCGCTTGCCGGGTTGCCGCTGCGGGGGCCGCCGGCCCAGGATCCGCCAGGAACTCGGTCGCCGGCAACTCAGGGTCGGCAGACTCCGCCTCGGCCGGTTCTGGTTCGACCGGCTCTGGCTCGGCTACCGTTCCGGCTGTTTCAGCCGGTTGCAGCTCCGGCTCGGTGGCGGTTTCGGTGGGCAGGTCTGACGGAAGGCCAGCGGTTTCCGGTGCGGAATCGCCGGTGGGGGTTTCCGAGTCCGTCTCCGGGGTCGCTTCGGCGGGCGGGGCGGGTTCGGCGGTTGAGGTCGCTTCGACGGGGGCGGCCCTGGCCACCGGTGGGACAGTTTCAACTGATTGCGACGCCGGCTCGGCGGGCTCGGCGGGTTTAACCGGTTGCAGCTCCGGCTCGGGGGCGGTCTTGGTGGGCAGGTCTGACGGAAGGCCAGCGGTTTCCGGTGCGGAATCTCCGGTGGGGGTTTCCGAGTCCGTCTCCGGGGTCGCTTCGGCGGGCGGGGCGGGTTCGGCGGTTTCAACCGGCTCCGGGGCGGCCGGGGTGACTGAAATCACGGGTGGACCGGCAGGCGCGCTGGCCCGGCGGGTTTTCTTCTTTTTCGGCGCGGTCGAGGCCTGCCCTATTTGCGCCGGATCTTGCTGCTGCATCGGCTGCGGGGCGACCGAATCCTCGGCGGCGCCCGGCTTGCTGCCGCCGTCGGGCCGGTTCTGCGCGGTCTCTGGGTCAGTCACAAACCTCGATCATGCCATGTTTGGCCCGGCTTCGCTGGACGCGGATGCCTGGTCGGCCCGGCCCGGAAACCGTCCGCCGTCGCAAAACCGGCCCGGTAATCGGTAGGCTATGTCTACAACATCATCACGTGGGAGCCCGAAGGGGCACAGGAAGGCTTCGCGCATGTCCAAGCCGGATCGGCCGCAGAATCCAGTATCGAGCACTGCCGCAGAAGCACAGCGGCTCCGTGAACTCCTGCAACCCACGGTTGAGGAGAACGCGTTGTTCCTCGAGGATGTCAGCATCCATGTCGCGGGAACCCATCGGACCGTCCACGTCGCCGTCGATCTGCCCGAAGACCAGCCCGGCAGCGTGAGCCTGGACGCGATCGCGTCGATTTCGCAGCTGCTTTCTGCGGTGCTGGACGCCGATCCGGCGGACGACGGACGCCCCTATGATTTGGAAGTCTCGTCTCCGGGGGTGAGCCGCCCACTGACCGAACCGCGGCATTGGCGCCGGGCCACCGGCCACTTGGTGACGCTCAAGCTGGTCAAGGGCAGCCAGAGCGATCTGGGCGAACTGATCACCGGCCGGTTGGTCGAGGTGG
Source organism: Arthrobacter russicus (assembly GCF_031454135.1). NCBI lineage: Bacteria > Bacillati > Actinomycetota > Actinomycetes > Micrococcales > Micrococcaceae > Arthrobacter > Arthrobacter russicus. The sequence continues at coordinate 3,154,232 of NZ_JAVDQF010000001.1, forward strand.
CGGAATCCGGAGTCACGGTCCGGCCGGAGTTGCCGGTAAAAAAGGGAATGAAGCCCAAGCAGGGCGACCCGGAGTTCATTGAGTTCGTGCGGATTCGCAAGGGCACTGTCGAGGTCGAGTTCACTCGCCTGGACGAAGCAGAAGAGGTCGGGACAGTTGCCGACCAGAAAGGTCAGGATTGAGATGGATATTGACATGAGCGCGCTGCGTTTGCTGGAGCGCGAGCGTGAAATTCCGCTCGAAAAGCTCATCCCGACCATTGAGCAGGCACTGCTGGTGGCTTATCACAAGTCGCCGGGAGCGATCGATCAGGCGCGTGCCGAATTGGACCGCAAGAGCGGTCACGTGACGATCTGGGCCGCCGAAGTCGACGACGACGGCGTCGTGGTCGGCGAGTTCGACGATACCCCGGCGGATTTCGGCCGAATCGCCGCGAGCACCGCCCGGCAAATCATCCTGCAGCGTTTGCGCGACGTGGAAGACGACAATGTGCTCGGCGAATTCCGCGGCAAAGAAGGCGAGCTCGTCGCAGGCCAGATCCAGCAGGGCCACAATCCGCACATGGTCCAGGTCAACCTCGGTTCGGTCGAGGCGGTTTTGCCGCCCACCGAGCAGGCGCCGGGTGAATCGTACCCGCACGGCAGCCGGATCCGGGCCTTCGTGATCGACGTGCACCGTGGGCCCAAGGGTCCCTCGATCACGCTGTCCCGGTCCCACCCGGGACTGGTTCGCAAGCTTTTCGAACTCGAAGTACCGGAAATCGCGGACAAGTCCGTGGAGATCGTGGCGTTGGCCCGGGAAGCCGGCCACCGGACCAAAATCGCGGTCAAGGCGCACCGTCCCGGAATCAACGCCAAGGGCGCCTGCATCGGCGAAATGGGCGCCCGGGTGCGGGCCGTGATGAACGAACTCAACGACGAGAAGATCGACATCGTGGACTACAGCGATGATCCGGCGACCTTCATCGCGAGTTCGCTGTCCCCGTCGCGGGTGAATTCGGTGACCATCGTGGACGAGGCCACCCGCTCGGCCCGGGTGGTCGTGCCGGATTACCAGCTCTCTTTGGCGATCGGCAAAGAGGGGCAAAATGCCCGTTTGGCCGCGAAACTCACCGGTTGGCGGATCGACATCGTCTCCGATGCGGTCACCGCCGAGACGCCGGAAGCCTGATCCGCCGCGGCATTTGGGCGGCAGGGGTGCCGGGGCGCTAGAATAGTGGAGGCCGGGTCTATCGACCAACGCATCCCATCGAAGGCAGTGCAGTGGATTCAACGCAGGTTCCTGCGTCCAGAATGCCTCTGCGCACCTGCATAGGATGCCGACGTCGGGACGCCCAGCCGAATCTGTTGCGAGTGGTGAAGAACGTTTCCGGTCTTTTGGAAGCGGATCCGCGCCGCCGGTCGGCAGGCCGGGGTGCTTGGCTGCATCCCGATCAGGCCTGTTTCGCCTTGGCGGTCAAGCGGCATGGTTTCGCGCGCGCCTTCAAGGGCGAATGCGATCCCGGTGCCCTGGAACGCTACTTTGCAGCAGAACTAAGAACTGTCCAACCTGAAAGCGGGTCAGAAAACTGATGGAAACCCGATGAGTGCCCAGCGATGAGTGCCCGGTAATGAGTGTCCCAGTGCGCTCTAGCGTCGGACATTCCACCCTGGAATTCCGACTGAAGAATTAGACGGTTCGTGCCTGACTCGGTGCGAGCCGAGACAGGAGAAAGCGTGGCTAAGGCCCGTGTACATGAGCTCGCCAAAGAGCTTGGAATCACTTCCAAAGATGCAGTTGCAAAACTGCAGGAACTGGGCGAATTCGTTCGCTCGGCGTCATCGACCATCGAAGCTCCGGTGGTGAAGAAACTTCGCGATGCGTTCCCGAACGCGGGCGCGCCGGCAGAGTCCGCTGCGCCCAAGTCGGCGGCGCGTCCAGCCCCCAAGGCTCCGGCCAAAGCCGAATCGGCACCGGCTGCAGAAGCCGCCGCGCCGGCTCCCGCAGCGCCTGCGGCTCCCGCCGCTCCGGCCGCCAAGGCAGCTGAAGCCCCGGCCGCCGAAACCGCAAAGGCACCGGCGGCAAAGCCGGATTCCGGCAGCACGGCGCGTCCGGGCGCAGCCCGTCCCGGTGCCGCTGGTCCGCGACCGGGCAACAACCCGTTCGCCACCTCGCAGGGCATGCCGCGCGCCGGCGCCCGGGGCGATGGCGAACGCACCCCGGCTGCTCCGGCAGCCGGTTCCGGCGGGCCCCGTCCCGGCGGTCCGCGTCCCGGGGCCCCGCGCCCGGGCAACAACCCCTTCGCCTCATCCCAGGGCATGCCGCGCGCCGGTGCCCGGGGCGATGGCGAACGTCCGGGCGGTCCGCGTCCGGCAGCCGGCGCTGGCGGTCCCCGTCCGGGCGCCCCTCGTCCCGGCGGCGCTCCGCGCCCAGGTGGTGCCGGTGGAAACCGTCCCACCCCGGGCATGATGCCCAACCGCACCGAACGTCCGGCTCCGGCCGGTCGTGGCGGTCCGGGCGGTGCCGGTGGTGGCCGTGGCGGCCCCGGCGGCGCAGCGCGTCCCGGTGGCGCTCCGGGCGGTGCACCGGGTGGTGCTCCGGCCGGTGGTGGCTTCGGAAAGGGCGGTCGCGGTCGCGGCGGCACCCAGGGCGCCTTCGGCAAGGGCGGCGCCGGTCGCGGCAAGCAGCGCAAGTCGAAGCGTGCGAAGCGGCAGGAACTGGAGCAGATGAGTGCTCCGTCGCTGGGTGGCGTGAGCGTACCCCGCGGCGACGGCAACACCGTGGTCCGACTCCGTCGTGGCTCCTCGATCACCGATTTCGCGGACAAGATCGAGGCCAACCCGGCAGCGTTGGTCACCGTGCTCTTCCACTTGGGCGAAATGGCGACCGCCACGCAGTCCCTGGACGAAGAGACTTTCGCCCTGCTCGGTGAGGAACTCGGCTACAAACTGCAGGTCGTATCGCCGGAGGACGAGGAGCGCGAGCTGCTCAGCACCTTCGACATCGACTTCGATGCCGAGCTCGACGCCGAAGGCGACGAAGACCTCGAGGCACGTCCGCCGGTCGTCACCGTGATGGGCCACGTCGATCACGGTAAGACCCGTTTGCTCGACGCGATCCGCAATTCGGACGTCGTCGCCGGAGAACACGGCGGCATCACCCAGCACATCGGTGCTTACCAGGTGAACCACGTGCACGAGGGCGAGATCCGCAAGATCACCTTCATCGACACCCCGGGCCACGAGGCGTTCACCGCCATGCGTGCCCGTGGTGCCAAGGTCACCGACATCGCGATCCTGGTGGTCGCCGCGGACGACGGCGTGATGCCGCAGACCGTTGAAGCGCTCAACCACGCGCAGGCGGCCGACGTGCCGATCGTGGTCGCGGTGAACAAGATCGACAAGGAAGGCGCGAACCCGGAGAAGATCCGCGGCCAGCTCACCGAATACGGTCTGGTGCCGGAAGAGTACGGCGGCGAGACCATGTTCGTCGACGTTTCGGCCCGGCAGAACCAGAACATCGATGCCTTGCTCGAAGCCGTCATGCTGACCGCAGACGCAGCGCTGGACCTGCGGGCCAACCCGAACAAGGACGCTCGCGGAATCGCGATCGAAGCGAACTTGGACAAAGGCCGCGGTTCGGTCGCCACCGTGCTGGTGCAATCCGGCACCTTGGCGGTCGGCGACACGATCGTCGCCGGTACCGCGCACGGCCGCGTCCGGGCGATGTTCGACGACGACGGTTCCGCGGTCACCGAAGCCGGACCTTCGCGTCCGGTCCAGGTGCTCGGCCTGTCGTCGGTGCCCCGTGCCGGTGACACCTTCTTTGTCACCGGTGACGAGCGCACGGCGCGTCAGATCGCCGAGAAGCGCGAAGCCGCGGACCGCAATGCGGCCCTGGCCAAGCGTCGCAAGCGGATCAGCCTGGAAGACTTCGACCAGGCGGTCGCCGATGGCAAGGTCGATACGCTCAACTTGATCCTCAAGGGCGACGTCTCCGGTGCAGTTGAAGCACTCGAAGATTCCTTGCTCAAGATTGACGTCGGCGAAGGCGTGCAGCTGCGCGTCATCCACCGCGGCGTCGGTGCGATCACGCAGAACGACGTCAACCTGGCGACCGTGGACAGCGCGATCATCATCGGCTTCAACGTCAAGCCGGCCGAGCGGGTGGCCGAACTGGCCGACCGCGAAGGCGTCGACATGCGCTTCTACTCGGTCATCTACGCGGCGATCGACGACATCGAGCTGGCGCTCAAGGGCATGCTCAAGCCGGAATACGAGGAAGTCCAGTTGGGTACCGCGGAAATCCGCGAGATCTTCCGGTCGTCCAAGTTCGGCAACATCGCCGGTTCGATTGTGCGCAGCGGCTTGATCCGACGCAATGCGAAGGCACGCGTGCTCCGCAACGGCGAAATCATCGGGGACAACCTCACGGTGGACTCGCTCAAGCGGTTCAAGGACGATGCCACCGAGGTCCGCGAAGGCTTCGAGTGCGGCATCGGCCTCGGTTCGTTCAACAACCTGCAGCTCGAAGACATCATCGAGACCTTCGAAATGCGTGAGAAGCCGCGGGTCTAGTCAGTAACCACTCGCTGAGTGGGCAGATCTGCAGGTTGCAACTCCGGTTTGACCTGCAGATCTGCCCACTCGATGCGATTGAAGGAGGAATCATGGCCGATCCGGCTCGGGCTGCACGACTGGCCCAACGAATCAAAGTGATCGTCGCCGAGGCGCTGCGCAAGCAGGTCAAGCAGCCCGGCGTGGAGAACATCACGATCACCGAAACCCGCGTCACCAATGATTTGCAGCACGCGACGATCTATTACACGATTTTCGGCGATGCCGAGGCCCGCACAGAGGCCGAGGAGTCGCTGGAAAAGTCCCGGGGCATCCTGCGCCGCGAAGTGGGCCGGAACCTGACCATCCGGCTCACGCCCAGCCTGGAGTTCATCTCCGATGAGGTCCCGGAAACGGCCAGCCATGTCGAAGAGCTGATCCGGCAGGCCAAGGAGCGCGACGCCGAACTGGCTGCGCAGGCTGCCCGGGCAGAGTTCGCCGGCGATGCGGATCCGTACAAGAAGCCCGAGGACGACGAAGCCTAGCCCCCAGCCTTCTGGCTGACAGGTGCAAGCGGTGTCGACAGGTTGTTCATTGGACCTGTCGACACCGCTTGCACTTGTTTTTGGCTGCGCCAGATAGTCAGGGCGCCAGGGCAGTCAGGGCGCGGGGACCCGGGCGACGCCTTCGAGCAGCTCGGCGGTGTCCCCGCACAGCGCGATCCGCACCCACCCCTCGCCCTGCGAGCCGAAAGCCGTGCCCGGAGCCAGCGCCACGCCGTCGGACGCCAGGAAGCCGTGCACCCAGGCCTGGACGTCGCCGGCGGAAACATGCGACACCTCGACCCAGAGGTAAAACGCGCCCTGCGCGTCCAAGAACCGCAGACCCCGGGCCCGCAGCAATGCCTCGGCGGCGTCGCGGTTGGCGCGATAGTGCGATCGGGCCGTCACCACCGAATCCTGCGGTCCGGTCAAGGCGGCCAGGGCGGCGTACTGCGCCGGGGTGCTGACGCAGGAGAAGGTCGATTCGACCGCCATGGAAACCGGTTTGCCGACGCCGGGCGGGGTGAGCACCGCGCCGATCCGGAGCCCGGTCATCGAGTAGGTCTTCGAAGCGGTCCAACAGACCAGCACCCGGCCGTCGGAATCGAACTGCACCGGTGAGACGTGCGGCAGGTCGAAGCTGAAGGCTTCGTAGCATTCGTCCGAGATCACCCACAGGTCGTGCTCGCGCGCCAACTCGACTAGCCCCCGGGTCAGTTCCGCGGAGAGCACCGCGCCCAAGGGGTTCGACGGCGAGTTGAGTAACAGCACCCGGGTGCGCGGGGTGATCAGCGCGGCCAGATCGGCAGTCTGCGGCTGGAAGCCGTGTTCGGCGCGCAACGGGTAGCCGACCGGCACGGCGCCGAGGAGCTCCGCGGTCATGCCGAACGTCGGGTAACCCGGATTCGGGATCAGGATCTCGTCCCCGGGGGCGAGCAGCAGCGTCATAGCCAGGTGCAAGCCCTGTTGCGCGCCCGCGGTCACCACGATCCGGCCGGAATCCGCGTCGACGCCCTGGTCCCGGGCCAAACGGGCCGCGAATGCCTCCTGCAGCGCCGGGAGGCCGCCGTTCGGCGTGTAATCGGTCTCATCCCGGAGCAGGCAGTCGATCCCGGCTTGCCGGATGTGCGCCGGCACCTCGAAGGCCGGCTCGCCGATGCTCAAGATCAGGGTGCGCTGCCCGGAGGCGGCTCTGGCCCAGGCGGCTTCGGTGATCTCCCGGATCAGATTCGGCTGCAAGGCGGTGACGTGCGCGGCAAGCGAAGGCATAGCCGAATGCTACGGCACCATATACTGAAACACGTGCTTTCCGGACTTGTGATCGTGGACAAACCCCAGGGGTGGACCAGCCACGACGTCGTGGCGAAAATGCGCCGGCTCGCCGGCACCCGCAAAGTCGGCCACGCCGGCACCTTGGACCCGATGGCCACCGGGGTGCTGGTGCTCGGCGTCAACAAGGCCACCAAGCTGCTGACCTACATCGTGGGGACCACGAAGACCTATACCGCGACGATTCGGTTGGGCCAGGCCACGGTCACCGACGATGCCGAAGGCGAGGTTACCGAAACCAGTCCGACGGCGCAGGTCACCGAAGCCGCGGTCCGGAACGGGATCGCCGGACTCACCGGCGAGATTTCCCAAGTGCCCAGCAGCGTCAGCGCGATCAAGGTCGACGGAGAGCGTTCTTACGCCCGGGTTCGGGCCGGCAAGGACGTCCAGCTCGCGGCCCGGCCGGTGCGGATCCTGCGCTTCGAACTGCACAGCTTCCACCGGCTGCCCGGCGATCTGATCGACCTCGAAGTCACCGTCGAATGCTCATCCGGAACCTACATCCGGGCGCTGGCCCGGGACCTCGGCGCGGGTCTGGGCAGCGGCGGCCACCTGACCGCGCTGCGCCGCACCGCGGTCGGACCGTATTCCCTGGCCGAAGCACGCACCATGGACCAGCTCGCCGCGGAATTCCGGATGCTGGAGATGTCCGACGCCGCCCGGGCGCTGATGCCGGTGCGGGAGCTGACCGCCGATGAAGTCGTGGAACTTTCCTTCGGCCGCCGGATCCCGTCCGGGCCGCAGGCGCACCCGGCCGCCGATCCAGTCGCGGCCTTCGCACCGGACCGCAGCCTGGTGGCTTTGCTTGACGACCCGGGCCCGGCAGGCAAGAGCGCAAAAGCGGTTTTGGTGTTCGCACCGGATGAAGGGGGTTCAGGTGCAGCCTGACGGATGGTTCTATGTCGCGCTGGTGGTTTGCCTGATTTCCACCGTGATCTGCGTGGTCGCCGCATTGGCCAAAAAAGGGCCGAATGACGTGACCATTCTTTCGGTGGCCGCAGTAGAGCTTTTCCTCTTGGTGTACCTGGTGGCCAGCATCGTCCGGCAGGCCAATGGCGAGCAGATCGCCGGCGCCGGCTGGGAGTTCTGGGGTTATCTGATCACGGCTCTGGCCTTGCCGATCGGCGGCGTGTACTGGTCTTTGCTGGAACGCAGCCGCTGGAGCAATCTGGTTTTGGGCACCGTCGGGCTGGTCGTCATCGTGATGATGTTCCGGATGATGCAGATTTGGTACGGCGCCACAGCGCCGATAGGGAACTGAGGAACAACAGGACATGAGCCAACAACTCACGCGCGCCACCGGTCCGGGGCGGCTGCTGATCGCGGTCTACGGGGTTTTCGCACTCGCGGCCACGGCACGGGCGGCGTTCCAGATCGCCACCAAATTCTCCGAGGCCCCGCTGGCCTATCTGCTTTCCGCCTTCGCGGCGCTGGTCTATATCGTGGCAACGGTTTCCTTGTCGATGCGCGGCCTGCGTTGGTATTGGGTCTCCGTAGCCGCAGTGCTGGTGGAGTTGCTGGGCGTGCTCGTGGTGGGCGGCCTGAGCATTCTGGACAGCGCGGCATTCCCGCATGACACCGTCTGGAGCGGCTTCGGCCGCGGCTACGGCTTCGTGCCCCTGCTGCTGCCGCTGCTCGGCCTGGTCTGGCTCTACCGCAAGCGTCCGGCCGCGCAAGCCGGCCGCCCGGATCCAGCCGCCGCGGAATGAGCCAGCAGCCGGCCGTTCCGCTTCCGGAGGTACCGGTGCTCTCGGACCAGACGGTACGCTTGCGCGGCATGGAGCTGCGCGACGCCCCGGAGCTGATCGCCAACTGCCGGGACCCGGAAGCGGTCCGCTGGACCACGGTGCCCCTGGACTATTCGGCCGATGATGCGCAGCAGTTCATCACCGAGATCTGTCCGCAGGGATGGCGCGACGGCAGCACCCAGACTTTCGCGATCGCGGATGCCGGTTCGGACCGCTTGCTGGGCACCATCGACCTGCACCAGTTCCGGGCGGCCACCGCGGAACTGGGCATCAACGTCGGGCCGGCGGCCCGGGGGAGCGGCGCGGCATTGCGCGCCGTGCGGCTGATCCAGGACTATGCCTGCCACGGATTGTCATTGGAATACCTCTATTGGCAGGCCTACGTGCCGAACTGGCCGAGCCGGAAGCTCGCGTGGAAAGCCGGATTCCGATTCGAAGCCGAACTGCCCGGATTCGCCGCGGCCCGCGGGGTCAGCACCGATGTTTGGCTGCTGTCTTGGGCCGCCGGCGCACCGGGCGCCGAGCCGGAGCCATGGTCGGGGCCGGTGCTCACCTGAGAATCATTCTTATGCTTCTGGTGAGACCCAGCTGATATTTGGCTGTGAAGTTAATGCCGAATTTTCAGGAAGCTTTCAGTTTCGGACGGTTCATTGGGACTGTGCCCGGGGTTTCTGGGCGAAGGCTTGGAACTGGTTGAACCGTGTCAACGTCGATGCGGGTGCCCGGTTCCGTCATGAAAGGTACTGCACGTGACAAACAGCGCTTTGCGTTTCCGTGTTTTCGCTGGAGCAGCGGCCCTGGCCATCGGGGTTACCGGTATCGGCGCCGCACTGGTTTCCGAGCCGGCATCAGCCGCGCCGGCGAGCCAGGCGGCATTGACCGATACCGACGGGGACGGCTTGCCCGACGTTTGGGAGACCAACGGCTACGATGCCGACGGCGACGGCCAGATCGATGTGGACCTGCCGGCGATGGGCGCCGATCCGAAGAAAAAAGACCTCTTCGTCGAAATGGACTACATGCAAGGCCGGCTGCCGGGAACTGCGGCGTTCGATCGGATCAAAGCGTCCTTCGCTGCTGCTCCGGTCAGCAACCCGGACGGCAGCACCGGAATCAACATCCACTTGGACGCCGGTAGCGCAGGCGGGGGCAATTACAACCTGGGTGGTGGAAACCAGGTTCCCTACGACTCGGATCTGAATCCTTACGCGAGCCAGACGAACGCGATCAAAGACAACAACTTCGATTCCGCGCGGGCCAAGATTTTCCGCTACATGATCTGGGCCGACGACTACGACAGTAGCTGCAGCAGCGGCGTGGCCTTTGGCATCCCCGGTGACACGTTCATCGTGACCATGGGGCCGCGTTGCGGTTGGAAGACTACCGAAGACATGCAGGTCGGCACCTTCATCCACGAGCTCGGCCACACGCTCGGGCTCAAGCACGGCGGCTCCGACCACACCAATTACAAGCCGAACTACTTGTCCGTAATGAACTACACCTTCCAATTCAGCGGAGTGCCGAAAGCCGATGGCAGCTTCAGCTTCAGCTATTCGAACGTCAACCCCGCGTCCTTGAATGAGTCCTCGTTGAACGAAGCCAATGGGCTGGGCAGCAGCGCCTCGGCCTGGAAGACCAGTTGGTTCTGCCCGGACAAGACCAAGCGCACCACTAGCGGTGCGGCGAGCCAGCCGATCGACTGGAATTGCAACGGCACGGCCGGCGGAACGGTGAGTGCGGACATCAACAAAGACGGTTCGAAGGGTACGTTGAGCGCACAGAACAACTGGGCGAACATCAGCTTCCGCGGCGGGAACATCGGCAGTGGAGCCGGGATGAAGGCCCGGTCCCTGCAGCTCGAAAACCAGGAGCCGGAGTTGACCAAGGCGGATTGGGACTTGTTGCAGCAAGGCATCCAGCCGTAACCGAACCGCTGGGGCACTTTCCACGACGGAAGGCTCTGGGGCAGCCGGGCGAGCAACCCGCCGGCTGCCCCAGAGCTTTTCCTGTTCCCGGCACCGGATTCTGCCCGGAGCCGTGAGAACATTGCTGTGAAGACACTAGCGAGGCAAGCACGCTCCGAACAGAAGGAGAAAAGCCATGACGGAAAATGCAGTCCCGGAAGAAACCCCCGGGGACCTTTCGGCCGGGATCGAAGCGGATCCCGAGGAATTGGCCCAGGCCGAGAAGCTCGCCGATTGGAAAGTGTTCCGGATCGTGGTGGCGGTGATCGGGCTGGTGCTGCTCGCCATCGGGCTTTACGAAGTGATCACCGGAGCCAAAGGCGTGCCCGGATTCACCGGGACTTCGGACGCCAGCTTGGAGTCCAGCTACCGGTTCTTGGCCGGGGTCTTCCTCGGTGCCGGAGCGGCTTTCATCGCCATTGCGATCAAGTTCCAGTGGGCGCAGGTGCTGTTCTTCGTGTGCGGCATGATTTTCCTCGGCGGACTCTCCCGAGTGCTCTCCTGGGCGCTCTCCGGCACCCCGACGCCGATCGCGATTTTCCAGATGATCGCCGAGTTGGTGTTCCCCCCGGTCGTGGTGGTCTGGTACCTGTGGATCAACCGGACCCAGAAACTGCGGGCCAGCTACCGTCAATCCCCGGTTGTGCCGCAGGGCTGAACCGGACCGAACGGGCGACGAACGAAAGAACAGCGAAATCTAGTGCAGTACTTCAATGGCATCTCCGAGGTCCCTGCCGACTTCGGTCCTTCAGTGGTGACTCTGGGAAATTTCGACGGCGTGCACCGCGGACATCAAGAAGTCCTCCGCAAGCTGGTCGGCCTGGCGCGGAGCCAGGGCGCCAAAGCCGTAGCCATCACCTTCGATCCGCATCCGGCCCAGGTGCACCGGCCGGAAAGCGCCCCGGGGCAGATCATGAGTCTGGCCGACCGGGTGGACACCATGTCGCAGACCGGCCTCGATGCAGTCTTGGTGCTGCACTACACCCTGGAATTCGCCCAGCAGAGTCCGGAAGAGTTCGTCCGGGCCACCTTCGTCGAGGCGCTGCACGCCGCCGCCGTGGTGATCGGGCACGACGTCCGCTTCGGCAAGGCGAACGCCGGGGATCTGGGCACGATGCAAGAACTCGGCGGGCGGTTCGGATTCCAAGTGCAGGTGATCGGCGAATTCGGTACGGATCGCCGGTGTTCTTCGACCTGGGTTCGGGAAGCGCTCGACCGCGGCGATGTGCGGACTGCGGCCGAAGTCCTGGGCCGGGCGCACCATATGCGCGGCACCGTGGTGCACGGCGCGGCCCGCGGTCGCGAGCTCGGCTTCCCGACTGCGAACTTGGCACCGGAAGCATCCGGCTACATTCCGGCCGACGGCATTTATGCCGGTTGGCTGGTAGACGCGGTCGGAAACCGCTGGCCCGCGGCGATTTCAGTGGGTTCGAACCCCACCTTCGAGGGTGTGAGCCGGCAAGTGGAGGCGCATGTGATCGACCGGCCGGAGGAAGCGGTTGAGGATTTCGACCTCTACGGCCAATCCGTCACGGTGGAATTCATCGAGCGCCTGCGCGGCATGGTCGCCTATACCGGGCCGGAAGCGCTGATCGAACAGATGTGCAAGGACGTGGTACAGGCGCGGACCGTGCTTTCCGCGGATGCTGCAGTTCGAGAGATTGCTTGAACAAACCAACTGCAATGGCGGATACTGGATTTGCGAGAAGATCACGCCGCGCTTAAGCACAGGTGGACCCGAGGAGCGCCGTTTCGGCGTCTGCCAGGCGGCGGGTTCACGGTCGGAGGGGGCCGGCTGGACTTTTCCCGCGACGCAAGTCAATACCTGAAGTAACATTGATCAGCGTTAGCGGTATCGGATTTTCGCTAGGTTACCGCCTCTCGTTTGGAGAACCATCGTTATGCATCGTCTTCACCACATCCGTCGTGCGGCTGCCGTCGTCGTCGCTTTCGCGCTCGCGTTCGCCTCGTTGATCGGGTTGAATGCCACGAGCGCGGATGCAGCGCCGGAACCGTTCGGAAAGGTGCTGAGCGGCATCTACCGCGGCGACATGGTGATGGCGACCAATAGCAACCTGCTCTCCGCCGGTCGTCCGTCGTATCAGAAACCCGCGCAAGTCGACGGCTCCAGCGACGATCTGTGCCCCTGGGCACCGAGCGGCGGGGGCGGGCAGCCGGCTCCGGTGTATGGGGCTGCGGTCAAAGCTGCTTGCAACAATTCGAGTTCAGCATTCCTGGACGTGCCGAAAGGTGCGAAAATCGTCGCGGCCCGGCTTTACGTGATGAACACGCTCCGCGAAGAGCGGCCCGCGACGGAAGTCCGCCTGGCCGGTCCGGGCGAAGGCTACAACTACCGGATGATGAACCAGGCAACGCCGCTGGCACCGAAGATCCGGGAATCCTCGACCGGTAGCTACAAGCAGAACGCCGGTGGGAACTACGGCCAGGACATCATGCGCCAGTCGGTGTGGGATGTCACGGCGCTGGTGCAGAACCTTGGCGGTGGGATGTACACCGTTGCGGATATCCCGAGCGAGTCCTATTCGAGCTGGACGCCTTGGGCTGCTTGGAGCATCACTGCGGTCTACGAATGGGACAACAATTCCACTCAGGACTTCTTTTCGCTGAGTGAACAGGAACAATATCGCTTCTCTCCTCGGTCCATCGCTTGGCAAGACGGCAACCAGTACAAGTTGGGCGGACAGCGTACGTCGGTGACTGCTGGCCCCTTGGTGACGCCGGACGCCGGTCAGCCGCGTTTCGGGAAGACTTTCCACCAGGTGGCGCATGCCAACGTCGGATATGGCGATCGGGCCGAGCTGAACGGTGTGGAGCATGGAAACAATAACCTTCAGGGAAACTCGGCTCCGCCGGTGGGAACGGTTCTAGGCCGAGACCCGGCCTGCAATTCCACGACGGATGTCCAGAACGAGACGATTTGTTATTTGGGCAGCAAGGTCAATTCGACTCCGGACCAAGGAAGCAATTACCAGAAGGTGCCAGGTGACGGATACCGCCCGTCGTACGGTTCGGTTTCCACCAACAGCTCGGCGTATGACGCAGACATCATCCGGATTCCGGACGCCGCGATTCCTGAGGGCACGACGCAAGCGACCTACGACGTCATCTCGGTTGCCGACGAGTGGCTCAATGTCGGAATGGTGGGCGTCTCCATCAATTTGCCGGCACCCAGGCCTGATGTGCAGAAGACGGTCAAGAAAATTGGCACCGGTCCGGTCAAGCCCGGAGACGTGGTTGAGTACACGCTCACGGCGAAAAACATCGGTAAAGATGTGGCCGTGGATAACACGCTTGAAGATCAGATCCCGGCAGGGGTCACCTATGTGCCCAATTCAGCGCAGGTAACGAAGGGGTTCGACCAAGGGGCCAAGAGTGATGCAGCTGATTCGGATTCAGTGACCCTAGAGGGCCGTACCCTCGTCTGGCGACCAGGAAGTTCTGCTGATAAGTACACAGATCCCAACATCTCGGCGCCAGCAGATTGGAAGAAGGCCCCGGATGGAAAACCGGATTATTCGCTCAACTTGGACAACAACGACGGAGAGCAAACACTGACCTTCCGGGCAACGGTCGATGCGGATCAGAGCGGCAAGCTGATTCCCAACCAGGCGGCCTTCACGGTCAAGGGAAGCAAGTCCAATATTCCCTTGACCGCGAATGCCCGTACGGTTCTGGCCGTCGAGCCTGATGACGGCGCCTATACCGTGTCCAAGAGTTCGGACAAGGCGCAGGCTCTGCCCGGCGATGTGATCACCTACACGGTGAAAGTGACCCAGACCGGTGACGCACCGGTGGATGCTTCCTTTGCAGACGACTTGTCGAAAGTCAGCGGAGCAAGTTATGTGCCGGGTTCCGCGACTGCCGACAGCGGGACGGTCTCCGGCGTTGTCAACTGGTCGGGGAACCTGGCAATGGGCCAGACGGCTACGGTTACCTATCAGATGAAGGTGGATTCCGGGTTCCGAGGAAAGCTGATCAATACCGCAGTTCCCGGAGAGCGGGGCGGCTGCGATGCAGGGAACTGCGAAACCACAACAGAGGTGCTCACCCCTGGCGGGTACGAGATGGCCAAGTTCGCCGACCGGAGCGAAGCCAATCCAGGAGACGTGGTCACCTATTCGATTCTGGTCAATCAGACCGGCGACACTCCTGTGGATGCATCTTTCGTGGATGATTTGTCCAAGGTAGTCGGTGCTAGCTATGTTGCCGGTTCTGCAGAAGCTTCCGAAGGCACGATTTCCCCGGACAACTTAGTGACTTGGTCCGGCAAACTTGTCAAAGGAGACAGCGTAGTTGTCTCCTACCAGATGCAAGTTAATGCTGATTTCCGCGGGAAGATCGAAAACGTCGCGGTCCCCGGAGACCCTAACTCCTGCGTTCCCGGCGAATGCGATACCACGACGACCGTCCCAGTGCAGCCACGGTTCACGCTGGAAAAGACCGCAGACAAGACCACTTCGGTTCCCGGTGATGTCATCACCTACACCGTGAACGTCGCACAAGTGGGCGAGGGCGGCGTCGATGCTTCATTCTCCGATGAACTTGACCAGGTTGCCGGTGCCACGTATGTCCCTGGGTCGCTGACCAATGTCTCGGGCATTGGTACGACCTCGGGGGAGGTGTCCTGGTCCGGCAGACTGGAAACTGGCCAATCCGCGACCATCACCTATCAGATGAAGGTCAATGCGGATATCGCTACGCCTGGACGAGTCTTCAACTCTGCGGTTCCGGGCGAGAACGGAGACTGCCGAACTGAACAATCTTGTTCCGTGACGACTGAGGTTTTGACGCCGGGTTCGTTTACGGTGACGAAGTCGGCTTCGCCGGGTTCGGTAGCTCCGGGGGATGAGGTCACGTATACGGTGAAGGTCGTCCAGAAGGGTGATACTCCAGTTTCTGCCTCGTTCGTCGATGATCTGTCCAAGGTGGCCGGTGCGACGTATGTGCCGGGTTCCGCTCAGGTGGACGGTGCAGGAATCATCAGCGGAGAGATCGATTGGTCGGGGACCCTGCGCAAGGGGGATGTTGCCACGATCACGTACAAGATGAAGGTCAATGCGGATATCGCGACCCCGGCCGAGGTGAAGAACACCGTGGTGCCGGGGGATAAGGGTACGTGTGATCCTGCGGATTCGTGCACAACGACGACTGAGGTTTTGACTCCGGGTTCGTTCACGGTGACGAAGTCGGCTTCGCCGGGTTCGGTGGCTCCGGGGGATGAGGTCACGTATACGGTGAAGGTCGTCCAGAAGGGCGATACCGAGGTGTCGGCGTCGTTCGCCGACGATCTGTCGAAGGTGGCCGGGGCGACGTTTGTTGCTGGTTCGGCGGCCGCGGACAAGGGTTCGGTTGCTGTCGATAATCCGGTGAATTGGTCGGGCACGTTGGCCAAGGGTGATACCGCGACGGTGACGTACAAGATGAAGGTGAATGCGGATCTTGCGACGCCTGGTTCGGTGAAGAACACTGTGGTGCCGGGGGATAAGGGTACGTGTGATCCTGCGGATTCGTGCACGACGACGACTGAGGTTTTGACTCCGGGTTCGTTCACGGTGACGAAGTCGGCTTCGCCGGGTTCGGTGGCTCCGGGGGATGAGGTCACGTATACGGTGAAGGTCGTCCAGAAGGGCGATACTCCTGTTTTGGCTTCCTTCGTTGATGATTTGTCGAAGGTGGCAGGTGCGACGTTTGTTGCTGGTTCGGCGAGTGCGGACAAGGGTTCGGTTGCTGTCGATAATCCGGTGAATTGGTCGGGCACGTTGGCCAAGGGTGATACCGCGACGGTGACGTACAAGATGAAGGTCAATGCGGATCTTGCGACGCCTGGTTCGGTGAAGAACACTGTGGTGCCGGGGGATAAGGGTACGTGTGATCCTGCGGATTCGTGCACAACGACGACTGAGGTTTTGACTCCGGGTTCGTTCACGGTGACGAAGTCGGCTTCGCCGGGTTCGGTGGCTCCGGGGGATGAGGTCACGTATACGGTGAAGGTCGTCCAGAAGGGCGATACCGAGGTGTCGGCGTCGTTCGCCGACGATCTGTCGAAGGTGGCCGGGGCGACGTTTGTTGCTGGTTCGGCGAGTGCGGACAAGGGTTCGGTTGCTGTCGATAATCCGGTGAATTGGTCGGGCACGTTGGCCAAGGGTGATACCGCGACGGTGACGTACAAGATGAAGGTGAATGCGGATCTTGCGACGCCTGGTTCGGTGAAGAACACTGTGGTGCCGGGGGATAAGGGTACGTGTGATCCTGCGGATTCGTGCACGACGACGACTGAGGTTTTGACGCCCGGCGGCTTCACCGTGGTGAAGACCGCGACTCCGGGTTCAGTGGCTCCTGGTGATGAAATCACCTACCAGGTCGTGGTCAAGCAGACCGGTGACAAGCCGGCCGCCGCTTCCTTCGCGGATGACCTCTCCAAGGTGACCGGCGCGACGTATGTTGCCGGTTCTGCCACTGCCGACAAGGGAGCCATCGAGGGAACGGTGAACTGGTCGGGCACGCTGGCCAAGGGTGATACCGTGACGGTGACGTACAAGATGAAGGTCAATGCGGATATCGCGACCCCGGCCGAGGTGAAGAACACTGTAGTGCCGGGTCCGGACGGCGGATGCGAACCGGGCACGTGCACGACCACGACCGAAGTGCTGACTCCGGGCGGTTTCACCGTGCTGAAGTCGGTGGACAAACAGAACGCGGCCCCGGGCGATCTGCTCACCTACACGGTCAAGGTCACTCATCAAGGCGATACCGAGGTGACGGCGTCGTTCGCCGATGACCTCTCCAAGGTGGCCGGCGCGACGTTTGTCGCCGGTTCGGCCGCTGCCGATCTCGGAACCGTCACCGGAACCGTGAATTGGTCGGGCACTCTGACCAAGGGTCAGAGTGCCACCGTGACGTATCAGATGAAGGTCAATGCCGATATCATGACTCCGGCCGAGGTGAAGAACACCGTGGTCCCGGGGGACAAGGGCACCTGTGAACCCGGCGGCTGCGAAACGGTCACTCCGGTCCCCACCCCTGGGAGCTATCTGATCATCAAATCTGCCGATAAGCAGGACGTGGCTCCGGGCGATGTGGTCACCTATACGGTGACGGTTTCGCATCGCGGCGACACTCCGGTCGAGGCGTCGTTCGCGGATGACCTGTCCAAGGTGGCCGGCGCGACGTTTGTCGCCGGTTCGGCCACTGCCGACAAGGGTTCCTTGAGCGGCACGCTGGACTGGACCGGAACGCTCGAAAACGGGCAGACCGCAACGGTCAAGTACCAGGTGAAAATCAACTCCGACATCGTGACGCCGGCTTCGGTACGGAATGTCGTGGTTCCGGGCGAGAACGGAACTTGTACCGATGACAGCTGCGAGACGACCACCGAGGTCCAGACTCCCGGAACGTTCACGACGGTGAAGACGGTCGACAAGAGCGTCGTCGCTCCCGGCGACGTCCTGACCTACACGGTAAAGGTCACGCACCGGGGTGATACCGAGGTCGAGGCCTCGTTCGCGGACGACTTGTCCAAGGTCGTCGGTGCCGAGTATGTTCCCGGATCAGCAAAGGCCGACGCGGGAACGGTGATCGGCACGCTGAATTGGTCAGGCACTCTGCGCAATGGCCAAATCGCGACGGTGACTTATCAGATGAAGGTCAAGTCGGACCTGACAACGCCGAGCAGTCTCAAGAACACCGTGGTTCCCGGGGACAAGGGCACGTGTGATCCGGGTGGCTGCGAAACCACGACGGAGGTGCTCCGGCCGGGCGGGTTCGAGCTCAAAAAGACGGTCAGCCCGGGTACGGCCAAACCCGGTGATCTGTTGACCTTCACGGTCAAGGTTTCGCAGACCGGCGACACTCCGGTCGTCGCGTCGTTCGTCGATGACCTGTCCAAGGTCGCGGGTGCGAGCTATGTGGCGGGTTCGGCCAGCGCGGACAAAGGCGCCGTCGAAGGGACAGTGAATTGGTCGGGGACCCTTGGCAAGGGCGAAAGCGCTACGGTGACTTACCGGATGGCAGTGGATGCGGCAATCGCCGACGGAACCCAGGTTCGAAACGTGGTGGTGCCTGGCGGCGACGGAACCTGCGCGCCGGGATCGTGTGAGACTACGACCGTGATCACGGTGCCGCCGAAACCTCCGGTGACACCCGAACCGCCGGTCGTTCCTCCGGTGACCGAGGAGCCCCTGCCGGAGACCGGTGCCGCGGTGCTGCCGTGGTTGGCCGGCGGCGCCGCCTTGGCCTTCGCAGGTTTGGCGTTCGCAGTTGCGGCTGGAGTCCGGCGTCGGGAACCGAGCGAATAGCCGAGTGTCCGAGGGAACGCTGCTGACCACCCCGGGGTGGTCAGCAGCGTTCCCGATTCCCGGGCAGACTTGGCCGCGCCGGACTGTGCTCGGCGTGTGGGTCGCCGTGGCCGGGCATGGGCAGGTTTCGACAGACTCCACCCCGCAGCGTAAACTGGAACGGTGAATCCGGCTGCAGTCCGTGGCGGCTGGATTCCGTGTTGCCCGAGGCCGAGTATTTCCTGGGCGCAGCACGTACCCGCTGGCGCACTGTCTGTCGGGACGCACGGCACACCTCAAGGAGTTACCTGTGGCACTTGAAGCCGCTGTCAAGCAAGAAATCATGAAGGAATACGCGACCGGGGAAGCCGACACCGGTTCGCCCGAGGTGCAGATCGCGATGCTCTCCAAGCGCATCCTGGATCTGACCGAACACCTCAAGGTGCACAAGCACGATCACCACACCCGCCGTGGCCTGATGGCCCTGGTCGGTCGTCGTAAGCGTTTGCTCACGTATTTGAAAGACACTGATATCACGCGTTACCGTACGCTCATCGAGCGCCTCGGCCTGCGTCGATAACACCCCCCCGTTGAGGCCGTGCCTTCCTTGCGAAGCGCGGCCTCAGCAGGTTTCAACTGAATCGACGGGAGTGACCGGATGCTGAGCATTCGCGGTCCTCGGTAGTGGTTTACGGGATGCCGGCTCTGGCCGGAAGCCCCGTGGGCCTCGATCGAAGACCGGGTGCGGTCTGGCGGAAGGTCACCTCCCAACAACAGAAACGGAGGTGACTCTCTATGGAGGGTCCCGAAATCCAATTCGCCGAAGCAGTGATCGACAACGGTCGCTTCGGCAAACGCACCATTCGTTTTGAAACCGGCCGCCTTGCCCAGCAAGCCGCCGGTGCCGCGATGGTCTACATCGACGACGACACCGCGTTGCTCTCCGCGACGACCGCCGGCAAGCAGCCGCGCGAAGGATTCGACTTCTTCCCGCTCACCGTGGACGTGGAAGAGCGGATGTACGCCGCTGGCCGGATCCCGGGCTCGTTCTTCCGTCGCGAAGGCCGTCCGTCCACCGAAGCGATCCTGGCTTGCCGCCTGATGGACCGCCCGCTGCGCCCGGCGTTCGTCAAAGGCCTGCGCAACGAGGTCCAGATCGTGGTCACCGTGCTGGCGATCAATCCCGACGAGCTGTACGACGTGGTCGCGATCAACGCTTCCTCGATGTCCACCCAGCTCTCCGGCTTGCCGTTCTCCGGTCCGATCGGCGGCGTCCGCGTCGCACTGATCGAAGACCAGTGGGTAGCGTTCCCGCGGCACTCCGAAATGGAAAAAGCCGTGTTCAACATGGTCGTGGCCGGACGGGTTGCCGGCGATGACGTCGCGATCATGATGGTCGAGGCCGAAGCGACTGACAACTCCTGGAATCTGATCAAGGAAGAAGGCGCCACCGCGCCGACCGAAGAGATCGTCTCCGAGGGTCTGGAAGCGGCCAAGCCGTTCATCAAGGCGCTGTGCGAGGCGCAGGCCGATTTGGCTGCCCGCGCAGCCAAGCCGACCGTCGAATTCCCGATCTTCCTGGATTACCAGGAGGACGTCTACGCGGCCGTCGAGGCTGCTGCCTCCGCGAAGCTCACCGAGGTCTTCCAGATCGCGGACAAGCAGGAGCGCGACGCGGCTTCGGATCTGCTCAAGGACGAGGTCGTTTCCAGCCTGGCCGGCCAGTTCGAAGGCCGCGAGAAGGAACTCTCCGCAGCATTCCGTTCGGTCACCAAGCAGGTCGTGCGCCAGCGCATCCTCAAGGACCAGATCCGGATCGACGGCCGTGGCCTGACGGACATCCGCCAGCTCACCGCCGAGGTCGAGGTGCTGCCCCGGGTGCACGGTTCGGCGATCTTCGAACGCGGCGAAACCCAGATCATGGGCGTGACCACCTTGAACATGCTCAAGATGGAACAGCAGATCGATTCGCTGTCCCCGGTCACCCGCAAGCGCTACATGCACAACTACAACTTCCCGCCCTACTCCACCGGTGAAACCGGCCGGGTGGGTTCGCCCAAGCGCCGCGAAATCGGCCACGGCGCACTCGCCGAGCGGGCCATCGTGCCAGTGCTGCCTTCGCGTGAAGAGTTCCCCTACGCGATCCGCCAGGTCTCCGAGGCGCTCGGTTCCAACGGCTCCACCTCGATGGGCTCGGTCTGCGCTTCGACGCTGTCGCTGCTCAACGCCGGTGTGCCGCTGAAGGCTCCGGTGGCCGGCATCGCGATGGGCTTGGTTTCCGATCAGGTCGACGGTCAGACCCGCTACGCGGCATTGACCGACATCCTGGGTGCTGAAGACGCCTTCGGCGACATGGACTTCAAGGTGGCCGGTACTTCCGAGTTCGTCACCGCGATCCAGCTCGACACCAAGCTCGACGGCATCCCGGCTTCAGTCCTGGCCGCGGCGCTCAAGCAGGCCCGCGAAGCCCGCTTGCACATCCTGGGCGTGCTCAACGCCGCGATCGACGTGCCGGACGAGCTCTCCGAGTTCGCGCCGCGGGTCATCGCGGTCAAGATCCCGGTCGACAAGATCGGCGAGGTCATCGGGCCAAAGGGCAAGATGATCAACCAGATCCAGGAAGACACCGGCGCGGACATCTCGATCGAAGACGATGGCACGGTGTACATCGGTGCGACCAACGGCCCCTCGGCCGATGCCGCCCGATCGGCGATCAACGCGATCGCCAACCCGCAGGTCCCCGAGATCGGCGAGCGTTACCTGGGCACCGTGGTCAAGACCACCACGTTCGGTGCATTCGTTTCGCTCACCCCGGGCAAGGACGGTCTGCTGCACGTCACCGAACTGCGCAAGATCAACGACAACAAGCGCGTGGACAACGTCGACGACGTGGTCTCGGTCGGCCAGAAGATCCAGGTGGAAATCACCAAGATCGACGACCGTGGAAAGCTTTCGCTCTCCCCGGTGGTGGCTGATTCGGAAGACTCCGAGGACGCCGTTGCGGAAGCTGCCGAATCGGTGGCCGCCGAGTAGCGGTCAGCCGTTCGGGACTCGTCCCAAGCTCACCGGAGCGCCCTGTGCCTACTGGCACGGGGCGCTTCCTCGTTTCCGCGGGCAATCCCCGCGACCGTGCCGAGCAGGGACTCCAACGGACCGCGCCGGCCCCAGAGGTAATAGCCGATGCCGAGCAGCAAGGACCCGGCCAGGATCAGCCAGAACAGCTCCTCGGGCAGATACTCGACCGCGGCGAAGGTCAGCAGGGCCAAAACCCCGACATGCCCGACATAGAGCGTCAGCGGGATCCGGCCGATGACCGCGAACGGCAGCACGAGCGGGCGCAGCCGGCGGGCGAGCAAGAGGAATCCACCGATCACCGCCAGCGCGGTTCCGGCGGTGCCGAGCAAATCGAAGGGCGAACCGGAGTGCGGCGTGGACACCGTCAACCACCACCAACTCTCATCCTGGCGCTCGGCCGGGGACCGGACGTAGAGCAACGGCTCGAGATAGAATTCCGAGCCCTCGGCGGTGCGGCGCAAGGCGGCCAGGCCGCCGCCGGAGTAAGGCAGCAGATCGCTGATCAGCCGGCTGGCCACGGCCACCAAGACGCCGCCGGCCAGCATCGTCCAGGCCAACCGGAGTTTGCCCAGGTCCGATCTGGCCAGCGCCAAACCGAGCAGCAGGTAGCCGAGCCATTGGAACGCCGGATAGGTGCCGGTCAGCAGCAGGTCCGGCAGGAAGGACGGCGTGAACAGGTTCAGCCAACAGGGATTTCCGTCCGTCACCGCTTCGGCGCCCATGCTCTGCCACAGCCCGGCTCTGAGCGGAAAGGCCAGGACCGGGCTCAAGGCCAGCCAGCCGAAGGCCAATGGGTAGAGCACCCGTGGGCCCAAGGTCGTGAAGGGCAGCAGCAGGAGGAAAAGCAGTGCGTACTGGCAGAGGATGATTGCCACGTTGACATCCCAGAGCCCCATCGTGAGACCGATGCCGAAGAGCACCATGGCCCGGGCTGTGATGCCGCGCAGGTCAGCGCTGAAGAGCTTTCCGCGATGGCGCTGCGAGCCGCCGGTCATCAGGCCCAGGCTCAGCCCGGCGAGCACTGCGAACAAGGCCGAGGAGCGCCCGGAAAAAACCAAACCCGCCAGGGTCGGCTCGGCGGTCTGCCCGTCGTAGAGCGGGAGGACATGTGCGGCGATCATCCCGATCAACGCGAGTCCACGGGCCGCGTCGACGCCGGCGAGGCGCGAGGAAGTGCCGTTGCTGCGGTCTGGCATAACGATCATGCTCTCACGGCAATCGCCGGCGGGATGCCGGATCGGTGCTTTGCCGCCAGATGCATGGAATTCTCCTAGACTGCCATAAACTGGAGACCTATGCCTTCCATTCAGCTATTGCTCACTGCGCACCACTCAGCTGCCGGTGGGGATGCCGCAGCAGAGTCCACTCTTTTGGCCGGTTCGCCAGGCGGCTCCACAGTCCGTCGTTCCGTACTACCCGGCGGAGTCCGGGTACTCACCGAATCGATGCCCGGCCAGCGCAGTGCAACGATCGGGTTTTGGGTAGGCGTCGGGTCCCGGGACGAAGCCGAGGGGCAACACGGCTCGACGCATTTCTTGGAGCATCTGCTGTTCAAAGGCACTACCCGGCGCACCGCGCTCGAGATCGCCTCGGCCTTCGACGAGGTCGGCGGCGAGTCGAATGCGGCAACGGCAAAAGAAAGCACCTGCTACTACGCAAGAGTGCTCGACGCCGATTTGCCGATGGCGATCGACGTGATCGCCGATATGGTGACCTCGGCGGTATTGGATGCCGAGGAACTCGAAGCCGAGCGGGACGTGATTCTGGAAGAGATCGCGATGGACGGCGATGACCCCACCGACGTGGCGCATGAAAAGTTCGTCGCCTCGGTGCTGGGGCAGCATTCGCTGGGCCGGCCGATCGGCGGGACCCCGGAGGCGATCCGCGGCGTTTCCCGGGAATCCGTGCTGGCGCATTACCGCAGGTTCTACCGGCCGGATGAGCTGGTGGTCACCGCGGCCGGGGGACTCAACCACGATGCGGTGTGCGCCCAGGTGCTGACCGCCTTGGAGTCCGCGGGCTGGGAGCTCGATCCCGAGGCCGCCCCGGTACCCCGGCGTTCGGTGCAGCCGGCGCCGATCTCCGGAGCGCCCGGCCTCCAAGTGATCAAACGCCAAGTGGAACAGGCGAACATCATCGTGGGCTGCCCGTCGATCACCGCGACCGACGAGCGCCGGTTCGTAATGAGCGTGCTCAACGCCATTCTGGGCGGCGGCATGTCTTCCCGGTTGTTCCAGGAAATCCGGGAAAAACGCGGTTTGGTGTATTCGACCTACTCGTTCGCCTCGTCGTATGCCGATGCCGGGTACTTCGGCATGTACGCCGGTTGCGCACCGCAGAAGGTACCGCAGGTGCTCGCCCTGCTGGGCGCGGAGCTGGACAAACTGGCAGCCGACGGGGTGACCGCCGAGGAGCTGGGCAAGGCGATCGGGCAGCTTTCCGGCGGCATCGTCTTGGCGCTGGAGGATACCGGATCGCGAATGTCCCGCTTGGGCCGGGCCGAACTGGTCTCCGGCGAGTTCCTGGACATCGACGAAACCTTGGCGCGGATCCACTCGGTGTCCGTGGCACAAGTGAACGCGCTCGCCGGCGAGCTGGCAGCCGCACCCCGGACCATGACCGTCGTCGGGCCGTTCGATGAAACGGAACGCTTCGGGCTCTGACTTTTCGCTGCATCAGCGGCGGTTTCCCGAGGGGGCTGTCCTGGTCGTCACGTTGCACGCGTGGTGGTCGGGACAGCCCCCTCGCCGGTTGTCGGATGGCCCGGCAGGCACCGTGAAACTTAAATGATACGAATCGTTGACAAATGTATCTCGCAGTGTCTAACTTTACTGAAAGGCAACTTACTGGGGGTAACTTACCGAACGGCTCGTCCGATTTCTAAGCTCGAAGGGGTGCATCAATGTCACAGGCGACAAAGAATGCCGGCAACCGTGGAACCAGGCTGGCCGCGAAGCGGGCCGGCGAGGCGCCGGCCAGGCCCGACTGGGGGTTTTTCGGCCCGGACTCGGTGGCCTACCAAGTCTGGAGCTACCCGACCTCGATCGCGTTGGGATTTTCCCGGGCGGTGTCCGTGGAATTCCTGGACCCGCATTTGACCGCCTCGGTGGTGGCCACGGATCAGGTGATGCAGCGCACGCAATTGCGCTACGACCGCACCATGCAATACTTCACCGCGGTTTTGTACGCCGATGCCGAGACGGTGCTCAAGTTCTCCGACATGCTGATGAAGATCCACTCCCGCGCCAATGG
The DNA here is from genome assembly GCF_031454135.1 of Arthrobacter russicus. NCBI lineage: Bacteria > Bacillati > Actinomycetota > Actinomycetes > Micrococcales > Micrococcaceae > Arthrobacter > Arthrobacter russicus. The sequence continues at coordinate 3,178,971 of NZ_JAVDQF010000001.1, forward strand.
GCACGATCCGGTGACCGGCAAGGAATTCGACGCGAACAATCCGGATTCCCAGCTTTGGATCCACATTACGGCTTGGCATTCGATCATCAAGATGTACGAGAAGTTCGGCCCGGGAAAACTCAGCCGGGAGCGGGAGACCGAGTACTGGGCCGATTGCGCCAAGGCTGCGGAGTTCCAAACCATCGATCCGGCCAAGGTTCCCCGTTCCCGGGAGGCCGTGCGCGCCTACTTCGAAGATTGGCGGCCGAGCAACACCGCCACCGAGGGCGGCCAGGCGCATTATGACTTTTTGGTCAATGGAGTGGAAAAGGTGCTCGGCGACGGCCTGGGGCGCAGTGCTGCGCTGGCCGGCAAGGTGCTCAATGTGCTGACTTCGCGGGCGATCCTCTCCACCTTGCCGCGCTGGGCGAACACCATGGGCGGCATGCGCTACACCAAGCTGGATGCTTTGATCATGGCTACCGTGGGCACGCCCGCGGTGAAGGCGTTCCACAAATACCTGGCCACCCACCCCAAGGCGTTTTTGAAATTGCTGGATACGATAACCCCGCTATCCACGCCGATCCTGGATCCGGTGCTCAACGACAAGCTTCCGCTGGCGGACAAGGTCTACGGCATTGCCGAGGCGCGGGAGAAGTTCGGCCACACCACGTCGCCGATCGAGCAGTTCGCGGCGTTCCGCGAGGCCCGGGCGCAAGGCAAGGGGCCCAAGCCGTACACGCCGCGGCACCACGACGAAATCCTGGCCTTCGACAAATAACGGTCCCTGGCGAAGGGGTGGGCGCCGTCGATTCCGATCAACGGCGCCCGCCCCTTCGCTCGCCGGTGCCCGGTTCAGGCCGATGCGGGTTGCCGGTCGTGCGTCGAGTAGTCCTTGAGCGGATAGCCGTTGACGATGTCCAGGAAAAGCGGGCTCTGCGTGGCGATCGCGGCCGGATCCATGGACTCGGCGGAACCGAAGTTGTAATTCCGGACCAGGAAGGGCAGCTGCTGGTTGTTCTCCACGAAGTGCCGGATTTCGAGCTCGTAGTTTTCGAAGGCCGCCGCGAACTCACCATCCGCGGCGGCGAGTTCGCCGGCAAGGACGTAGGCGCCGACCAGCGCGACCGAGGTTCCCTGCCCGGACATCGCGCTCGGGCAGAAGGCGGCGTCGCCGACCAATGCCACCCGGCCGTTGGACCATCGGTCCATCCGGGTCTGGCTCATCGAATCGAAGTAGAAGTCCTCGGCTTGCCACATGCTCTCGATCAACTGCGGCATGATCCATTGCCGATCCGCGGCGAAGTAGTCGGCCACGATCTGCTTTTGCTGCGCTTTGTCGCGGTAGCCGTAGTCGAGGTCCGTCGCCAGTACCCGGAGCATCGCCCGGGACACCGTGTTCTGCTTGGCGACGTAGAGCAGGGTCAGCGATTCGTCGGTCAACCGGGCGACTTGCCAGCGGTCGAGGCCGAGGTAGTTCGGCACGCTGAAGATCGCGGCATAGTTCGTGACGCCTTCTCGGATATTGACCGGGTGCACATAGTCGGCTTCGGGGCCGAAGGCCAGTTTGCGCACCCGGGAATGCAGCCCGTCAGCGCCGATCACGAAGTCGAAGCTGCGGCGCGGGTTTTTCTCGAAGGCGACCTCGACGCCGTGGGCGGTTTCGCTCAGCTCGGTGACTGAATCGCCGAAAAGGTACTCGACGTCGTCGCTGGTGGCTTCGTAGAGGATCTGGCCCAAATCGTCGCGCAGGATTTCGACGTCGTCGTTGTCGATCACGCCGCCGCTGAAGGTGAATTCGCTGCTGCTGGAAATTTCTACTCCCGCGGCGTCGAGCGAGCTGGCTCCGCGCATATCGGTCCGCTGCTCCCGGATTGCTTCGAGCAGGCCCATTTTCTCGACCACGTCGATGGCCACCGCCCGGATGTCGATGGCCTGCCCGCCGGTGCGGGTGCCGTCATTGCGTTCGACCAGAGTGACGTGGAATCCGTAGCGGTTCAGCCAATAGGCGACGGCCGGGCCGGCGATGCTGCCGCCGGAGACCAGCACGGTGGTCCGGGAACTGGTGGGAGATGGGATCTGGTTCATGGCTTCGCCTCTCGGAAAATGCTTCATGGATGACGCTTCACAGTCAACGCCGCAGGGATGTCGGATCGCTTACAACCCGCTTACAGTTTCCTTACACCGTGTCTATTTATAGTTTCGTTACACCGTGTACTTAAGTCAACCGAGGCGGCGGCGCTGGGCGAATCGGTGGTGATCCGGAGTTTGACGTCGGGCGCGGAGTGGCCGGCGTTTTATAACGAAAATATAACGCTAAATATTCGGACCCATCGCTGGACGGCTTTACCTCGAAGGACTTGTGACAGTACAAGCTACGGATAAAGGAATGATCATCATGCGCAAGTCCATTTTCACCACCGTCGGAGCCATCGCCGCTTCCGGAGCACTCGTCTTCTCCTTGGCCGCCTGCTCGGGCAGCTCCAGCAGCTCGAACTCCAGCTCTGCGAGCAGCTCCAGCTCGGCAGCGGCGCCGAAGCCGGTCGCCTCGATTCCGTCGCTGAGCGGCGTCTCCACCGCAGTGAAGCTCGATGCCTCCTTCGGAGCTGCTTTGACCACCTTGGGCCTGACCCCGGGCGTGATCGGCACCGCAGCCCTGACCGATGGTTCTTTGATCTTCCCGATCACCGGTGGAAAGGTCGATTACTACGACCCGGCAGCCAGCTACCGCCCCTACGTGCAAGGTCTGATCAGCCACGCGGGTTCCGGATTCTCGCTCACCGCCGGGGAGACCAAGGTCGACCTGACCAACTTCACCATTGATCCGGGCACCTCGAAGCTCTACGGCGACGTCGCGGTCAACGGCGCCGTGGCTGCCAAGCAGGCCTACATCTTCAACCTCGACGGCTCCACGCTGAAGCCGTTGCAGAAAGACGGCGACACCGCGATCTTGGAAGGCACCCGGGTGCTGATCTCCGACGTCGCCGCTGGGCTGTTGAACAAGACGTTCAACACCGACGCCGTGAAGACCGACATGCTGGTCGGCGTTGCCAAGATCATCGTCAACACCAAGTAGGTTCCCGGCTCGCTTCGGAAATCACTGAACGGTTATCTCCCACCGAGTCTCAAGACTCAGTGGGAGATAACCGTTTAATCCCACTGGGTTTCCCAACTCACTGGGAC